>DASPMU010000085.1:0-12939 GCA_035626895.1 Alphaproteobacteria bacterium
TTCTCATATAATTTCCTACGTTAGAGCTTGATATTTTTCCATGTTTTGCTTCCGAAAACCAATCTAATTCTCTCTTTGTTATATCATGACAGAAATAGATGTCGTCTTTATGCTCGATTATATCTCCTTCGAGAGCCATTATTGCTTTCCTTCCGGATATATTCTTTTCTAGCTGATATGTCTTTTCTGCAAGATCGTCTAATCTCGGCGCTGAATTGTTTAGAGCCCTATGATGCACTATTAAGAAATTTTTTGGATCGAATATTTTATTTATCATTTTAATCGTGCTGTGTTCCGTTCTCTGTTCAAGCTATCTGCTTTTAAAAATTCTTGATGAGCTTCCACTGAATAAGGCAATAGTTTCATCGTTTCCACTTGTGACTGGAGGTATGATGTGTCAATTGGCAGTTGTTCAATATATGTGATTTGCTTATGCTTGCATATTTTTGCCGTGAACAATGAATCCTTGTATAATCCATCGAAATGTCTGGTTTCGTCTTCTATGATGATTTTTTCATATTCATCATCTACTTGTATCCAGGCTGTAATCATTGTTGTTAAAGTGTCGTTTTTTGTGTAGTCTTTTCTTTTTTTTATTTTTCCTATAACTATATCTTTTTGGTGCTGCACTTCCGTTCTTTCATAGACGGGATTATACTTTAAATCTCCGAATGTACCAAACGGCATTGAAACCATGGCGCAGCCTGACATCATGCCTGCAGATAATAGAACTATTTTGCTTAAGTTATTCATAACTTAATAGTGGTGAATATATTTATAAATGTTGTGATATTTTTCCATATAGAACTAATGCTGTCAAAATTGATTCAAATAACCGTAGAAAATATTTTAGAAAAATAATATTTACTCGTCAATCATTTCGATTTCGATGTTCAATCCTTCTGGGATTGGTACTTTCATTACGAGTCTCAATGCGCGCTCATCAATGCCTAAGTCAACTAATCTCTTGTGGACTCTCATTTCGAATCTGTCCCAAGTAGCAGTTCCATTTCCACACGGACCTTTTCTTGTTGTGATCTTTAGCTTCTTAGTAGGCAAAGGTATTGGTCCTTTGATAACTACTCCAGTCTTTGATGCAACATCTTTTATGTACTCACAAGTCTGATTGATCTTGTTGATGTCTGTACTTGCCAGTTTGATTCTTGCTTTTTGCATTGTTTGCCCCACGGTAAAATATTAGTTTATCGTGTTACCATTCACATGGTAACAGTAATATGAAAATAAAAAATTAAAACAGTCTTACAACTGCTTCTTTACAACATCTATGCACATACCAGCTGCTACTGTTACACCCGAGTCTCTTACTGCAAATCTTGCCATCTGTGGTATTGCCTTGTGTGTCTCAATTACTAATGGATGAGTTGGCTTGCACTTCACAATTGCTGCGTCTCCATTCTTGATGAAGTCTGGGTTCTCCTTTAGAGTTTCTCCAGTCATTGGATTTAACTGCTTAACGATTTCTACAATAGTACATGCAACTTGCGCAGTATGGATGTGGAAAACTGGAGTGTATCCAACAGTTATAACGCTTGGATGGTTCAATACAACAATCTGTGCTGTGAATTCAGTTGCAACGGATGGGATGTTGTCGTTGTGACCCATAACATCTCCTCTCTGAACGTCCTTCTTACCGAATCCTCTTACGGATAAACCTACGTTGTCTCCAGGACCAGCTTCATTCATCATCTCATGGTGCATCTCTATGCTCTTAACTTCTCCTGGAACTCCTTTACCTTCTCTTCCTGGAACAGCCGTTACTTTATCGTTAACCTTTAATACGCCAGTTTCTACTCTTCCTACTGGAACTACTCCGATACCTGTGATGTTGTAAACATCCTGGATTGGAACTCTCAATGGAAGATCTGTTGGCTTTTGTGGAACCTTCAAGTTGTTGATTGCTTCAAGCAAAGTTGGGCCAGTGTACCAAGCCATCTTGTCTGACTTCTTAACGATGTTTTCTCCATGCAATGATGCAACTGGAACGAACTGTACGTCGTCAACTTTCCATCCTGATGCCTTTAATAATGCTGTTACAACCTTCTTGACACCTTCGAATCTCTCCTGTGAGTGACCCTGCATGTCCATCTTGTTTACAGCTACGATTAATTGTCCTACGCCTAAGATCTTAGTCAATCTGCAGTGCTCAACAGTCTGTGGTGGAAGCTCTGCGATAGTTTCAGTTCCCTTGATCTCGTTTGCTCCGCAAACTAATACTGCTGCATCTGCTTGTGATGCTCCAGTGATCATGTTCTTTACGAAGTCCTTGTGTCCAGGCGCGTCGATGATTGTGAAGAAATACTTATCAGTTTCGAACTTCTTGTGTGAAAGGTCAATTGTTACTCCTCTCTCCTGTTCTTCCTTTAAATTGTCCATAACGAATGCAAATTCGAATCCGCCCTTTCCTAATTCTTGAGCCTTATCCTTTAACTTTCTCATTGCCTGTTCGTCAACATTTCCAGAATCGTATAATAATCTACCTACAGTAGTTGATTTTCCGTGATCTACGTGACCTACGAATACTAAATTTATGTGCTCCTTTGTTCTTGCCATTTTTAATTTCCTCCTAAAATATTATCTTGTGAGCTTCGTACGAGACAAAGCCATATACTATGGTTTTTATCTTATTTTATACTAATTTCCCCAACAACGGGATATTATGGGGAATTATGGGATATTTATAAATGTTTTTCTTTGAAAAACAGTTCTGAATGCAGTGGAAGAAATGTTTTCTTTGAAAACTTCGGAACGCAGTGACTGAACTTTCCTTGGAAAAGAGCTCTGAATGCAATGAAGAGATGTTTTCTTTGAAAACTTTTGATGTTTAGATTGCATATTTCCTATATGCCGGAGTCAATGCTTCTCTGAAGAAATTTTGCGAATTTATTATAGCATACTCTTGATTAGGGCTTATTATCAAATTGCCTTGTCTATCTGTAACTCTCCTATGCTTGGCGAGATTAGGATTTCTTATACATTCAAGATGAGCTTTATCTCTTGACTGGATGTATTGTTCTGTATGTCCGAGATATTTCCCTACGTAATTTAAATGCATTCCCTTGGTCATGCACCACGTTTCTACCCTTATGTCTTCATATATGTGTTTTATCTGATGTCCGTGCATTATCCAATCTTTTACCTTTGCTCCATTAATTACAGTATCTCCGTCGATATGCTGTCCTGATCGAGACATTTCATCAAGGATTGTTAGTATTGTATTATTCTGATTCACAACTTCCATATAATTTGAATAGCTATATTTTGGATTTAATTTTTTTGCAGCTGAGATTGCATTCTCCTCAATAGTCTTCACGTTTGCAAGCCTCATTAATTCTTTCGGTTCGACGTTATATTTTTCGGCTAATTCACCAACACATCTCTGGACAAAATCCTTGAATTTGTAAATTTTTCTTCCAATCTCATCACGACTTACAAACATCAAACCAGCAGAATCGTATGGAAAATCATCTTCTGCACGCAAATCATAGAAATAATCGACTAATTTTATTAACTCTCTCTCAGAACTCTTTACCCTGGAATATAATTTAAATTTCAATGAGCCTAAAAGATTGCTTAGGAAAATATTTTTACTATGAAGACCTGTAATGTTAGATACAGAAATTATCTCTATGTTATTTATCAGTTCATCAAGGGAAACTTTTGCCCCATTCAGTGACGGAATAAAATCATCCGGATCTCTTTTTATAGAATTATGCAAATCCTCCTCTCCATAATAATGATCCACCTGAGTCAATTTAGATACTATCTTATCTTTGTTTTTGTATCTTACTACTGCATTTACAAAATTTGCTTGAACTAAATTACTATTGCCTTCCCAACTAATTATTTCTTCGACTGATTTCGCGACATATCTCTGAAGAACTTCACTTCTATGAACAACTTCTTTATTGAAGCTTTCTTTGAATGATTCAAGACTTTCCTTTATTTTATCATGAAACCTGTTAAGTATTGTGTCTTGAACTTGTACAGAGCTTAAATCAAAATACTTTCCTGAATCATACTCTTCTTTGATTATCCCTTGAAGAAGATTCCTGTAAGATGTTATCTTCTCTTCAAAATCTCCGAATAATTTTATTCCATTCATTTCAAATAATTACCCTAGAACTCAACTCTTTATAGGAGAAAACGCAAATATTAGTTATAAACCTTGTGAAATTTAAAACTATTTTATAGTATTTAGAAAAATTTGAATAAAATAAAATATAAAAAATTGAATAAATCAACCGACTTATTCTGACTGCTCTTCTTCGCCGCCCTTGAGGCCCTTACGAGTTCTGATATTGTTGATTATCTTTCCTTGTAATTCTTCAGGCAACTTCTCGAAAGTCTGGTCCTGTACGAAGAAGTTTCCTCTTCCTTCAGTTGCAGACCTTAGGTCAGATGAAAGTCCAAACATCTCGCCGACAGGAAGCTTTCCTTTTACTGCGATGTGTGCTCCTTCCTGCTGCATGTCGATTAATTGTCCTCTCTTAGAGCTGATTAGCTTGCTGATTTCTCCCATGAATTCGACAGGAGCATCAAATTGCAATATCTGTACAGGCTCAAACATCAATGGATTTGCCTGCATCATTGCGCCTCTGATACCCTCTCTGACTGCCGGGTAAACCTGAGCTGGTCCTCTGTGGATTGCGTCCTCGTGTAATTTTACATCTTCAAGCGTTACCTTTACTCCGATGCAAGGCTCTTTTGCAAGAGGGCCTTTAGTCATTACATCTTCGAACATATCAGATACCATCTCGATAACTTCTCCTATGTGTACAATTCCTCTTGTACCGTCAAGGAGCAGGTTTCCGTTGTATACATCTCTGACTTTTCTTGATTCCTTAGAGTCCATTCCTGCTGCTTCAAGTTCCGCCCATAAGTCTTGCATGTTTTTCTTGACGCGTCCTTCTGGGATTTTTCCTGCCTTTATTGAGTCCTTTAATTCAGGGCTCAAAGCTTCTACAGTGAAGTAGAACTTGTTGTGCTTGTTTGGAGATTTTCCTTCGAATGGTCCAGGGGACTTCTTAGTGATTGTCTCTCTGTATACAACAATTGGAGCTGAAGACTGTATCTCTACATTCTTTTCAGTCCTGATTCTATTCTCGATAACTTCAAGATGCAATTCTCCCATGCCGCTCATCAAGTGCTCTCCAGTCTCTTGGTTGATCTCGATCTTGATAGATGGATCTTCTTTGGATACCTGGATCAATACTTCAACAAGCTTTGGCAAGTCACTTGGGCGTTTTGCTTCGATTGCCTTAGTCATTACAGGCTCGAAGATGTGAGTGATTGCCTCGAATGGCTCAACGTCGCCGATAAATACTGTCTCTCCAGGATATGCTCCTCGAAGTCCGCCGATACCGATGATATTTCCTGCTGGGATATTGTCAACGATTTCTCTCTTTGCTCCGTTATAGATGTAAACCTGCTGAACTCTTACTTCAACATTTGCTCTTGCAAGTTTTACAGTCTCTCCTCTTCGGACAGTTCCCGAAAAGATTCTTCCTGCAGCGATTTCTCCTGCCTGAGGATCAATTGCAATCTTTGTTACAACAAATGCAAGCGGGCCGTTAGGGTCTCCAGCAAGCAATGATTTTCCTGTTGGAGTATCAATGTCTCCATGCCAGATTTTTGGAATTCTGTATTCCTGAGCCTTTACAGGGCTTGGATGGTGCTTGATTACTGCATCTAAGATTACTTCATGCAATGGTGATACAACCTTCAAGTCTTTCCAAGTGTCGTTCTCATATGCTTCAATTATTGTCTTGAATGATAGGTTCTTTTTCTTCATGTATGGAACGCTCATTGCCCAGTTGTGGAATGCTGAACCAAAGCATACGCTTCCGTCCATTACATTAACCTGCCATTTAGGGCCCATGTCCGGGCTGATATCTAATATCAGCTTGTTTACATGATTGATTATCTTCATGAATCTTTCCTGCATTGCTTCTGGAGTCAACTTTACTTCCTTGATTAATCTGTCAACTTTGTTGATGAATAATATTGGCTTTACTCTCTCCCTTAAAGCTTGCTTTAGTACTGTTTCAGTCTGCGGCATGATTCCTTCAACTGCGCAGCATAATACTACTGCTCCGTCTACAGCTCTCATTGCCCTTGTTACGTCTCCTCCGAAATCTACGTGTCCAGGAGTGTCGATCAGATTGATTAAATATTCCTGTCCGTCAGTCTCGTGTACCATAGATACGTTTGCAGCATCAATTGTGATTCCTCTTGCCTTTTCGTCCTCGTGGAAATCTAATACACATGCCTTTCCTGCAAGGTCCTGCGACATCATTCCTGCTCCGAAAAGCAAGTTATCTGAGAAAGTAGTCTTTCCGTGATCAATATGCGCGCAAGTAGCGATATTTCTGATATATTCAGGTTTCTTCATGATCCTTGTGACCTTGTCAACCATTTTTTCTCCCATTGTAATTTCCTCCTCAATAAATGTATAAACACATCATCAATGTTGAATTCTTGTCGAATTATATAAAATAAAAAAATTATTGTATGCAATTCTACAATCAGAACACATGAACTTCATGTACTGTCTTGTATGAATGCAATTCCTCATCTGGGAACCATAGCTTTACTTCATAAAGCGCTTCATCATAATTTCCTGATGCGTGGATTAGATTTCTTATTGCAGAATCTTTTCCGTCAGCACTTTCGTATGTGTGATGCGCGAAGTCTCCCCTGATAGTTCCTGGAAGAGCGGATTTTGGCTCAGTTGAACCGACGATCTTTCGAACATTCTCGACTGCATTGACTCCTTCAAGGCATAATGCCATGACTGGTCCTGCTGTCATGAAATCTAGCAAAACGTCAAGGACTTTTGGTCCTCTTCTTTCTGCAATGTCGAAATAGTGCTTCTTTCCGAATTCCTTGTCGATCCAAACCATTTTTGCGCCAACAATCTTAAGGCCTGCATCTTCGAATCTTTGTATGATCCTTCCCATGAGCCCTCTTTGGACAGCGTCAGGCTTTAGTAAAACTAAGCTTCGCTGAACGATTGGCGACTTAGGTTTTTCACTCTTGTTTTCCGTCATTTGAATCACTTCTTCTTATCAGTCTTTGCAGCCTGGTTGTTTACCCATTTTTGCTCTCTTGGAATTCTTTCCAACTTAAGCATGTTCTTCTCGCATTTGCTGCCGCAGAAGTAGAGGATCTGACCAGATACTTTTACGTAGATAGTTCCTGTGCCCTTTGGTATTTCGTTGTTACAAAATGAACATTTCATTTTTTTCCACCTATTGAGTTAGTCTATTGACTTACTGATTGCCCCTGCCCATCTTATTTAATGGCCTGGCTTCAATCTCTGTCTCTCTAAGCATTAAAGTGTCTCCGACCTGAACTGGTCCTCTGACATTTCTTCGCATAGTCTTGTTCTTGTCTCTTCCGTCGAGGATTTTTACTCTTACTTGAGTTGCTTCTCCTCTAGTGCCTGTTCTTCCGACAACTTCTTCAACTTTTGCTGGAACTGCGAATGTGAAGTTTACACTTCCCTTCTGTTCAGTTGGAGCTGCTGCTTGAGCATTGTCGAATTTCATAGCTTTTGGTTTTTCAGCCATTTTTTACACCTTGATCCTTATTTTTTAATCCTTTAATAGGCCCTTAGCATCGCCTGCATCTAATATTGCAACTGCTGCTGTTGGCTTTGTCAATCCTGCTGCTACGCCTAGTTCTTCCTTTGATGGAACTTCTATGCATACAACGCCCTTATCCTTTGCAAGTAATGGGATGTGCATTATGATTTCCTTTGGAGTTACGTCTGCTGCATAAACTATTGCCTTTGCAGTTCCTCTTTCTACCATCTTAGTAGCTTCATTAGTTCCTTTCTTTATCTTTCCGCTCTTTCGTGCGATCTCAACAAGTTCATATCCTCTATGGTCTGCCATTTTAATTCCTCCACATATGATATATCAGATAACGTATTGTATTTAGAACAAATACCTCTCTCAGCCTAGTATTACTACGCCTCATCAATCATTGGTAAGAAAAGGGAACGATAGTTTATTTATAAATGTTTTCTTAAAATATCTTTGAATTTAATGAGAAAATCTTATTAAAATAAAGAACTAGAAAATAATTTAATTCTTTCTATGATATCCAAGATGGAACACTAACTTTGCTGAAACATGCTCAAAATACAACTTGCCATCATTATATAATATGTGTTCTTCAAATGTTATTCCCGCATGTTTTCCTATGGGAAACTCATATTCATGACCGTGAGGCTTTTCTGCATGGAAGTTATTTGGCATTATTTTTAATGGGTGGTATTCTTGGAAATTAATTAATTTTGAATAGGTGATAGTTTTTGACGCCTTTTTTGATTCTATTTTTTCTTCTAATGCCGGAGAATAATTAGGGCTTTCCGAAACTTCTCTATTTCGCGGCCTGTAAACAATGCTTGCATATAGTTCATTCTGGTCAATTGATTTATTTAATTGATCATCAATGTTTTGCGCCTTTAAGATATACGGCATTGCGCTCAAAATAACTATAGATGTAATTTTTTCTAACTTATTCATGGTTCTCCCCCTCGTCGCTGCGTGTGTTGTTTCTGTTTTAAGTTAACATTACTATTATAGAAATAAATGCAACTATTGCTACAGCTGCAACTATTATTTTCTCTGGCTTTATGAAATTCTTTACATTTGTATCAAAAATTTTATGTGGGTGAAGGCCTATTGCTGCCGATGCTGTTTTTGATGCAAGTATTTTATGTTTTTTAGAATGATTATGATGCGATTCTTCTCCATACGTGTTTATGAGATGAACTATTGCAATTCCAAGTATTAATGCTGCCGCGATGAAATATGCAACTAGAAGCGACGCGGTGCTTGCCATGCCTACATTTGCAATCATGTGGCCTGTCACATCATCTATCCCCTTGCCTAGCATTAATAGTCCTGGGACTATTCCTATAATTGTTGTTGTTAAGAATAATCTTTTGTTCATCTCAAACTCTCTTTTTACTGCTACTGTATGTGTTTCACTTTATTTGTGCTTTGAAAGCACGGTTTGATGGTTTATGTGCTGGCAATGCTCGCATTGTACAGGAAACATTTCTGAAAACATGATGCTGCTGCATGATTCGCAGGTAAAGCCATAGACTTCGTCAGGCCTTGAAAGATCAAAGACCATTGGGTCAATGTCTGATTGTTTTAATTGCTGAACTTTAGGCTTGTTGTTATTTCCTAATGTTTCAAGGATTCCTTCTGCGAGGCATCCAAGGCATATATGAAGCTCTCCCTTTGCATAACTACATGTAAATACGGCTGTATCTTCCGATCCCGTCCCGCACAGATTGCAGATCTTATGTGTTTGCATAGGAAACCAATATACTTATTAATATACTAATATATAAATATTTTGTTGCTATTTTAAAATGAGAAAAATACATTTATATAAGACTGCATTGAGAATATATCATGATATTGATCGCGTTCATCATAGCGTTTATCGCTTTAGTTATAGCGTCCATAACTGATCTTAAGAAAAGGGAAGTTCCTGATTATATATCTTATGGACTTATGTTCACTGCATTTGCCATATCTATTATATATAGTGTCGTGAACTATGAATATACATACTTTGCGCAGGCATTGATGGGTTTTGTCATAGGATTGATTATTGCTTATTCTATGTTCTATTTGGGCCAGTGGGGCGGCGGGGATAGCAAGCTGATTATGGGCCTTGGTGCAATACTTGGGTTTAACGTATTTAGGATGTTTGGAGAATACAATTTTACGCTACTGATACTGCTTGCAAATATAATACTCTTTGGAGCATTGTATGGCCTTGCATGGAGCATATTCCTTGCTATTAAGAAAAGAAAAATATTTGCAAAAAGCCTTAAAATCTGGCTTGCGAAGAAAGAAATAATAATTTCACGACGCATTGTCCTTGGACTGATAACAATAATGTTTATCCTGACAGTCACAATAATGCCACAAGAATATTTGATTCCTCTTTTGTCATTTATTATATTATTCTATTTTATATTCTACGTCTGGCTTTTTGTAAAAGTCATCGAAGAATCCTGCATGATAAAGGATGTGTTAGTAAAAGATTTGACCGAAGGAGACTGGATATACAAAGATGTAATAATCAAAGGCAAAAAAATAGTCGGGCCAAAAGATCTTGGAATATCTAGAGAACAGATTGAAACATTGAAAAAATATAGCTCGAAAAAAATGATCAAGACTGTAACGATAAAAGAAGGCATACCTTTCGTCCCGGCATTTCTAATAGCATTTATTGCAACAATGATAGTTCATTATACTGGAATACTTCCATTTTAGTTTTTCTAATTTCCTATTTCGAATAATTTTCGATTATAAATACTAAACATTTATAATTAGATGTTGATTCTGCTATATTAGGAGGTCAAAACCCAAAATGAACGGATTCAATAGAGGCGGAAATGGCGGCGGAAACGGCGGTTTCAGACGAGATTTCGGTCCAAGAGAAATGCATAAGGCAACATGTTCTGAGTGCGGCAATGAATGCGAAGTACCATTCAAGCCTATCGAAGGAAAACCAGTCTATTGCAAAGATTGCTATAAGAAGAAAAAGACTTATTAATAATTCTCAATTATTATAATCTAACAATATTATAGATATTTTATTTTTTTACTACTTATTTTAAATTTCTAACATTTTAATAAATAATCACTACTATTCTAGAAGGCGGTTAGCAGATTTTTCTATGGAACTCTCTCAAATATTTTGTGATGATAATTTGTCTTCTTGATTTCTTCTGTTATTGGAGCTTCTCCAATATCTCTTTTTGCCATCTTGACCATCGGAGTTTCTGGCTGCTTGGGCTGCGAAGGCGCTGCCTGTATTGGCTCAATATCGATAATTTGCGATTTATTTCTTGGGATATTTGCTTCATTGATTATCCTATGTATTGTATCAAGGCTTTCAGGCGATGCCTGTTTTAGATCCCAATCAAGCTTCAATGAATCATCGTTACGCCTAGGAATAATGTCAATTGAGAAATGAGGTATTTTCTGGCCTGCAGGAACGCCGTTGCTTATTATGATGTTAGTCCCATGCACTTTCATGACCTCAAATAATATCATCGAGACTTTGTTTGAAGCATCAACTAACATATTTAGCGCGTCATTTGGTATTTGCTCAAGTATTGTGAAATGCTGCTTTGGAAAAATCTGTATATGCCCATTTACAGAAGGCTCTACTCCGAGCATTATTATGATGTTCTCATTTTCGAACAATATATTTTTTTCAAATTTCCGGTCGCATATTATGCAATCAGCCATGTTTTGCTTTTCTCCGTTTTTTTTTAAATCTATTTTTTAAGCTCCAAATAATTTTCCTATATCATCAAGACTTACGCCTGTTGTTTTCTTCATATTGCTTCCCGCAGGCTCTTCTTTTTTTGCCGGCTTTCTTGCTATCTTTTCAGCATCTTTCGCGTCAGATTCTTTTACCTGAGGCAATTCATCTTCTTCGCTATCATCTGCATCGTTGTCTTTATTCTTCTCAACTTTTTCTTCACGTTTTTTTGGCTTTTCTTCTTTTTCTTCAAGGCTTGTTCCCTTGCCAAAAACATGCTTGAAGTAGGGCTTCAATTCTTTCTTGAGCTTTTCTACTTGCTCATCATTCATTTCGTAATTAGGAAGTTTTACAAGTCCGTCATTTTCCCGGCGAGGAAAAACATGTATCAAAACATGGGGAGCTTTCTGGCCTGCGGCAGATCCGTTTGCTATGAATACTGTCGTGCCAGCGCACTGAAGAGCTGTAAGAAGCTTGTTAGATATTAATTTCACAGTCGAGAATAACTTGGAAAGAAGATCGTCAGGAAGATGAGGAACAATCATGTAATGTTTTTTCGGATAAACAAGGACGTGCCCTTCTGAAGCTGGATTAATATCCAGGATGCAGATTATGTCATTATCTTCCTGGATTATTTTTGCAGGAATTTCCTTGCTTGCAATCTTGCAGAATATGCAATTCTTTTTCTGCAGCTCTGCAATCTCTTGAGGGGACATATCCTCAATATTCTTTTCATCAGCCATGTTTGCATTACGGAAATCTAATATATAAATATATTGAATGTATGAATTCGTTATATTTATTAAATTGAGAAACAAATAGCAGTATGGATGATAATTCAAAACTCTTGGAACAAATACCTGGAATTCTTGAAGTACAAAGATTGAATTTAACTAATGAAATGAAAAAAACATTAGGGCAAAAAATATCAAAAAAAGCCCATCTTAATCAAAAGAAAATATTTGCGTATAAAATTATGTACAATGTGCTAGGAAAAAAAATAGCAGGATATATTGCTGAACCTAAAATGGGAAAGAATCTTCCTTGCATAATCTCTAATCGTGGAGGATCCAGAGATTTTGGAGCTATAAAGCCTGAGCAATTATTTGTAGATAATTTTGTAATTGCCTCTCTTGCAATGAATGGCTACATTGTTATTGCAACACAATATCCTGGTGTTGATGGCGGGGAAGGAATTGATCATTTCGGGGACGATTTTGATTTAAGATGCATACTTGAGCTATATCAATTATTGAAACATTATAAGAGAGCAGATCTTAAAAAAATTGGCATGATCGGTCATAGTCGCGGAGGAGCGATGACTTATATGTGCCTTTCCAAGAAAATAAAATGGATAAAAACAGCAGTGATCGGTTCAGCTCCAACAAATGAAATTCGTGCAGCTAAGTGGAGGAGGGGCTGGGCAGAGCATCAGAAAAAACTTTATGGCGGATCTGTATCTGAAAAAAGGAAACGCTCTGCAATATTTTGGGCAAACAAATTACCTAAAAAAACACCTCTATTATTGATGCATGGAACTTCAGATTGGAGAGTTAATCCTTTGGATTCATTAGAAATGTCTATTGAACTATATAAGAACAAAATTCC
>DASPMU010000086.1:0-33644 GCA_035626895.1 Alphaproteobacteria bacterium
ATATTTCTCGTCTTGTTTTTCAAGTATGCTTAGATATGCCTTTACTTTGTCCACATTGTAGGATGTTCCTCCGCCAAAATATGCGCAAAGCAAATGATAAACATCATCGAGTTTTCTAGTTGGCATCAGCATCTGGCTGTCTACGGAGAAATTGAATACTCCAACTCCTGCTCCATTTGCATGATAATTTTTTGCAAGTACAAATCCTGTTAAGACGGCATAAGATATTCCATTTGCCGGATTTCTCATAGAGCCTGAAGTATCAAGGCTTATGAATCCTTTAGGATAATCATAATTCATTTTATATTGAGGCAGTGGAATATCATGGATTTTCTTGGATATTCCCGGGAGTATGAACGGCGAAGAGAATGGATTTAATTTATGGAATGGATCTTCTGGAGTGAAATTGTTGTTGCTGAAAGGAGTCTTTACTTTGTCATTAGTCATTAGAGGTTTTTTGAAAATATATAAATTGAAGCCGTTGCTTTTTCTCTCGTAAAAATCAATCAAATCATCATTAGCAGTTATTTCTGAATGATCAAGCCCTATGCCTGGTCCATGAGTGCCTCGAGCCCTCTTATTCATCGATTCGCCGCGCTTGTTCTCTACGAATTCTTTTATTCTATCATAGATTGCTTTTCTTGGAACTTCCCTTGCTATTTCATCAAGAGCATCCTGGAGAGCCTTTCTTGAAGCTGTTTCTATAATATTTGGAGTAGAATTGCCTAAAGGATTGATTTTTTTAGAATCAGAATCACCATTGCTTGATCCTGAACCATTTCCTGGACTACCATTTTTAGATTCTTTGCCTTTTTCTTTCTTTCCTTCTGAATTGCCAGAATTTCCTTCTTCTTTATTATATATATCTCTTATTATATCTGCAAACAATGATAAATAAACGCCTTCATTCCACTTGTATTTTTTTCTTTCATCTCCTATCCCATAATCTATAGAATTAAGCCTTTCGATTCTTTTATCCATATCTTCTTTATTTTTCAAATAGAAATCAGACTGGTAGAATGGCGACTTAAAGAACGGATTCTTTGATTCATAAAATCCTGAAATTAAATTAAAAACATTGCTTGTATTGGGTTTATTCGTCAGCGTGATTATTGTTTCGCGAAGTTCCCTGCCGGATATTTCACGAGCCATTCTAGTAAGGTTTACTCCTACATCGAAAAAATAATTTATGCAATCGGCACGAAATTCAGGAGAGTCGTGCTTTAGATAAGTATTAGCAGATTCGAGATAAACCAAATGCTTTGCAAGATTATAAGGCATCACCATATAATGCCCTATCTCATGATCGTTTACCCCAACGAGGGCATCATAAGAATCCATTCCCATCGACACAAGAGAATTGATAAAATTTCCATTGACTAAAGTTTCAAGTGTAGAAGTATTAAAGCAAGCAGTCGGAACTTTCTTGTCATCAAATACAAGCTGGACTTTTTTTATATTAGGATTGATATATCTCTCTTTTACATCTTCCCAGCTTTCATAAAGCTGTTGTTCAAGTTTTTCCCTGGATATCATAAGACCCCGACTTGAATTGAAATGATTAATTGCTATCCACTGCTTTTTCAAATCTTGCGTAAATACTGCCGTTCTTCATGTATTCAACATACTTGTTAAGAAGCGGAGATTCAATAGAACCATTCCTTGCCTGGTCAATCACATTTCGAAGCAATGCAATGTTTTTCTCTACGAATTCATTCCTTTCTTTCTTGTTTGATTCGTATAATTTCTTCTCTGCTGGATCATTAAGATCAAAATCAAAATGATTTATGATATTTTGAGCCAGAGCATAGAACTTGTCATTCTTCCTGAAAGACTCATTCAAGCCCTCAAGTATTTTTCCTGCAAGGAAATGATCATACTGCACATTTCTATTTAATGTCCTGAACTGGGAGCTAAAGTCATCATCGAATTCACATCTGTGACCGAATACATAAGGGAAGATCCCATCAAGATATTCTTTTCTGAGCACGTATTGGCCGTTAAGAAGAGCAAACCCTTTGGCGAAATCAACCCATGATTCGGATAATGCTCTAGGGCTCATTGCATTTTTTACTTTTGTTGATGCAAGATCTTTTGCATGAGTGTCAGTATCTATAGGATCGTTTGATCGCTTGGATCCGAACGTTGGAGTGTAGTTGAATTCTGCAGCAGTATGCTGAGTGAACAACTCGCTGCGCGTTGTATTGTCAGCATCGCTATAATCGTCGAATTCCATTTGATTGACTGCTTTTCTAAATTGATCATATTCGTCCTTTGTGATTACTTCTAAATTCAGTTCCCGGAGTTTTTTCTTATACTCCTTAGTCATTTCTTCATAAAATCCTGGCTTTTTATCTTTAGTCTTATCGTTAACAAATTCCAATAATTTATATGATGTATCTTCATCGACCAAGTCTATTTTTGCCTTATCAGATTTCTTACGAGTCTCATTTATCCAAAGGCTTGCTGAATTATTGAATTCGAGCGATATACTAAACCTATCCTTATTAGGAGGGATTATAGGGTGATTTCCACCGTCTTCGTAATTCACCGTCGCAAAGAAGCTTTTCTTTCCATTGTGATATACTTCAGACAAATATGAAAACATAGAAGTTTCAATTATATCGATGAACATAGTCTGTTTTCCTTCAGGGAATCTATTGAACTCATCAATTATTACTTTAGGGAAATATACTGTAGGCTGCCAGATGACTTTCTCTTTTTTATCCATGAGAGCGCCATAATCAGGCCTTGCAATTATTTTTTCCTCAGTCTGTTCTGGATGGCCGGAAATCATTACCTTACGGTATAAATCCATAGGTATTCCTGTAAATACTGACGATACTAATGTTGCGCTTGTAGTCTTTCCGCATCCAGGCTCTCCACCAAGGATAGCGTTTTTGTTCAGGGCGCATGCAAGAGCCATGGCATGCAGATTGAAAGCATCTTGCCTGATATCTCCAAAATATACCGAAGTAGTGTCGGTGAAATAGTTTTCTGCAATTATTTTTACGTTATTGCTTATCTTTTGCGCGACTTTGAGCCCTGCCAGATAAACAGAATCTTTTTTCATTTCTGCTTCTAATAGTTCTTTTTTTTCTCGACGTTTATTCATAGGAATCACTAAGAAGTGGTAATAAATTACTGTTTATAAATGTTCTGGTATTTTATTTACGATATAGTGGTAAAAACAAAAAAGTAGAAATAAAACAAGAATTAATTAATCTTCTTTCTCAGCTGTAAGCAATAGTATAGCTTCAGCGATATTGCCATTAGTATCTTTCAAAGCCTGAAGAGAATCTTCCTTTGATCCTCCAGTCTGGTCCATGACAGTCTTTACGTCATCATCGCTGATTTCGAGAGGCTCATCTGATCCTTCGGAATCAAGAGGCTCATCTGATTCATCGCCAGAAATCTGGAATGACCAATTACCCATCATGTTGACTTTCTGGACCGTAGGATTTGAAATTACTATTTTTTTATCTGCGCATTTTATTACTACTTCAAGGGCTTCGATGTCTTCTTGCTGTATGCCCATCTTCTTCATCATCTGCTGCATCTGTCTAGGATTGATATTTGGCATCATTTTGTTCTCCATCTAAATTTAAATTAAGAAAAATCTATTGCAGACCAAACCACGCGTAGCCTTGCCAGTTTAGTATTATCTCAAGTATTATTATGAATATGATAAACGCTATAACATGTTGAGGCTTAAGCTCAATCTTGCTATGAGATTCGTCAAAATATCTTGTAAGGCCTGCACCACTGCTAGGCATACTTATCTTATCATCAGCCATTAAAACCACCCTAAATTAAGCACAAATTTGTTATATGGGGATGAATGAAAGGGATTTTATAAATTTACTCCTTTAAGAAGAAAAAATATAAACTCCAGCTCACATAAAATATTATGAAGGGCTTTTGCAAAGCACTTGGCCTGAGCGCGATTATCCTCACATCTTGTTCTGATGAATTCTCAAAAGGCGTAGTTATAAGCGAAAGCGGATCTATACTTACTTGTGATTATCCAAGATACAGGCTTGCTATGAATAGCCTTGATAGATCGCTAACTTATAGGCTTGATGTCAATACAACTAACGGGAAATATACTATAAATATAGAAGGCCCACCTGCAGAATTAGATGAACTAGCAACTAAAATAAGATCCAAAGACACGGTAGAATTCTACGTATATAATAATGAATATTTATTCCATAAGAAAAGATTTGATAAAAATAATGAAGGAACTCTAGATATCAAAGAAATAAAAGTTTTGAAATAAACATTATCACTGCTTAATTCTACTCAAAAGTTTCTCAGCATCATTACCGGGAGTTTCTTTCCCCCAGAGTACAAATATCCTGTTGATCTTTGACCAATATTCTTTAGGGGCGACTTTCATTAGTTCAAGTTCAGTTTCGTAAGGAGTTTTTGTGTTTACTATTCCAAGAACGTTTGAAATCCTGTGAACGTGAGTGTCAACGCAGATGCCATCCATCGCGTGGCATTCAGTTATGACTAAATTTGCAGTTTTTCTTCCAACGCCTGGAATTAATATTAATTCCTCAATGCTGCATGGGACTTTGCCGTCGTGATTGTCTTTCAAGTATTTTGCTGCAAGGATGATATGCTTTGCTTTTGTCGGAGAATAGTTGAGAGATCTTATTATCTTTAGGACATCAGATTGTTTTGCTTTTGAAAGTTTCTCAAGCGTTGGATATTTTGCAAACAAGGCTTCTGCAATAGGGATTGTGACTTCATCTCTTGTCTGCGCAGACATTATTGTTGAAATTAAAGTCTGCCAATGCTCTTTCCATCCTTCACCCGCGAGGCGCTTTGAGGATTTGCCATACTTGCGTTCCGCTAAGTCGAATATTTCAAGGAAGTAATCTGTCTTTGGATGCTTTGCTTGTTTCTTCATTTTTAGAAAATATCACTATGTATCCGTGGAAGTTCTGCAGCACTGTAAATTTTCACCACAAGCAGCATCAGAAATTACAGCACTATTTATTCCACACGATGTCTGGCAAATTCCTCCTTTAATAGGGCATGGAGTTAGGTTAGACGAAGGCGGATTATTCAATTCTTTAACAAGAGTAATAACACTCAAAATAAACAACAAACAAATAATTGCCAAAATAATCCATTTGTATATCCTTGGAAACTCCCTGATGGATAAAAACATAAAAACTGCAGACAATATCAGCATGACACTCATTATAATTTCTGGAGCCAGAGGAAATGAACATTTTCCCGTGCATCCGAAAGCATTAGAGACTAATGGAGAAAGAAATAGTAAAATCATAGAAATAGTAAAATAAATAATATTTTTATTCATAAATAGAACAATACATCGGAGATATATAAATTTAATTGTAGGGTAGTTGTAAGCCGCCTTCTGTAAACCACCACGACAAGCATGGACTAGTTTTCTTGGCATTCGACTAAGCCTGCGTTCTGCAGTTGCACTGGTCAGGTCTAACCGTTTCATCCATCCCCAAAGCGACGTCAAGATTTGACAATCCGTCACCGGAAAGTATTATCCATCATCCCAGACCTTAGGAGGTTCCGTTTCTGAGTTGTTGCCAACCTTATTAGAGTTCTTGCTCTCGCAAGTGACCTTTTGTTAGTGGGCGGACTTTCCTGAGCCTCAAGCCATTTAAGACTTGATACCCGCAACCAAGCGCTACCCTACGAGAATAAGGAGAGAAAGAGTGTTTATAAAGGTAGTGCTAATAAATCCCATGTTCAATTCTTCCAAGTAAATCAGAAATTGTTTTAGTATCGCCTTTCTTACAATAATTGTATGGCCTGCCATATCTTAAAGAAGGAATATTGCTAAAATACCATTGCCTGGCCGAAGTGTAATCTTCGAAAAGCCTTATTGATTCATCATATACTCCTTCTCCAGCCGTTTCTTTGAATTTATCGTCAAGATATTTTTCTCTGAATGCAGAATCAGATCTGAATCGTTTTCTTGTTTCTTTGTCGTCAAATTCTTCTCTTGCAAATATGCTTACAAAATATTTACTTTCCCATTCTAATCTGCGGATCAATTTATACAGAGCTTTTTCTGCAGGAGAAAGATGATTTTTAAAATTATCAACAGCATTTGCTATAATTAATTCCCACAATTTATCCGAGTCTTCATTCGAAAGTTCGTCGTCTATAAATTTATCATCAATTGTCATTGAACATCTCCGTATTCCCAGCCCTCAAGCATTTCAATTACGATATCGTGGTCTCGCTCCATGCATAGTTCATAAGGGCTCTTTCCCAAAGCTTCATGACTGTTAAAATACCAATCTATAAATTTTCTCTTAGTTTCTATCGTATCTTGCCTGAATAGAGTTAGCATTTTTGTATAAAGCCGATCATTTATGGTCCTATACATTTCATTCTCAAGAAATTTATATTTGGAATAGTTGCTTACAGATCTTGAAAGTATTTTATTCCACATCTTGGTTCTAAAATCCTCTTTATGGACAAGCAATGTGTTAAAATCATCACCAACTTTTTCTTCAATAGCCATAAGTACCACCTCTTCAAACTGTGTACAGATCAACTATTTACTGCAAAAAAAGAATGCCTAACTACATACTGGTACAATTAGTTTAAATATTTGACTAAAGATCTATTCACCCATCATAGCTTCAATCCTGTTTGCAATCAAAAACATATTTAAATACCACTATTGTATTACTATCATGAAGATTGAAGGACAAAGAGATAAAAAAGAAAAACATAAGGAAGAAAACATGAATAATAATTTCCTATTAATATCATTAGAGGAGAAAAAAGCAAAGAAGATAGCTGAAGCTATAAACAACGACACTTCAAGAAAGATTCTTGACGCTTTGGCAAAGAAAGAATACACAGAATCAGAATTATCAAAAGCGTTGAATATCCCGATTTCTACAATACATTATAATTTAAAGCAATTAATGGAAGCAAATTTAGTTATAGTCGATGAATTCCATTACAGTTCTAAAGGAAAGGAAGTAAATCACTATAAGCTTGCAAATAAATACATAATCTTAGCTCCAAAGTCTGACGACGATGGAAAGTTCATGGAAGCATTGAAGAAAATAATTCCTCTCTCAGCATTCACAGCAATTGGAGGAGCATTGCTAATAGGATACAGATTCATCCAAATGAAAGGCATGAACTCGGGAGTTCCTGACGAAGCTGCAACAAGAATGATGACAACAGAAGCAGATACTTCAATAGCCATGAAATCGGCAGAGTTTACGATGCAGACAGCCGAAGTTGCACGGCCATTATTGCAGTCTGAAATGATAACATGGTTCTTTATCGGTGCATTAAGCATTACATTGACATATTTCTTATACGAACTAATCAGGAAGAAATAATTAATTTTTGTCTATCAAATAAAATCTTGGGCCTTTATGATGATATTCTTTGGAAGTAATTTTTTCAAAAAATTCCTTCTGGCTTTTGGACCAGATTTGGCCAACTTTATATTCATCATCGGAATACAACTGTTCGTATATGACTGCTTCTTCGCTAGTGTCTAAATTCAATGCAGTCCCAAGGACTAAATAATCCTTATTCTTATAATGTCTATATATTCCTAAGTCTATTTTAGAACAGTTAAAATTTAATTCATTAGACAATAAAATTGCTGTCGCATTCCTGATATAAGAAGGATCTCTGACCAAAAAAATATTTTGCCTTCCTAATTCACCTGTATGAATATATTGGTCGTAAACCTGATGAGAATTAGTAAATAGTAATTGCGTGAAAAGCCCCTCCCTATCCAAAATATTTTCGAGAGAGTAATACGGTCTTTCATCAACATAAAATATTTCTTCTACAAGACTTGAGTTCATTATAAGCGGATAGAGGGATTCTCCTGCGCCTTTTTACACGAAAAAGGTCGCATCAAAAAAAGGATGACAAAGTCATCTTCTTCCAAAACCTCTATATAAGCGGATAGAGGGATTCGAACCCCCGAATGGCCGCTCTGCAGGCGGCTGCCTTACCGCTTGGCTATATCCGCAAAGCAGTAAAAATAATGTGTTGCTAATTCTTTAAAAAGGTTTGGAAAGAATTTACTTTCCAAGCCCAAAAATATTCAAATTTTTATGTAAATATATTGTGATTAAATCCTGAACTCCATGAGTGTGCTTGGTTTTAGGATTTTAGTTCTGTTCACTGTCTCGTATAAAAATAAAGGAAGATCTTTGACAATCTCAAATCCTAGATCTCCATAGAAACCTTCAAGGCCTTTCTTTGAGGCAAGCTGTATTTTACTTATGCCATTATTTTGAGCATAATATTGCAAGGATTTTACAAGGCTTGAACCAATGCCTTGTTTTCGATATTTTTCATCTACAGCAAGAAAAATTATGTATAGATTTCTTCCATTTTCATCATGAAAATCCGGAAAATTTCTTATCTCCTCAAATGTTTCAAAGCTTTCCTTGTTCCACCTGCATGACTCAATATAGCCGCAAATTTTGCCATTATATTCTGCCACCCTAAACCCTTTCTGAAACATAGAAAATCTATCCATAAGAGTGTCTAGAGACGCAGCATTTCTTCCTTCTATTGATTTTTCAAGTCTTGCAACTTCAGAAATATCATCAATATCAACAATTCTTATTGTCATTTTTAGATGAAATGATATAGAATATAAAAATATAATGAAAAGAATAAATACGGGCGTGCGAAGATGCGCACGCGACCTTTAGTAATGTCGCGACCAAACTAGTCAAGGACAGCCCAAGGCTGTCCGAACTTAGTAATAAATACGGGCGTGCGAATGTCCGCACTTACGTTTGGGATTCGCACTACTCCGCTTCGCTACGGGCGTGCGAAGATTTGAACTCCGGACTTCCAGCTTAGAAGGCTGGCACTCTATCCAAGCTGAGTTACACGCCCAATATGAACAATCTTGGATATAGAATAGGATTTAAAAAGCATATTTAAAGGTGATGGTTTAGAATAAGATAAAAAGTAGAAAAATTAAGCCAAAAGTTCCCTTAATTCTTCCCGGCTTTTGCCCGATTTCTTAATAACATCATCGATTGATTTTTGTTTCTTTACTAGCATTAATTCATTCTTCAATAGATTTATTGCTGTATCTATGCTTTTAGGATGAACTATATCAATTGAATACTCGTGAGTATAGCTATCTTTTCCTTCCTTAGGATTAATATAATCCATTTTTACTTCCTCAGGATGGGAGTGGCAATGACAAGACTTATGATAAGAGAATATTGTTTTGTTTTTTATTTTAAAAATCATAGAGTCGTAATCGCCATAACATCTGTGATCTGAGCCTCTATCTTCCGGATCATTAGACCATCTTGTATGATTTATGGTGAATGATTTGTCATTACTTTTATAAGTTTCCTTCCATTTTCTATGAATTATATCGTCATCATCTTTATATTTTGATTCATCGTCATCAACAGAATCACCTTTAAATAAAATATTCTGCATAAGGTCATATGCTTTGTTAAATACTAATTTACTTTTGGAAGAGAAATATCTTTATTATAAAATTTAGCATTCCATAAATTTCCAACTTTCTTTAATTGTTTTTGTGTTAAGTCTTCAAGGTCTTCTATTTTTGGATCGGCTCCAATTTCTTTTAGAATGTATTCTCTTACATTTTTATTTTCTTTAACCAAGTCTTGCCAGTCGTATACCATTTCAACCACCTTCCTTGTCTTAACTACTTTTTAATGGATAAATGCGTATTTAAAGTTTTCTTAGTGTGCTCAAGTGTGCTTAAATTTTCAATTAACTATATAAAGTGCCTTGGCGTTCACTAGTTCATGGCAATCGAGATGGCAAAGGGAGTGCGGGATTTTCCTCCTGAAGATAAAATAATCAGGGAAGAACTAGTTTCCAGCCTAAAAGAAATATTTGAATCTTATGGATACTCCCCTCTTGAGACTCCGTCAATTGAGCGCCTTGATACTTTGACAGCCAAGTTTGCTGCAGGGACAGAAAGCGACGCTGCAAAAGAAATATTCAAATTCAACGATCAGGGAAATAGGGATCTTGCATTAAGATTTGACCTAACAGTTCCTTTCTCAAGATTCATTGCAATAAATCCAAACCTGAAAATGCCTTTCAAAAGATATGAAATAGGCAGAGTCTTCAGAGACGGGCCAATAAAACTTGGAAGATACAGGGAATTTTGGCAATGCGACGTGGATATTGCTGGCGCAGCAAGCGTAAAGGCGGAATCAGAGCTTCTTTTGCTGGCGCTTGATGTGTTCAAGAAATTAAAGCTTGACGCAAGGCTTGAAGTAAACAACAGGAAAGTCCTATTCGGCTTGATGGATTATTGCGGCATCCCTCCAGAAAAAAGAGAGAGCGTAATAATCAGCATCGATAAACTTGAAAAGTACGGCAAGGACGCTGTAAGCAAGGAATTAGTCGACAAACACATTGACAAGCATTCTATTTCAAAACTCATGGACGTCTTCACAATTGAAGGAACTAATATTGAAAAACTCGAGAAAATCGAATCTCTAGTGCATTCAGAGATAGGAGTTGAAGGCGTCAAGGAATTAAAAGAATTATTTACTCACACTAAATTTGTCGAGGCTGGAAAAATAGTCTTCAACGTCTCACTTTCAAGAGGGCTTGCATATTATACAGGAACAGTCTTTGAAGGCTTCCTAAATAACAGCAAGATCACAAGCAGCATCTGTGGCGGCGGAAGATATGACAACATGATCGGGATGTACGCGTCAAACAACAGGCAGTATCCAGCAGTCGGCATTTCGTTCGGACTTGAACCAATAACAGACGCGTTAAAACTTGAAAATCCAAACATCAAAAAGACAGTCACGGAATTATACATAATACCGATACAGACATTCCCGGAGTCATTAGTCATTGCAACAACATTTCGGGAAGCTGGCCTTAATGTCGACATCGACCTAATGGACAAAGGAATAAGCAAAAATCTTGACTATGCAAATTCTCTTAAGATCCCATTCGTAGCATTCATAGGAGAGACAGAATTAAAAGAGCAGAAAATAAAGCTCAAAGACATGATCAAGGGAACTGAAAAATTATTGACAATTGATGAAGCATATGATTTTATCATTAATGAACGTAAATAATTCATAATCAATTTATAGTAGTTTAAGATAATAAAGATTAGGTGAGCAAAAATGGCATTCTTTACGATGGCGCAGCGTGATGGAACTATTGATAAGAATATCAAAATGTCTGAGAAAGAGTTTGAACGCGCGCTGCTTGGGATGGTCCAGGATTCTAATGCATGGGAAAGACATAGGATGAAACATAAAGATGCAGAAATAGTTCCAAAATTCACAGAAGAATCAGATTTTGATAAAAAAGTAAGAGGAAATAAGCCGCAGCAGGCTGAGCCAATCCAATATGACCAGAATACAAAACATTTCACTGCCGGATGCAATTGCGGAGAAACATTCGAGATAAACCCTAGAAATTTTGAAGTTACAGAATTCAATCCTATGAACAAGATGAAAGAGATGGAATCTTACAGAAGAGATGACGACGCAAAATCCGGCGGCAGGACAAATTCTTATGGAGTAAATGTTGCAAATCAGGGCGGATCAAACGCATACGGAATGAACAACGTTCCGAGACAGAAATCAGGCGGCCGAAACAATGCCTACGGGATAAATGTTAGTGGCGGATATCAGAGATAATTTAAATATTTCAAGTAAATTAAATATTAGAAAAAAAAAATTAATCTGAACAATCATATATTTGCGGGTTGCTTTCCGGACCACTTACACAAATCTGTGAAAATACAGATAATATATCTTCATAATCTTCCCAATTTGCAGCAATCTTCGTTGCAAGAGCAGTGTCTTCTGCATTATATCCATGGACTAACAGCATATAAGTTCCTAACTTTTTATTAGGTATTATCGATATTTTTCCTACGCCAATCTTATCTTCGGAAACACAACTGGAAGGATACCCATAAATTTTAGCTGCAATTTTATTCACGCACATCCCGCCCACCACTACTACATTGCTTGTATCAATTTGCTCAGAAGTTATTTCATCATCAAAAGTTATGCTATATGATGATTCTGAACCCTTTTGCAGTTTAGCCATTATATTTGCAATGCTTACTAAATCATCGGCTGCCGCGCTTCTTCCTACAACAAACAAAGTATCCGGTAGTGATTCTGATTGCTCAAAGCTGCTTAAGAAACTGCCTAGGCTATCTTCTTCCGGTTCGGAAGGGGCACCTTCTCCACTATTTCCTCCAACTATCTCCAAAGTATATAATTCTCCATTATAAGTTATTGTTTGCGGCTCTCCTCTCTCTAGATTTATTGTAGATGAAGATACTTGCACTGTTGCTGAAACGCTATCGCCGCCAATATTAGTTATAGATATATCCTTGACATAAACCGGCAATCCATTAATAGTCTTAGAATTTCCTTCATCCATGGTTTCAAAAACTCCGTTGACCTTAAGTAAGACATTATCAGGTCCTGTTGCTAGGCAGTCTCCATTTCCTCCAAGTACGGATATCTTATATGCAATGCCATCACTTATGTAAGTTTTTGCCTCAGATTGCTTTACAATTATTTCTTCTCCACGGGCAACTATCAATGTTGCAATTATATCTGTTCCGCCGATATTTTGCATGTCAATGTATTTTACAATCACCCTAAGTCCGTCAAGCAATTTAGAATCTCCAGCCTTCATTGTGGAAATTTGACCTCCTACTTTTATTATTACATCCTCTTCATAATCACAATCCTCAGTTTCATATTTCTTGCATGCGCCACTGCTGCACTCTCCGCTGCATTCGAAAGTACTAGATGAAAGAACATCATCATAGCAATAAAATTCTCTTAAAGAATCTACACTTAAGCATTTATCTAATCCTACCTCATTTTCTCCGCCCCATGTTAATTCAGCCGTTCCTTTTTCATATACATCAAATCCCTCATCAGAATCGCTGCATTCATATTTAATTTGTGTAGGTTCCCCTTCAACATATTTCCCTGCAATGCTGTATTCTTGCATATATTCTGTCGGGTCGTTTCCTTTAGTGTATATTACTGTTAACGTCACATCTTTCAAGGTTTCACCGGCGCTTGGAGCATCTCCCCCGCACGTCCAAACATATGAGAATGTTGCTCCCTTAGGCATCGGCGTATCCTCGTGATTTATCTTCTGGCCATTATAATATACATCCATGGTGCTTGGCTGGCATTTGCTCGAAGATTTAAACCCATATATTACATCCGTCATGATTATTGTAGAATCCCCTTTATTTGTGAAATTCACTGTTAAAGTGTGCGGATTAGTGATTATTACCGGTGTACTGCTTACAAGCGTTTTATCTTCCTTGCATTCTGCAAGCGAGCATCCTCCAGCACAATTAGTTATAGTATAATCGAAAGTTTCATCGTTGCAATAATATTCAAGCAGCCGAGTATTATCTAAGCAATAATCTGAAAATGATGCATCACCTGCAACTACCGATCCAGCAACGTCAAATACTACTCCGTCATCATCTTCATTAATGCAATCGCGCATTGTTCCACCAACACAGTTTCCATAAGGATATCCGTCACTGTCCAATTTTAAGCCATATGGACATTGGAATACTACGCTTTTTACTTCATTATTATCACAATAATACTCTTTAAGATTTAAGAATGTGCCATCGTTTATTGCTTCATCTTTATACTCTACACCATTATAGCTTACGGTTCCTTCAGTATACGGAAGATTTCCTGAATCAGAATCAATACATGTTCCTGCAGTTGCCATTCCAGCCAAATCTTGTGAATCATAAGAATATTGTGAATCAGGCAAATTAGATTCTGTGCCAGTAATCATTACAACTATTCCGACAATTGCGACAATTGAAACTATTGCTAATAATAGAAATTCATATTTAGACCCCATATTAAAAACACCTCACAATAAACGTGTAAATATAGAACATATTCTAAGAACGACACTATATAAATGTGACTATTTTCGTTAGATAACATATGAATTTCTAATGGTTACCATTAAAAACCTTTATAAAAGAATTTCTGCTCCTATATACTATGGGGGAAGTGCAGTCAAGAATAATCAAGCTTTTAAGCAAAGCTGGAAGCGAGCTTACCATTAATGACATAGCTAGCAGCATGAATATAGACAGGCACACTGCTGCAAAAAATCTTGAAGTATTGAGAGGACAAGGCCTGATAAATTACCGCGAAGCAGGAAAATCAAAGCTTTGGAAACTCTCTGCAAGCCCGCTTATTGATGCATTGCAAAACAAGCAAAACAGCATCTTGATTGATAATTTCAAGGACATCCTGCATTATGTAGACGAAGATATAAACATCCAGTCAAAGGATCTTAACACGATCTGGTCGAACAGAACTTACAATAATAAAAACGGCCAGAGATGCTTTGAACGTGTCGGATTTGCAGAAAAATGCAAAGACTGCCCGATCGAGAAGACATTCAAGACAGGAAAATCAGAATCAGCAATAGTCAATTTAAACAACAGGAAAGTCGAGATTGTGACAAAACCGATAAAGGACAGCAACAATAACATCATAGCTGTTGTCGAAATAATAAAGAAGGATTTAGACAGAAGAAAAAACATAACAAACAGATAAGAGGAAAACTTATGGAAATATCAAGAGAATTGTATGATCATTATGATGATGCAAAAATAAAATACCAAGTAAGAGAGGGATTAAGCGAAGAAGTAGTTAGAAATATTTCCAAATACAAAAATGAGCCTGAATGGATGCTCAATAAAAGACTTGATGCTCTTAGAATATTCAATGAACTTGAGATGCCTACTTGGGGTCCGAGTCTTGCAAAATTAGATTTGAATAAAATTACATATTTCCTTGTGCCTGACGCTAAGGCGAATGCAAATTCATGGGACGATGTTCCGAAAGAAATCAAAAATACATTCGACAGACTCGGAATTCCGGAAGCTGAGCGTAAGAGTTTAGCAGGCGCTGGAGCGCAATACGACAGCCAAGTCGTTTACCATAAGATCCGTGATGATCTTAAAGAAAAAGGAGTCATATTCGAAGACATGGATGTTGCAATAAAAGAATATCCTGATTTAGTAAAGAAATATTTCATGAATAGATGCGTCCCGGCAAAATTGCATAAGTTTGCAGCTCTTCACGGAGCAGTATGGAGCGGAGGAACTTTCATCTATGTTCCAAAAGGAGTGGTTGTAGATCTTCCATTGCAGGCATATTTCAGGATGAATACAAAAAGCATGGGACAGTTCGAGCATACACTTATAATTGTCGATGAAGACGCCCAAGTTCATTACATTGAAGGATGTTCTGCTCCACTATACAACGCATCATCTATTCACGCAGGATGCGTAGAAGTCTTTGTTCACAAAAATGGAAGGATGCGCTATAGCAGCGTTGAGAACTGGTCAAGAAACACATACAACTTAAACACTAAAAGAGCAAACGTCGAAGAGAACGGAACCATGGAATGGGTTTCAGGAAATCTTGGTTCAGGAGTTACAATGCTTTACCCTGCAAGCCTCTTGATCGGAAAAGGAGCAAAAGCAGATCACATCAGCATCGCGTACGCGGGATTTGATCAAAACCAGGATACAGGAGCAAAAGTATATCATCTTGCGCCAAACACTACAAGTACAATCAAAAGCAAGAGCCTGAGCAAGAATGGCGGAATTACAGCATACAGGGGCCTCGTAAAAATTGCAAAAGGCGCAACAGGAAGCAAATGCTCAGTAAACTGCGACGCATTGATGTTTGACAATAAATCGCAAAGCAATACTTACCCGACAATTGATGTCGAAGAAAAAGATGCCGATCTAGTTCACGAAGCAAGCGTAGGGAAAATATCAGAAGACCAGATATTCTACCTGCAATCAAGAGGAATATCGCAGGAGCAGGCAATACAGATGATCGTTTCAGGATTCATCGAGCCGCTCATGAAAGAACTCCCGATAGAATATGCTGTCGAGATGAATAGGTTAATTGAACTTGAGATGGAAGGATCTCTCGGGTAAATATATGAACGCGCTAAACATATCAGAAGAATTGAACAACAGGCTAAAACGCAAAGGCCTATACGATGATAGATTGAACTCTCTTGAAAAATTCCAGGAAGAAAATAAAAAGAATTTCAAGCATAGCCTCGGAGTTAGAACAGATCTCGAATTCATCGACTACGATTCAGCGACGAGCGAAGGAAAGACAACCATCAAGATAAATGGAGAATTATTCAATGCTCATCAGGAAATAAAAGGAATTACAATTTACAAGTTAAACGAATTTTTGCATGACGGAAATATTGATCCAGTATACAAAGAAATGATGGTAAAATATCTTTCAAATAAATTCTCAGAAGCAGTTTCTGGAAGTAAAGAGAAGCAATACAGCAAGCTTGAGCATCTTCATCTTGCTCTTTCAAACGCCATGATTTTTGTCCTGCCCGACAATTACAATTCGAATAAATTCTTTGAGATAAAAAGAACCGTAGAAGGAAATTCATACAATCATATCATAGTTTTGACCGGCGACAATTGCAACTCAAAGATATATCTCAAGACATCACACGAATCTAACTCTAATAATATTCATAGCATAATTACAGACTATACAGATATAATACTCGGGAAAAACAGCATGATGGAATTTGTCGAGCATAGATCTCTATCAAATAAAGACGTAGTTTTTGGAAGAAAAAATTCAACACTAGAATCTGGAGCAAAACTTGAATGGACTAATATCGATAAAGATTCCAGGCTTTCGCTCATCGAGCAGCATTCAAATGCTTTCGGAGATAATTCCAAAAGTACAATGAATAACATAATTTGCGGGAAAAATTCAGAATATTGCATATATAATATTTCAGAGCATACTGGAGCAAATACAGAATCTCTGATGCAAAACAGGTCGGTTCTAAAAAAGAACAAGGCAATAATAAAGGGACTCGTCAAGATAAATAAAAACGCGCATAGCAGCAACGGCTATCAGAAATCAGACATGCTAATACTCGACGATGAAAGCCGAGGGATATCAATTCCTGATCTTGAAATACACAATCATAACGTAAAATGCACGCATGGATCGACTATAACAAAGCTAGACAAAGAGAAAATATTCTATCTTGAGTCAAGAGGCCTTGAGAAGAAAGATGCAGAGCAGTTAATAATCGAAGGATTTTATGACAAGGCGTTAAACGGCATAAGCGATGAATCACTTCGCGAATCGATCAAGACTGAAATACTTGAGGATTAAAAAATAGATAAAATGGTAAACATCAAAAACAACAAGCTAAGAAAAGAATTTCCAATCATATCAAGCAGAAAAATCACATACTTAGATAGCGCTGCGACAACACAAAAGCCAAAGATAGTGATCGATTCTATCAAGAAATTCTACGAGCAGAACAATGCAAATGCTCATCGGGGAATATATGACTTATCCGAAGAATCAACAGATCTATTGCATAAATCAAGAGAAATAATTGCAGCTTTCATAAACGCTTCTCCTGAAGAAATAATTTTTACAAAAAATTCGACTGAAGGCTTCAATAATATCGCAGCAAGCCTTGAAAAAACATTAATGATAGATCCTGCGCATAATGTTGTAACAACAGTAATTGAGCATCATAGCAGCTATCTTCCAATGCAGCAGCTTTGCTCAAGAACGGGGGCAGAGCTACGAATAGTAGATTATGACAACGAGACAAACACGCTTGAAGAAATATCGAAATACGTCGATGATCATACGATGATAGTGGCATTTACAGCGATGAGCAATGTCACTGGATTAATCATAGACGTGAAATCAGCAATTGAAAAAATAAGAAAAATAAATCCTAATGCAGTCATAATAATTGATGCGACACAGCTTGCCCCTCACAAATCTATTGATGTAAAAGATTTAGACGCTGATTTCTTGGTGTTTTCAGCACATAAAATCTACGGTCCTACAGGCGTTGGAATATTATATGGAAAATTCGAGCTCTTGAATAAGATAGAACCATTTAGCTACGGCGGAAATATGATCAACAAAGTCAACGTATATGACAGCGATTGGGCGGAAGTCCCTGATAAATTCGAGGCTGGAACAATCGATACGCCAGGAATCGTTGCAGCATCAGTTGCAATAGAATTTTTTGACAAAAACAGGGAATATATTTCAGAGATAGAAGATGAACTTTTGAAATATGCATTAAAGGAATTAAAGAAAATTCCTGATTTGAAAATAATCGGGCACGAGCCAGGAGTTAAAGCAGAATTCGGCCCAGTAATAAGTTTCGTAATAGAAGGACTTCATCCTCACGATATTGCAACAATCTGCAATGAATATAAAGTATGTATCCGTGCAGGACATCACTGCGCCCAGCCTTTCATGAATAAATTAGGCCTTAACGCGACGTCAAGAATAAGCATAGGAGCATACACTAATCAAGCAGATATCGACAATTCAATCAAGGCATTAAAAGAAGCAAGAAAAATACTTGGAAAATAAAATGAGCGACATATACAGGGAATATTTGCTGGATCATTATCACAATCCGAAGAACAAGGAAAAAATGCCTGACGCAGATATACAGAAAAGAGACATCAATATCAGCTGCGGGGACGATGTAGAGATGTTCATCAAGCTGGATAATGACGAAGTAAAATCAAAATCTAGAAAGCCTGACATTGACGGCAAGAAAATAGCAGAAATAAAATTCCAGGGAACCGGATGCGTCATATGCATGGCAACAGCCTCAATATTAACTGAAGAGATGGCTGGAAAGACTATATCAGATATCAAGAAGATGAATACAGATGAACTCTTGGACATGATAAAGCTTCAGCTTACTCCGACGAGAGTAAAATGCGCAATGCTTCCTCTTGTAACGATGAAAAAAGGCATACTTGATTATGAAGCAAGATTGCTTGATGATAACGCAAAAGGATAATTGAATAAAAATCATATTACTAAGGAGATAATTAAAATGACAGAAAAAGAAAAAATATTTGTTGTAAAAGACTTTCATGTAAAAGTAAACGATAAGGAAGTAGTCAAAGGAATAAACCTTGAACTAAACAAAGGAGAAGTATATGTAATAATGGGCCCTAACGGATCAGGAAAATCAACTCTTGCAAACGGCCTTATGGGGCATCCTAATTATGACACTGCAGGAACAGTGATTCTCGACGGAGAAGAGCTTCCTGCAAATCCTGATGAAAGATCAAAGAAAGGCCTATTTTTGTCATTCCAAAATCCTATTGAAATATCAGGAGTAACTATTGCAAGTTTTTTGCGTGCAGCACTAAACTCAAGAAAAAAAGACAAGAAAGAACACATATCATTATTGAAATTCACAAAGCTTCTTGAAGAAAAAATGGAGCTCCTTCATATTCCAAAAAACTTTGCTTCAAGATATGTGAATGAAGGGTTCTCAGGCGGCGAGAAGAAAAAGATGGAGATACTCCAGATGGCGCTTCTTGAACCGAAAGTTGCAATACTTGATGAGACAGATTCAGGACTTGATATTGATGCATTGAAAAAAGTTTGCGAAAGCATAAATACATTAAAGACTGAGAAGAAAGATTTGACAATATTAATAATAACACACTATCAAAGGATGCTAAATTACATCAATCCAGATCATGTGCTTATTTTGCTCGACGGAAAGATAGTGAAGAAAGGCGGCAAGGAATTAGTCGATATCCTGGAAAAAGATGGATATGATGTGTTCAGGAAATAATATAAGAATAAAGATAATTCAATAGAACTATCAACAAAAGGTGATTTAATGGCAACATTCGATTTTTCAAAAATAAAAATAAGCAATCAAGACAGATTGAGATTTGGGACCGGCGGGATACCAATAGCCGCTAAAGGCATGAAGACCCATGACGGCGTTAAGACAATTCGGGATCTTGGGCTTGAGGCAATGGAGCTTGAATTCGTGCATTCGGTAAATCTTAACCCAATAACTGCAGAAGCTGTCAATGTCCAAAGGCAGGCATCTGATGTCATGCTTACATGCCACGGATCATATTATATCAATCTTAATTCTTCAGAAAAAGAAAAAGTTGCCGCAAGCAGGATGAGAATCATGCAGGGAGCAAACATGGCAAGGCTTGCAGGAGCCTGGTCCTATACATTCCATTCTGCATTCTATAAGGGAATGCCTGAGGAGAAAGTTTATCCTACTGTAAAAACTCAAATACAGAGTATAATAAAAGAATTGCGTGATAATGGAAATGATATCTGGATAAGGCCAGAAACAACAGGAAAACCAGTACAGTGGGCAGGGCTCAAGGAAATCCTAAAGCTGTCAAGCGAAGTCGAGGGAGTAATGCCATGCGTAGACTTCGCGCATATGCATGCGCGTACAGGCGGAAAGAATAATACTATCCCTGAATTCCAAGAAATGCTAACGATGATAGAGAAGACTCTTGGCCGCGAGGGATTAAACAATATGCACATACATATGTCAGGCATTGAATACGGAGAGAAAGGAGAGAAGAATCATTTATTCCTTGAAGATTCCGATTTGAACTGGAAGGACTTGCTAAAAGTCTGGAAAGAATATAAGATCAAAGGCGTAGTTATATGTGAGTCTCCAAACCTTGAAGATGATGCAAGGCTTATGCAGAAGCATTGGCAGAAATTGTAATTATATTTATCTATTTTTAATTATAGTTTCATTTTAATTTTCTAGAGTATATACAGCATATATAATTTGGTTTATCGTCGAGAGAATCGAATTCCAGTTTAATAAATCTTAAATAGGGTAAAAGCTTCTATATCATCATATATTAAAACAACGAGGTGATACTATGAAAAAGACCAGCTTTGTATTTATGGCTTTGGTGCTATTTGGCCTGGCGCTTTCAGGATGTGAAGACAGCACATACGGAAACTTTACAGGCAACTACACTGGAGATACTAATACAGACACTACTGGTGACGGAACCACTACTGGAACCGGAACTGATAGCGGGATAACGACAGGAACTGAAACTGATACTGGATCAGGTGCAGGCACTGGAACTACAGGAAATATAGTAATCGATACATCTGATGACACAACTACTGACTATACAACAGACACTGGAACAACTGGTGACGGAACTACTAGTACATCGACAACTATAAACGACGATGAAGACGACATGACGACAGCAGATGACGAAGATGATTCTAGCATAAGTATCGAGACTATGACTGTATATGACACTAATTCTAGGGAAGTAAATTATTATAATGATGTTGACGGATTCTATGCATATCCTTCTGAAATAGGCGGAGGAAGAGAATATCCTGGAGTAATCATCGTGCATGAAGGATTCGGCCTTGATAATGATGTAGAAACATATGCTGAAAACCTGGCATCTTACGGATTTTTGGTTCTTGCAATTGACTTGAGAGAAGAAGCAGGAATGACAACTACGCCAAACAACAATGATGAAGATGAGAATGAAACTGAAGATGAAGAGCAAGATGAAGGAAGCATAGAAGATCTTGACCAGCAAGATGCATGGAGAAATATACGCGGCGCTGAATCATTCCTCAGGGATAAAGGCGCAGATAACATAGCTCTAGTCTCATGTACATCGCACACTACAGCATTTGAAGCTGAAGGAGGCATGACTACATCCACTACATCAAGCGACGATGAAGAAATAATAGCATATTTCGGAGATGAAAATCTTTGCGTATCAGCTGAAGATGCAGATTCTGGAGACTTAGATGAATCTATGGAAGATACTGTTGAATTCCTTGCAATGAATCTGATGAATGAAACAGACAATGGAATGACAACAGAGGATGACGACAATTAGAATTTAATTTATTTATTTTTTAATTTATTTCTTCTTATTTTTGAATTATTATTTATTATTTGGTATTTTTCTACTTATTCTAATTTATATTTTATGGCATTCTATTTTATATACCTAGAATTTCACAAAATATATAACTAAACATTCCCTTATATCAGTATTACAGAAAACTAATGCGAGGGGATATTTTATGAATAAAAATATACTAATGACAATTCTTTTTCTTGGAATTTTATTGACATTTACAGGCTGCGAGACAAGCACAACTATCGATAATACTGAAACCATCAACACTGGCAATACTGATTCGCAAACAGGAACAACAGGACCAGCAGATACTGGCAATGGTGCAGCTGTCAATACAGATACAGGTAGCATGCAATACGAAGTAGAATCAAGTGATGTTGAATATTTCAATGGAGTAAATGGATTTTATGCCCATCCATCAGTAGATGGAAATTATCCCGGAGTTATAATGATCCACGAATGGTGGGGATTAAATGCTGAAATAAAGGCTTATGCAGAAAAGCTTGCAGCAGAGGGTTATAATGTTCTTGCAGTTGATTTATACAATGGAAAAGTTGCAGCAACGTCTGATGAAGCAAGAAATTACAGCAGATCTATTAATCAGACGCAGGCAATAGAAAACATGAATACAGCATTCAATTATCTAAAAGATAGAGATTCAACAACTGTCGGATCGCTTGGATGGTGCTTTGGAGGCGGACAGTCCATGCAGCTTGCTTTAAACAATGAAAATCTTGATGCAACCGTAATATATTATGGAACTCTCGTAACTGATGAATCTCAGCTTGAGAAAATAGAATGGCCAGTTCTTGGAGTATTCGGAGACAAGGATACATCAATTCCAGTAGACAAAGTTGTAGAATTTGAAGAAGCATTAAATGATGCAGGCGTTGAAAATGAAATCTACATCTATCCAGGCGTGGGCCATGCATTTGCAAATCCTACAGGCCAGAATTATGCTCCGCAAGAAACTCAAGATGCGTGGAGCAAGACATTGAATTTCCTTGACAGGAATCTCAAATAAACAAGCACTGAAATATTATTGAGTAAATTTTTATACTCATAATTTTTATTTATTTTAATGAAGACATTCATCATAATCCATGGATGGGACGGCGATAGCCGCATAGGATGGTTCAAGTGGCTAAAGATCGAGCTTGAAAAACGAGGCTATAAAGTCCTAACGCCACAGCTGCCAAATCACGGAGAGCCTCAAATAAAGCCGTGGGTTGATAAGATATTTGAAATCTCAAAGAACACGGATGAAAACACTTACTTTTTAGGCCATAGCATTGGATGCCAGGCAATACTTAGATATCTTGAGAAATATAACGTAAAAATCGGAGGGGCAATATTTGTAGCAGGATGGTTTGATCTTAAGGAAGAGACATTCATGGAAGATCCTAAGACAGAAAAAGAAGCAAGAAGAATTGCAAAACCCTGGATAACAAACAAGATAAACACTGCAAAAATAAGGCTTCCAAAAGGAAAAAGTTTTGCAATATTTTCAGACAATGATAAGTTTGTTGATGAGAAGCCAAATTCCAAAATATTTAAAGATAAGCTCGGTTGCCAGATAATAATTGAGCATGATAAAAAGCATTATGAGGAATCTAAGACTCGGGAAATACCTGTGATTTTAGATATCCTTGACAGATTGGAGGAAATAAAATGACTAAACATGAATTGCCAAAATTAAGCTATAAATACGATGCATTAGAACCGTTCATCGATGCAAAAACTATGGAAATCCATTACTCAAAGCATCATCAGACTTACGTAGATAAATTGAATGCTGCACTAGAGCCTTATGCTGGATTGCAAAAAGCTCCTGTTGAAGTCTTGCTCACAAGCCTGAATACTATTCCTGAAGCATTAAAGAATGCTGTAAGAAATCATGGCGGTGGGCATTATAATCATACAATGTTCTGGCTTTTATTGAAGAAAGATGTAAAGATAAATAAAACTATGAGCGACGCCATCACAAAAGACTTTGGAAGTTTTGATAATTTCAAGAAGCAATTTTCAGACGCAGCGTTGAATAGATTCGGAAGCGGCTGGGCATGGCTAGTTGTCAACGGAAAGAAGCTTGAAATAGTATCAACAGCAAATCAAGACAACCCGATTTCAGATGGAAAAACCCCTATCCTTGGAATTGACGTCTGGGAACATGCATATTATCTAAAATATCAAAGCAAGAGAGCAGAGTACGTAGAGAATTTCTGGAATGTAATCAACTGGGATCAAGTCTTGAAATATTACAAAGAAGCGCAAGCAGAAAAACCAAAAGCTAAGAAGTGAATCAATGCCAAAAGAAGAAAAAATAGATTTCAAAGAAGTAAGATCATTTGTAGAAAAGACAATAGTTGAAGCAGGAACAGAAATAATGAAGTATTACGGCAAGGAAAGCCTGGGTTCAAAAGAGAAGACTTCAAAAGCAGACATAGTGACTAACGCAGATCATGCATCAAACAAAATAATATGCGACGCGATAGCAAAAAAGTATCCTAATCATACGATATTATCTGAAGAAGGAGAGCATGTTGTCGGGAAAGGCTATACTTGGGTAATTGATCCGCTTGACGGGACAAAGAATTTTTCATTGACAACTCCGCTGTTTGGAGTGTTCATTGCTCTAGTCTATAATGGCGAAGTAATAGTCGGAGGATGTTATCTTCCTGTAATGAAAGAATTATTTTACGCGCAGAAAGGAATCGGATTAACTCTAAACGGCAAACGAGTATATTGTTCAAATGAAGATTTAGAGCACAGCTATGGTGCAGGCAGCATTAAATGGTCAACCGTCAATTCAAAACTTTGGATTAAGTTTGCAAATTATGCAAACAAAGAGACATTTTACATTGCAGCGCTTGGAAGTGCAGCATTAAGCGCATCTTATACCGCTTGCGGAAGACGCGACTGGTATGTAAGTTCAGCAAAAGGCGGCGTCTGGGACTTTGCAGTTTCGGCATTGATGCTTAAAGAAGCAGGATGTAAGATAAGCAAACTCGACGGATCTGAATGGAAGTTTGGCGACGTAGAAATGGTTGCTGCAAATCCTGTGTTGCATCGAAAACTCATAAGCATAATAAACAGTAAATGAAAATAAAACAGCTTTAACATATTATATTGAGGGATGAAAATGGCAGAACTACAGATCGGAAAAAAAGTTCCTGACTTCAAATTAAAAGATCAAAATGGACAGGAACATAAATTATCAGATTACAAAGGAAAGAAAGTCATATTATATTTTTATCCGAAAGATGACACTCCAGGATGTACAACAGAAGCATGCAATTTCCGTGATGATAACGCGTTATATAAGAAAAAAGGCGCAGTAATACTTGGCATAAGTACAGATGATGAAAAGTCCCACAAGAAATTTGCAGAGAAATACAGCCTGCCATTCACCCTTCTATCAGATCCGGAAAAAATTGTTGTTGACGCGTATGGCGTCTGGAAGAAAAAAAGCTTCATGGGCAAGGAATACATGGGAACAAACAGGGAGACATTCGTAATTGGAGAAGACGGCAAACTGCTCAAGCATTATGATAAAGTTGATACAAAGACCCATAGCAAGGAAATACTCGATATTCTTTAAGAAAATGGAAATAAAAAAATAATTTGAAAAAAATTAAAATTAATTAGCTTCTACAGCTACAGTAGTCTCTGTATCTGCTTCAAGAGCTGCATCGGCTGCTACATCATCTGAAGTTTCTGCCTCTAGTTCTGCGCTTGCATCAGATTCAACTTCGGTGCTCAGGCCGTTCCACCATGGTTTTTCTTCAGATATTGTCTCTCCAGTCTCTGCATCGATTTTTACATCATTTTTCGCATTGACTCCGATGAAACCAAATAATTTTCTTCTTTCCTCGTACTTTGCCTTGTAGACAGCTTTCTCATCTTCTGCTTCAAGCCTTAGCTCTGAGATTTTCTTTGCATTCCTTTCAAGATTCTTGTTGTGTTCAAATACTGCTCGAGGCAGTTTCTTGACCAATACACCATCTACATATATCCCGTTTTCATCAACAGTGATATCATCAGCTGTGAAAGTCAAGTCTCCTTCTGTTAAGACTACTTCTTCATCGTTTGATTCGATTGTTACAGTCGATCCTTCAACTTCCACTTCAACCTCTACGTCTTCAGTAGTTTCTGAATCTCCAAGGCTTGTTGATTTTGCCTTGAATTTCACTTCATCAACTAATCCGTCGACTTCGCTGAATTTGAGCTTCTTTTTTTGCTCAACAAGATTTTTTATAGTTTCATCAATTTCCCTTCTGATTTCTTTTAATTCCTGAATCTTTGTGTCTTCATCTTCAGTCTCTAAAGCTTCAGACATTCTCTGAGCATAGTATGCCCTGACATCTTTTGTCTCGACATCTGATGTTACTTTGAGAGCATTGCACTTAGCCTTGTATTCAGCAATCTTTGATTCTAGATCTGCAATATCTTTCTTTAAATCTTCAGGCAATTCAACATCTATGCTCCTGAGTTCCTTTACCCTGTATCTGTTTTTCTCAAGCCTGTCATATAATTCTTGAGGTATCTGGCAAGTTGTAGATCTTGCTTCCTTGACTAATCCAGGAGCAGTCTCTCCAAAGCATTTTCTTCTCTCTTCCTGAGCCTTCTGTTCAAGCTTAGCTGCTTCTTCTCTAATCCTCTTTGATTCTTCAAAGTCTTTTGCTTCTATTGCTGCAACATATTTTTCCTTCAATGCTGCAAGATCTTCTTTTAGATCGTCAGATATTTCGCATACTTTTCCGACTGCTATAGCCTTTGCTTGCTGTGTTGGATCGCTTCCAGTATGCGAGCCTGATCTAGAAGAATCTGCTCTTTTGATGCATTCTTCTTTCTGAAGTCTTATTCTCTTGTTTACTGCTTCAATTTCCATCTTTATAGAAGTATAATCTTCGCCATTCTCTTTTGCTGCAATAAGCTTTGCGTTTAAATCGTATAATTTTCTCTGAAGTTCAGAATCGACAGTGCATGATGAATCATCGATTTTAGCCAATGTAATCATTCTTTCCTTAGTCTCGACTTCAAGCCTCATTTTTTGTTCAAGCGTGAGTTTTTCTTCTGCAGATATTTCTTCATCTTTTTCGATTTCCTCATACTCAACTTCAGTCTCAGATTCTACTTTAGTTTCAGATTCCATTTCAACCGTTGCATCAGAACTCATAGAATCAGTATTGCTTCCTTCTTCAGAATATACATTGCTTGGCAATAATGACAATACAAATACCAAGAATACAAATAAACCTATTAATTTACGCATTTAAAACACCTCGCCATTGATATTAATATAATATCATATAACTAGAATATTTTGGGGCGAGGGGTTTATATATTTATTGACTTTCAACAGTATGTAGTTTCTTTCTAAAATTAAAGAATCAATTTGCAAACTATAAACATAATAGGCCCCAAGCTTAAATAGACTATCTTCATCCACCAGACAACATGAATAACATCGATTAACGGAAGTCCTTTATAATTCATTTTGCCGTTATTGCGAATATTTAGAATATGATATCCAACATATTCAAGTGCAAAAAGTAAAGTCCAATACAATAGCAGGAAAAATAAAAATTGATAATAAAATAATTTTATTTGCAAGAGATTCTCAAGATAGTAATAAAGAACCATGATGACTACTAATCCAATTGTCCATCCAGCTAGAGGGAAAGAGTTCACTCCGAAGAACTTTGGGAATTTTCTATTGTAAGAGTATTCATTTCTGCCAATTATAGTCCAAGTCAGGGATATAGTCAAGGAAATAATGACTATGTACATGAAGAATAAAATATTCATGCTGGCATTCGCTATGTTTTATATTTAAATATTTCTAAAAAGCAACATTTAAATACCTTGATCCACTCTCAGTGAATGTGGTGATTTATGGCTCTTGATGAGAAAAATTGGACTAGAGAGATGGAAAAAGACATCTACATGCAGTGGAAAGATACCAAAGCTTACAAATTCAACAGGCATTCTGGAAAGAAAGTATATTCTATAGATACTCCGCCACCTTATGTAAATGCTCCAGTTCATATCGGCCATGCAACTACTTATACATTAATGGATATGTTTGCACGATACAAAAGGATGACTGGCCATGAAGTCTTATTCCCGCTAGGCCTAGATAGAAACGGCCTTCCGATTGAGATGGCAGCAGAGAAGAAATTCAACATTAAATTCAATAACATGCCAAGGGCAGAATTTTTAGAATATTGCAGAAAAGCTCTTGAAGACGCATCGCTTGCTTCATGCGAATCGTTCCTAAAGCTTGGGATAAGCTTCAACAGCTGGGAACTCGGCAATGAAATCGGAGATGTATACGAAACTGACAGCAACGAATACAGAGCTTTAACGCAAGATACTTTCATCACATTATGGCATAAAGGATTGATATATGAAGATTATAGATATAATAACTGGTGCCCGGGATGCGAGACTACAATTGCAGATTCTGAGATAGATTACGCAGAACTCCCATCATTCTTCAACGACATCAAATTCACAGTAAAGGAAACTGGAGAACATATAATTATTGGAACTACAAGACCTGAACTATTATGCACTTGCGAGATGATATGCTATAATCCTGAAGATGAAAGATATAAATATCTAGAGGGAAAAAATGCCATTACTCCAATATTTGGAAAAGTTGTCCCGATAAAGGCTGATCCAGTCGCTCAGATGGATAAAGGAACTGGCCTTATGATGATGTGCAGCTTTGGGGATGTTACTGATATTAGGTTCTTCAGGGATAATGGAATCAAGGCAACAATTGCGATCAACAAAGACGGAACTATGAATGAGAACGCCGGCAAGTTTGCTGGAATGAAAGCAAAAGATGCGCAGCGTGCAATATGCGATGAGATAAAGGCTCTAGGCCTAATGGATAAACAGACAAGAATAAAACATAGAACTCCGATCTGCGAGAGAAGCAAGGATCCTATCGAATTTATTGGAATGAAAGAATTCTATCTAAAGCAAGTTGAATTCAAAAATAAGATGCTAGAGATAGCAAAAGAGCCAAACTTCTATGCTCCTGAATCAAGGCAAATTCTTCTAGACTGGATAAACAACATCAGCATCGACTGGCCAATATCGAGAAGAAGATATTATGCTACTGAAATCCCATTATGGTATTGCCAGGAATGCAAATATGTTTACGTTCCTCACAGGGGAAAATATCACAGGCCGTGGATCGACAAATGCCCAATAGATTCCTGTCCTCAATGCGGTTCAACAGGTTTTGTCGGTGAAGAAAGAGTGTTTGACACTTGGTTTGATTCATCAATAAGCCCGCTATATATATTGAAGTACGGAAAAGAGCTCGATGCACATGGAAAACATACATCTGATTCATTCTTCGAGAAAGTTCGGCAATGCGATTTGAGGCCTCAAGGAAGAGAAATCATAAGGACTTGGCTATATTATACGCTGCTAAAAGATTACTTGCTCACAGGAGATTGCATTTTCAAGAATGTATGGATCAATTATTATGTACTTGACGAAAATGGAAGGAAAATGTCAAAGTCTCTTGGCAATGGAATTGATCCAAAAGATATTCTTGATAAATTCGGCTCAGAGCCATTTAGATTATGGGCTGCTCTTGAAGGAAACATCGACAGATCGGATTTCAGATGCTCGTTTGATAGAATCGAAGGCGCAGGAAAGACAGTCAGCAAGCTCTGGAATGTTGCAAAATTCATCCACATGTTCAAGAAATTGACTCAAGAAGAATCAGATGCTGCAGAGAAGCATTTGACAGCGCTTGATAAATGGATATTAAATGAATGCAATACTATTATCATGAAAGCTCATAAGCATTATGAAAAGTATGACATGCACACTCCTGCTGTTGAAGTAAGACACTTCATCTGGGAAACCCTGGCATCGCAATATGTCGAGCTTGTCAAGAACAGGGCTTACAATCAAAACAAAGAATTCACATTAGATCAGCAGAATGCAGCAATCTACACCCTGCATCATGTTCTTGATGCAGTCTTGAAGATGCTAGCGCCAATCATGCCTCTTTTGACATATAGATTATATAAAGAAATCTACGGCAAAGATATACACTTCGAGAAATTCATCGATCCTTGGAAGATACATGAAGATGTTAACTTGACAAAAGACGACATCATAGAATTAAACAGCTTCATCTGGAAATCCAAGAAAGAAGCAGGAAAATCACTAAAGGACGAAGTCAAAAAGCTAGTGATTGATGAGAAATACAAGGACATACAGCACGATGTAATCAATGCGCATAATATCAAGCATTTAAGTTTTGGAGAAAGAAGTATTGAGTTTTGAGTCTGATATTTATTTTATTTACTTTTCTTAACTACTTTATAGTAAACATAAACTTTATAATGAATATTGTAATTCTTGAGTCATGTCTTTCGAAGAGAATATACAACTTTACGGAACTAAAGCAGCAGTATTGGATTACATAAAAAATAGCACACCAGGCATACCTATAGAACCATATATTCTAATTCCAAAAGGCGAGCCTTGGAAAAAATACGAAGACAAAATTCAGAGCCTAGGAAGTTCACTTGTAAGAAGCTCCTCCCCGATTGAAGGTTTAAAAGATAAAAGTTTTGCAGGCCTTCTGCATACAACGGATTTTTACGGCGATAGTTCTGTTGAAGAAGTTATGAATTCCGTAAATAGCGACGTAATAAAAAAATATATGCAAATACACGACTTATCAAGTCCTGTAGAAATGATTCCTTTCTTTCAAAAGAAGTCCCAGTCAGATTGGAACATGGGAATGATGAGGCACCCTCACAGAGATAATCTTATATTCATAAGCGGAAAACAAGCATATAGAAATAAAAACGTCTTATATGATGAAGATAGCAAGAAATTCTACGATGCAAATAATTATTTCTCTTCACTTTACACACGCGAAGAATCAGAAGAACTTCCTGAAAAACAGATACAACAAGCTTTAGAGTATTACAAACATATAGAATCTCTTGAAAAATTCCAGACAGGATATGTGTACAATATGGAATTTGGAACTGATCCGTTATCAATATACCAATTTACCTCTTTCAAGCCAAAACAGAAAGCAAATTGGGAGAATAAAAAAGAATCATATTCAGAATATCCAAAAGAAAAATTAAGTACAAAAAAATTAGTCTTTGGAATCACTAACCCTGAAGGCTTGGAATTAAAAGTAATTACAAAAAACTATTATGATAGGGTGTTTGAACAAAACGAGAAGGCAATAAAAGAAGAAACATGCATAAACGAGCAAGATGAAGAAAGACCATTTGGTCTTGGTACTTCTACAACTACAAATATAGATCTAGTTTTCCCTAACGCAAAAGCCTGGCTTACATATCCTAGAGCCGGAGGATTTTTAGCTCATGAAATGTTCAGGCCTCTGCAACATTACGATATATCAATTTTGAATTATATGGGAGAGCCTAAAAACATAAAAATATTCTCCGACGGGATAACTGCTACAATAATTGATTTGTCAGAATAGCTCAAATCATTTCTTTCTTACAATATTATTTCCAAAGCCAGTATTAGGCGGCCTTGGAGGCCTTCTGCTATTAAAGAAGAAATTCCTGTAGGCCCTGCCTACATTCTGCGGATTTCTTATATCCTTGTTTTGTCCAGGATAAAGCTCATTATTCTGATTCCTGTTTTGATTTTGCCTATTTTCAAAGCTTGGAAGCTGCGGTATATTTCCTTTGTATAAATTATTCGGTACTCCAATATGCTTTATTTCTTGTTTTGTTTCGGAGATTATTTCCTTCTCGTATTTTCGGACATCTGTTTTTCTAATCTTATATGCAACGATTCCTATAACTGCAACCATTCCGATCAAGATCCATGCAATCCATTTCATCTGGGCCTCGACAATTTCTGCAATTTTATCAATACTTGCAGCTGATCCTGATGATCCAGTCGTTTTAGGAGTCTCTGTAGAATGTATCATCGGAGTAGTATTTTTTACTATTGTCTCATTTTGGACTGGAACAACTTCCACCACCCCATTTCCTCCAGTTTCATTATCATAACTTATGGCAAATATTCCAAATTCCGGACTATCAGCGACGTAATAATAGCTTTCATTATCTTCAAAGAGGAAACTCGTATTTAATTTCTCCCACTCATTTGTTATATTATTATATCTGACAAGTATTACATCATTTTCTGTGATATTATTTATATCAACCCAAGTATTATTTACGTTGAAATAAATTTTAACGCTTATGTTTGAATCAGGAGGGATATTTTGCTGCGTTACATTGATGTATTCGCTCACATTGCTTGTGTAGTTTGAAGGAACGCTTGTAGTTCTCTTCACCGTTATTATAACATTTGTCGCATTTACATCTGAATAAATACTTATATTTGATATCGGAATCTCATCGTCGTCAAATGATGCGTTGCTATAACTTCCTCCTATAATTTCTATATTATCTGTTGAGCCGCCGTTTCCGCCGCTGAACGCAAATCCTCCGCTAGAGCTTCCGCCGCCTCCACCTCCAGAACCTCCGCCACCTGATCCGCCGCCACCGCCTCCTCCGCCTCCGCCTGAGGAGTTTACAGTGAAATTAATGTATGATGAAACATTGTTAGTGTTATTTGCAAGATCTTTGCATCTTACGTAGAGCAAATATGTAGTGTCTTCCGAAACAGAATAAGTCGTGTTGTGAATGTTTGTGAATGCCGTGAGTGTATTGTTAAGAGAATCATAAGGAGCGTCATTAGTGTCAAATCTGCAGGTTGCATTCTCGCTTGTGTTCACACTGAGAGTAGTCGAGCTGGTTGCAGCAAGGAATCCGCTAGGACTAGTAGATAAAATTGTCGGCATCTGAGTGTCGTTGATATTGAATAATGCAGTTTTTGCTGCAATATTATTCACAGTATCGTTTGCATAAAGCGTTAATGTGTAATTTCCATTCATAAGATATAATGTCGCGTTGATGCAAGATGAGAGAGTAGTATTGGAAATATTGATAGTTCCGGAAACAGAATACCAGCATTCATCAATTCCTGAAATCGAATCGCTTGCGCTATAATTGAGGTCGATCTTCGAGTCGTTGTATGTCATGTTCAATGGACTCGCAACCGAGATAGTTGGAGCTCCATCATCGAGATAGAGGTTCCAGGAAATACTAGCATTTGTCTGGTTGCTTGCATTATTATTTGTTATAAAAACGCTGATATTATACCAAATTCCTGAAAGTGCTGAAGTATTTAGAGTATAATTTTGGTCTGTAGAATTGAGTGTTGTGTTATATCTCCAATAGTATTTTATGAAATGATCATTGGCATCAGTTGCATAAACAGTAAAGGATACGTTGCTTCCCCTCAATGCATAGATTGGACTAGAATTAGAAGTGTAATTGATTATAGAAATAGGAGATAAATATAATATGTTCCATGTCGAAATAGTTAACTGGCCAGAACTATCTGTGAGAGTTATGACAATACTGAAATTAGAATCGTTTAGAGAAGCATAACTCTTCGAATAGAAAGCGCTGCCATTAGGAGTATTTGTCGAGTTATAAATTGATATAAATGTAGAATCATTTATAGAAACTACAACAGATTCATTATCAGTGTCATTGTAAGTTATGTTTATTGTTATGTTGTTTGGTCTATAGAATAAGAAAGTATTCGTAGCATTCAATGTTCCGTTTATCGGAGTAACATTCAATAATGCTGGCGCAGTATTAGGCTGGCCTGTGACATTGATGTTGAATGTTCTCGGGGTTGTAAAGTCGTAGCCATCGACCCTCAA
>DASPMU010000087.1:0-15415 GCA_035626895.1 Alphaproteobacteria bacterium
TTGACGAATGAATCTTTTCCGGAATTCTTTACAGCGTCGACGAATTCATCTTCTGTAATATTTAGTGTGTTTAATCTTGAGTGGGGATATTTGTATGTTTCTAATCTCTTCAAGGATCTGTCTTTCCATTCCTGCTCGTCAAGAATATTTAATATCTTAAATTTTTCATCGCAGAAAATCATGTTTCCCTTGCTGAATAATTCTATTACTAAATTGTAAATCGTGATTTCTTCTTTTTCTCTTGTCTCGATTATTATCGTCAATACCCTTTCAAAATCTTTTTGCTCGATTAATCTTATTCTTCCGCCTTCCAGATATTTTCTCAGCATCATTCCAAAGCCAGTAGGAGAGTCTGAAGCATCCTTGCTGTCGTCGAGAAATATTATTCCTGGCAATGTTGTACGAAGCATAATCCTGCCTTTACTTGTGACATGGCAGACAATAGTCAATTCTTTGTAATTATTCTTTGAATGATAAATCCTATCTATTTTTGATCCTTCAAGTACTTTGAATTCTTTTGTCAAATAATACAATTCCAGTGATGATATTTCGTTTTTCATGTCGATTGCTAGTTAATTGTTTAAGTGTATTATATTATTGCCAATCTCTTTTGATTCTTCTAGGCAGACTTGGAAAATTTCAGATTGTATGTTGTCTTGTATTTTTTTAGCGCTGTATTTTCTTTTCTTGAGTCGTTTATACATGTTTTCTATGTCTGTGCTTACGATGATGTTATAATCACTTGCAAAATAATGGCTCATGTGGCTATCGATGATTATTCCATCAAGCTTTTTTGGAAGTTTTTTTAGGAATTCATCAAAATCAAGCTTTTGCCCGATAAGTTTGTCGATAACCTTGTTCTTTGATCTCTTGTCCTCAAACATCTTATCGATTTTCTTGATCAACTTGCTTACATCAACATCATAAGTCGCATCTTTCTTATCATAAGAGTCATAAAGCTTGTTATCCTTGATGTACTTGTTCAAGTCAAAGTATTTGAGTCCCAACTTTGCAAGCTTCTTTGCTATGTATGTCTTTCCTGTGCCGGGCGTTCCGCTGATAGCTATGATCATATTAGAATTATCGAATATCAGTATATAAATGTTATTCCATTCACTTCTTTAAATAGTTCATAACCGGCCAGGCAATTATTGCAGTGATTATGATTATTATCCAGAAGACGATATCATTGTACAATTTGAAGCCGAGCCTTAGAACTATGTTTGCGACTAACGCTATGATGCAAACTATTCCGAGAAAGATTCTTATTCCAACATTTTTTTCTGATGATTTTGATTTCTTCATTTATTTAGTTCCCGAGCTTCCAAAGCCGCTCGCTCCTCTATTGGTTTCTGATAATTCAGAAACTTGCTCAAACTCGACTATCTCGCATTTGTGTATTACCATCTGCGCAATTCGCATGCCTTTTTCTACTTTGAAATCTTCCTGGCCTAGATTGATCATAATTATTCCTATCTCGCCTCTGTAGTTAGGGTCGATTACTCCGCCAAGATTATGTATTGAATGTTTTGCCGCAAGGCCTGATCTGTCAAGTACATGCCCAATGTATCCGAATGGAATCTCAAGCTTGAGTCCAGTTCCAAATATCTTCTTCTCCATTGGTTTTAGGACATGATCTTCTTCTCTTGATCTCAAGTCAAATGCAATATCTCCATCGCGCATGTACTGTGGATCTGGAACTTCGCTATGTGTTTTTACAAATTTAAGTTTCATCTCAACACCATTTTGTAATTATATTAACTTATTTCAAGCTCTTTATCTCTTTCTCTAGATCTTTAATATCCTTGAATTGCCTGTAAACTGATGCAAACCTGATGTATGCTATCTCATCAAGTTCTTTCAAATGCTTCATGACTACTTCGCCAACTACGTCGCCTTCAATCTCTGTCTTCTCCAGCCTGAAGAGTTCGGCTTCAATGTCGTCAACCATTGCATTTATTTTGTCAGAACCAATGGGTCTTTTATCTAACGACTTTGATATTCCCTTAAGAAGCTTTGCCCGATCATAAGGCTCTCTTCGGCCGTCTTTTTTGATTATCTTGAGCTCAAGTTCGACTCGCTCATATGTCGTAAAGCGTTTTCCGCAAGAATTGCATTCCCTTCTTCTTCTATACGTATCGCTATCTGACTCTCTTTTGTCAACGACCTTCAAGTCTTTGCTTCCACAGAAAGGGCATTTCATGTTTTCCTCAGCACATAAGACAGCAACTGTTTATACTTTTGCGCATGCAGCATAATTAGCGCCTGGCGAGCCCTGAATTAAACATCGAATTCGTCTAGACTCGTAGGCGGGAAGCGATCAGTACATGTGATGCGAGCGCCGCTAATTTGCATGGCAAATAAAAAATAAATGAACTTACTCCCACTTCAAAGATCCGCCGCTTTGATACTCAGTGACTCTTGTTTCGAAGAAGTTCTTCTCCTTGTTCAAGTCTACTGCCTGGCTCATCCATGGGAAAGGATTTTCCGTATTATATTGTTTAGGGAGGCCAATTCTCTCAAGTCTTCGATCAGCTATGTATTCAACATAGTTGCCGAACTGCTGGGCGTTTATTCCAAGCAGGCCATGAGGGCATGCATCGTATGCGTATTTCTTTTCAAGGACTACTCCTTTCTTGATCATTTCAATTATCTTATTCTGGAATACTTGAGTCCAGATTTCTGGATTTTCCTGCTTGATTGTATTGATCAAGTCGCATCCGAATGCTAAGTGGATGCTTTCATCTCTCATGATGAATTCGAATTGTTCTCCAACTCCAGTCATCTTCTTTTGTCTCTTTAAGGCAAGCATCATTGCAAAGCCTGCATAGAAGAATATTCCTTCCATGATTACATAATATCCAATCAAGTCATGGACAAATTTCTGGATATTTTCAGTTCCATTTGTATGGAAGTTGTCATCAAGAACACTCTTTGTGATCTCAACAACGTATTCGTCTTTTTCCTTGATTGATGGAATTGTATTATACATTGTGTAGATTTCTTCCGGATCAAGTCCAAGAGTGTCGCAGCAGTAAATGAATGTATCTGTATGGATTGCTTCTTCAAATGCCTGCCTTAGTAGATATTGCCTGCATTCAGGATTTGTTACATGCTTGTATACTGCTAGAACGATGTTGTTTGCTGTCAGTGATTCAGCTGTGCTGAAAAATCCCAGGTTGTACATGATCATTCTTCGCTCTGTATCTCCAAGAACTGTGTTTGACTTCCATTGTTCTACATCATACTGCATTCCTACTTCTTCAGGTGACCAATTATTTGCAACACCATCTTTGTAATGCTTTCTTGCCCATTTGTATGTCATTGGTAATATCTTGTTCGGGTCTGTTCTTGAATTGTTTATTATTGCCATTTTATTTTTTCCTCTGTAACTATCATATATCAATAAATAAAATAAATTACTGACATGCTTCGCAGTCAGGATTATCTATCAGGCATGCCTTGAATACTGGCGCAGCAGTTGCCATGATTGATGCATCTTCTTTTGAAAGAACGCTTCCAAGTGTTCCTTGATCTCTGTTCTGCGTGAAGCCGTACTTTGTATCAAGGGTTGATTTCTCGATCTGGCTTGCTCCCATTGTTCTCAAGTAATACGTGGTCTTAAGGCCAAGCTGCCATGCATGTATGTATATGTCGCTTATTGCGCTGCCTGAAGTTCCTTTGTAGAATATGTTGTGGGATTGGCTTTGATCAATCCACTTTCCGCGCAGGGCTGTGTGCTTGTTTAAGATTCTTGGATCAATATCGAATACTTCTTTGTATTTGTCCTTGATTTCTTGAGGGATTCCAGCAATTAATGAGATGTTTCCATCATAGTACTTTAGCTGCTCAAGCATCTCGTCACTCCACAGGTTGTGCTTCTTCAAATCTGCTATGAGGTATGAATTTACGATCGTGAACTCTCCGCTCATGTTCGATTTTACATAGATGTTCTTGTAGATCGGCTCAATGCATGGATAACAATTTACGATTGTTGAGATTGTTGCTGTTGGCGCGATTGCCATTACGTTTGAATTTCTCATTCCGTATTGCTTTACATGCGCGCGAACTACGCTCCAGTCTAATCTTTCATCTCTATTGATCGGTATCTGCTCTCCTCTTTCTCGCTCAAGGATTGAGATTGTATCAATTGGGAAGATTCCCCTGTCCCACTTTGAACCAACGTAAGATGAGTAAGTTCCTCTCTCCTTTGCAAGCTGGCTTGAAGCAAGGATTGCATGATATGATATTAGTTCCATACTTGAGTCGCTAAATTGCAATGCTTTCGGAGAATCAAACGGAATATTTAATTCAAACAATGCATCCTGGACTGCCATGATTCCCATTCCAACTGGCCTATGCTTTAAATTTGAATTTTCTGCTTCCGGAGTTGGATAGTAGTTAATGTCAATTACATTGTCAAGCATCCTTACAGCTGATGCGACAGTCTTTGCAATCTGCTCTTCATCAAGCCTGCCGTTCTTGACATGCCTTACAATGTTGATTGATCCAAGGTTGCATACTGCAATCTCATCCTTTGAAGTGTTCAAAGTGATTTCTGTGCACAGGTTGGACGAGTGTATGGTGCCAGCATGATCCTGAGGTGATCTTATATTGCAAGGATCCTTGAAAGTAATCCATGGATGGCCAGTCTCGAAAAGCATTGTGATCATTTTTCTCCAAAGCTTTCTTGCAGAGACGATCTTGTGTTTCTTTATGCCGCCATTCTGAGCTTTGAGTTCATAATCCTCATACTTCTTTTGGAATTCTGAACCATAGATATGATGAAGTTCAGGAACTTCTTCAGGGCTGAATAATGTCCAATTCTCATCTGCGACTACTCGCTTCATGAAAAGGTCTGGAATCCAGTTTGAAGTGTTCATGTCGTGAGTTCTTCTTCTGTCATCTCCGGTGTTCTTTCTTAGATCTAAGAATTCTTCAATGTCAAGATGCCATGTTTCAAGATATGCGCAAGTTGCTCCTCTTCTCTTTCCGGATCTGTTGATTGCGGCTGTTACGTCGTTTGCAATCTTAAGGAATGGGATTACTCCCTGGCTTTCTACATTAGTTGTCTTGATCCTTGCTCCTGTTGCCCTGATGTTAGTCCAATCATTTCCAAGGCCGCCAGACCATTTAGATAGCATTGCGTTATCGCTGTATGCCTTGAAAATATCTTTAAGGTCATCTTGGACTGTTGTCAGGTAGCATGAACTAAGCTGTGGATGACTAGTTCCTGAGTGGAACAATGTAGGAGTTGATGGCGTGAAATAGAACTGCGAGATTGTCTCATAGAATTCTATTGCCTTTGAGTTCCTGTCGGTTTCGCTTATAGCAAGACCCATTGCAACTCTCATCCAGAAAGCCTGCGGAAGCTCGATTCTCTTTCCGTTATGCTTCATGAAGTATCTTTCATATAATGTCTGGACTCCAATATATTCAAACAGGTCGTCTCTTTCAGGCCTTAAGTGATCTGCTAGGATCTTAAGATCGAATAATTTCATCCTTTCATCAAGAAGCTTTACTTCAATTGCAAGATTGATATTCTTTACGAATGATTCCTTGTAATTGTTCTGGATGGTCTGGTTGTCAACTGAGACGCCCATTACTTCCTTGTATAATCTTTGAAGATAAATTCTTGCGGAAACCTTGCTGTATGCCGGATCCTTTTCAATGAATATGTTTGTTGATAATATCAATGCCTTTTCGATGTCTTCAGTTGTGATTCCATCATAGACATTCTTGAGAACTTCTTTTACGATCAAGTTTTCTGAAATTTCCTTTTCAAAGCCTTTTGAAGCTCTGGTTATAGTGTCTTTAAGCTTAGTTGTATCAAATAAGACTGTGCTGCCATTCTTCTTTTGTACCTTTAATTTTCCAAGAACGGACTTTTCGATGTTTGCCTTTTGCTCTTCTTGCCTTACTCTGTTTCGCTCAGCCCTGTATACTATATATTCCTTTGCGATCTGATACAAGCCATTCTCAACCAGATGTTTTTCAACAATATCCTGAACGTTTTCAACATTAGGATACATGTCTGTGAATCTTAATTCGATCTCCTTTTCGATATGCTCGACTAGTTGATCTAGAACCTGATCTTCAATCTTAGAACCTATTGCTTTTACTGCTTTTAGAATTGCATTTCGAATCTTTGCAGAATCGTACGGCACAACAGTACCATTTCTCTTTACTATACACATTGTTTCATTCATTCTAACTCACCTTCACGCCTTTAAAACCACAATTTTAAGCTCAAAAAGAGCATATTGCGACACCAAGAAGTGTCAAAACAAAACTCAAAAACACAATATATTGTGGTCACCTCATTAACTACCCACTAGATATAGTGTGTTTGTTTCCAGGTTATATATAAAGATTATTGTTGCCGAAAATATGTTTTAGAATAATTTTATTGGAATTTTTAGGTTGGAATAGTTCTTATTTCCTGCTTTTCGCATAAATATATCCAAAGACTAGTACGATTGCCCCTATCAGAAAATAAACTGAAGATGCGCCAATTGCATCCCAGAAATTTGTCTTCCAATCTATATTTCCGATCTGGCTCCAGCAATATAATGCGATACTAACCCACAAGCCGTCACCTATGCTATCTGTATCGAATCTTTTTCTTGTTATTTTTCTAAGCAGCTCTTCAAGCAAAATTATAGCAAGAAGAATCCCAAACAACACTATTGTCCAGATTAATAAGTCATCAAACGAATGAAATATATCAAACCCAAATATTACAAATAATACTGCGTAGCCGGCTACTCCAGCGCAGGTTACTACGGCATTATGTACATATCTGTTCTTTCTTACAGTTTTTTCATTCTTTTTATGAACCATTCATCTCATTGAACTGAAGTAGTATATATTTATTTTGCCTTAGACTTATCCTTCTGAATATTTATAAAAATACTTTTCTTGCTAAAAACAAGGTGGAATTATGAGTGAAATCCATAAGGAAGGACATTTTGGAGGCATGGAAGTAATATATTGCCATGATTCTCCATTTAATATTGCAGCTCAGACTATATTGGAAGAGTCAGATGAACTTATAACGGCAAGAAGTCTTGCTATTGCAAGAATGGAAACAGGAAAGATGAGTTCATTTTCTTATAATGGTTCATACATTAATGAAGGATCTTTGTTCATTCCTAGATCTAAAAGCGGCAAAAGAATTTGGCTTAGAAAATCTCTTGTTCTTGATCATCTGGAAGATGCAGTGAAAAATCATGATAATAAGTCAGAATGTCTTCTTCCAAAGTTTAATCACAGGGAATTTCTGGAGTCAATAGGTAAAGACAATTATTGCATAATAAAAGATTTTTCGTATATTCCCACAACGCGATTTGGGGAAGATGAAAGAACAAGCTGGTTATTTCAGGAAGCTGCTGTAGATTACGGACTGTTCTTGAACGATACTGGAATATCTAAGATTTACATCTATATGAATAATGATGATAAGTATATTGATATCCAGCATGCTCCTTTCATCAATCAACTATGGGTAAGAAAAATATCCGGCAATTCTAATATTGATGGAGATGATAAATATTTGATAAATAATAACATGGTAAGAGGGATTAGATACAAAAAACAGCGCTTAAATTCTCTTCATTGATTTACTTCAATTCCTTTACCATATAAGGTCCTTCAAGTAAGTAGCCTAGCTTTCTATAATATCCCCGAACTCCAACACCTGATATTACGACGACTTTGTCTCTGCCGTTTTGTTTAGAAATTTCCTCAGCTTTAGCCATTAATGCTTTGCCGACTCCTTTGTGCTGGGTCTTCTGGCTATCGTTTTTTCCGATTGAAACGACTTGTCCATAAACATGAAGCTCTCTAATTAATGAGCTAGTTTCTGTAATTACTGGATGCAAGCTTCTTGGTGGAATTCTCAAGCGGACAAATCCTAATAGTTTATCTTGTATTTCCATTGATATGAAATATTCTTTTCCATTGTTTGCATCATACTCTCGAACAACTATATGTGGCTCCCCTTCAACATTATTCAGCCCTATTTCTCTTGCCCTGATATCTCGCGGTTTTACTCCTTCTTTTCGCGCGAGTTCATCAACGAATTGCCTTAAGTTTGTATGCCCCACCCCTGCTGAGGTTACGTAAGTTGGAATGTCTCTTTGGATTCTCATTATCCTGCAATATTCTGGAATGAATTTGTATGCTTCGACAATTATTTCAGAAGCTTCCTGCGTGTCAATAGGCTTGAATATTCCTTTTTCATATTGTTTCAAAAGAGCAGTCCCCGGCATTACCATGCATGGATAAATTTTAAGCATATCTGGTCTGTAATTTTCATCATCAAATAACGTTTTTAGGCTTGCGATGTCTTTTTCCTTTGATATTCTGTGATGATTCTCATCAGGAAGCCCTGGCATCATGTGGAAATTTAATTTGAATCCCAGATCACGAAGATCAGCAATAGATTTTTTCGTATCTTCAATTGTATGTCCTCTATTGATTAATTGCAGAATATTATCATAGACTGTCTGCACTCCTAGCTCGACTCTTGTCGCTCCTAGTTCGAGCATTTTCAAGCCTTGGTCTGCAAATGCCCAATCTGGCTTTGTTTCGATCGTCAGGCCGATGCATCTGATTGCAGAGTATTCATTTATTGTATGCTCTTCTTTTAGGGTCCTGATATTTTCTGATTTTAATTTCAAAATTTTTGCCTTGATTCTCTCTCCCCTTTCAGGGTCGTCTACTTTTCCTGGCAATTCAAAAAATTCCTTGAATTTAGTTATGTCAAATTCAGTTACTCCTTCAACTTCTTTAAAGAATAATCTTGAGAAATCATTATATGCCTTGAATGAATAATAGATATACTCTTCCTGATACTTTTTAGGGAATGCCGTGAATGTTCCTCCCATCACTATTTGATCTACTTTATCAGGGCTCTGTCCTATTATTATGTATTGTTCAAGCCTGTTGAAAATTATCCTGTAAGGATCGTATTCATTTCTCATGCCTCTCATCGTGCTAGGTTCTTTTCCTGTATAAGATTTCGGGGTATCTCCGAACGCGCTGTTAAGACCGCCAGGACAGTATGTGCATGAACCATGAGGGCAGTTTATAGGCTTAGTCATTGTTGCAATTACTGTGACGCCTGAACCAGTTCTCATTGGCTTTGTCTGCAAGTATCTTCGAACAATTCTGCCTTCTTCAGGAGTGCAATGCATGTAGATTTGAATGTCAGTTGGGATTTCCTTGATGTTGTATTTTTTGCATAGATCTTTCTTATGCCGTGAGAGCGCCATCTTATCAGGCATATTCTCCTTGATCCAAGGAATTATTTCAGCATAAAATTTATCCATCATATGATAAGAAGAATCGACGAGGTTTTATAAATCTTTCTTACAGAAAGTTCGGAACATAGTGACTGAGTTGCTCAGAAGGAGCAACAGCTTCGAACAAAGTAAGAAAAATTAACGGATTAAAGAAAATAAAAAATTAATTGCTGCTGTATGCTCTTTGCCTTTCCATTATTAGCTCCTTGATATGTGCTTCTTCTTCAGAATTATCTAGGACGCTATAGATGTTTGCAAGCTGCTTTAAGTGATGTACATTTTTATCTTTTCTCTCATGAAGCTCATAAGATCTTATTCTTTCGGTCAAGTTTTCAGCCTCGCCTTTTAATCCAATATTTTTCAGCGATGTTACTAGGTCTATGTACGAAACCGGAGCTTTTTTTACTGCAGTGTATCTTGCTTCGTTTTGCAGGGCAATTTTTGCAATTTTTTCAAGTCCGAGGATTTCTGCACATTCAAGATATACCTTTGGATCCTTTTTCGGACTAGTATGTTCAAATCCTTTTTGTGCAACTTCTTTAATCCTGCCTTCTGAGTAAGATTTTGCGGTACTTAATGCATTTTCAAACCATCCTGCATTCATGTACAAATCTATTGCATCATCAAACCTTTCAAGCCTGACTGCATAATCTGCAGCAGCATAATGGAATTTCGGCGGAGCTTTTAATGTCAACTGGTATACTCTCTCTAAGTATTTTTTAGCTTCATCTTTTTTTCCTAATTCTTCGGATAACTGCACTGCATATTCAAGAGAATCTCTAGTATTCTTCTCGCTGAATTTAGATATTGCGTATTCTTTCAAATCATTGGATTTCCACTGGCTTATTCTGTCTAAAACTCGCATAGTGTCCCACTCAGGGCTCCATTCGTTATTGATGTATTTATCTACTACTTGTTTTCCTAAAATGAATGCTTCTTCGTTCTTGTTGTTTTCCAGAGCGTAGTTTATCTGGTCATACAGTTTTTTTGCCTCATTTGAGTGCCTACTTAGCATTTGATCTAATTTTTTTTCTTCCATTTTTCAACCACCCCTCAACGGACTCTAGGGAACGTATCGACATATATTATATTTTGTCATATAGGGAATATAGAGTATATAGAAAAAAATTGTCCCAAGAGGGTTACGAATTTGCAAATATTAATTGCAGACGATACATGAATGGTTTTTCTTCACGGAGATCTTATTTATGGAATTATCATTAAGGTTTATCCTTAGCATTTTATCCTCGATTTTTCTGCCTGATAAATAGCTCACTGCAAGATTTGATGCAAATGATGCAACAATTACAACAAGGCTATTTAGCACTCCTATTTCGCACGATGTTTCTCCGTCTTTGTTTCCATTCATGCATTCAAAGCATGCCTTTCTGTTTGATTCCTCTGATTTATTGTCGATAAAATATATTGCTCCAATGCTGTGAACTGCGCCCGTATATATCCAGTCGATTTTATTTTTCCTGCAATATTTGTTTATCAAAAGCCTTGTCTCGATATTGTCGGTGCAATCAATAACCAGATCAATATCCGTCGGAATTATTTTTGAAATATTATTTTCTGAAAGCCTTTCATTTATTGATATTATGTTTGCAAATTCTGATAATTTTTCTTTCGAGCTTTCAGTTTTTGATTTCAACAGATCTGAATCATAGTATAATATCTGTCTTTCAAGATTGGTGTTATCGACTATATCATCATCGACGAGAATAAGATTTATTTTAAGCCGGGCAAGAAGATTTGCAACGCTGCATCCTGTTCCTCCAAGGCCTACTATCAATACTTTTTTCTCAGAAAGTTTTTCTGATGATTTTCCCAAGACTTTTTTAGTGCTCATTTTATTCTTAGTTTGCTATTGATGGCTTTAAGTTTAATTCTTCGCTCATCTTGCACGCATTGCAAATATCTCCCGAGCATGGATCGCCGCATTTAGTGCAATACTTGAATGTCTTCGTCGATTTTTTTGTTTTGTAATGCTCTTTTAATAGTGGGAGAATCTCAAGGAATGAATTTACTATTCCGTTCTTTGCTCCAGGCAGCTTATTATCTATAGCGTTAAGCTCGTCCCTGATGCTTGCCCGAAATGATAAATTGATGTTAGGGCATTCTGAGAATTCTATCTTGAAGCCTTTCAAAAATGCGTATAATCTTGTCTCTTTCTCGAGCATGAAATATAGCGGCTTGACCCTTGGGACAAATTTATCATTATCATTTAATCCGGTGATTGGGCCAAGACTTGCGTTATGTGACATATTCCCAAGCATAACGTTCATCATGAAGCTTTGTGATTCATCGTCGAGATTATGTCCTGTGACTAGTTTTGTTGCTCCGTATTCACGCGCCATTTTGTTTAGCAAAGTTCTTCTGAACACTCCGCAGACTGTGCATGGTTTTTTATTGTGATTTTGTATTGCATCATCTTTTATGTTGTCTAAAGTATTTCCGTATTTTTCCTTGAAAGAAACTACTTTGAATTCTACTTCATATTTATCGCAAAATGCCTTTAGATCGTCAAGAGTATGATCCCTGTAGCCTTTTATTCCTTCATCGACTGCAAGCACGAAAAATTCTCTTCCGTGCTTTTTGCAATACATGTTTGTTACATACAATACTGCAAGACTATCTTTGCCTCCTGAAGTTGCAACGCATACTTTATCTCCGTGCTGGATTAGGTTGTACTTGCTGATAGTCTTTAGAACTTTGCTTTCGAAGTATTCTAGGAAATGTCCTTTACAGTAGTTTTGTCCTTGTCCTGCGTGAACAGCTTTTTTTTCACATTTTGAGCATTGCATTGAATTATCCCCCAGATATGACTGAGAGGATCTTTACATCATCGCTTAGTTCGAAGGATTCATCTTCAAGGACAACTTCATCATTTCTGACGAGAAGCACTGTAGCTGGATTGATATTTAGAAACTCAAGAAGAGATTTTCCAGTGTGCACAATGTCGACAGTTATAGATCTATTTTCCTTTTCTATGTAAACTTTCATTACAACCCTCCTGGAACTAATTCCCAGTCGTATTTTTAGGATTGAAAATTGCTTTATAAAGGTAATTATAAATAGAAAATAATTATTTCTTAATCAAGCTCTCGCCAGTCATTTCTTTTGGTTTTTTTAAACCCATTAATTCTATGACTGTTGGCGCAATATCTTGAAGTCCTTTATGTTCTTTAAGCTTGCATTTTTTTAATTTCTCATTATTAGAAACAACTATGAATGGAATTGGATTTGTTGTATGGCTTGTCATCCATTTAGGACTTTTATCTTCGACATTTCCGTGGTCTGCAAAAACTAATAATGTATAATTGTTATCTAAGCCTGATTTGACTATTTTTCCAAGACATTCGTCAACTGCTGCAACGGCTTTTTTTATGGCCTCAGCAACACCGGTATGTCCGACCATGTCCGCGTTGACTAAATTTGTTACAATCATGTCGTATTTCTTTGAGTTTATTTCTTCTATGAGTTTGTCTGTTATTCCATAGATGCTCATTTCAGGCTTTAGATCATACGTTGCAACTTTTTGCGACGGTATTAATATTCTATCTTCATTTTTGTTTGGCTCTTCTATTTGCCCATTGAAGAAATATGTGACGTGTGCGTATTTTTCAGTCTCTGTGATTCTTAATTGTTTTAGGCCCGCTTTAGCTACAACTCCTCCAAGAAGATTTGATACATTTTCATCTTTGAATGCAACTAATGCGTTCATCGGATTATAATACTGGGTCATTGCGACATAAACTATTTTTTTCTTCTGTCTTTGCCAGCCATCGAAATTATCTTCGACTAATGCCTGCGTCAATTGTCTTGTCCTATCTGTTCTGAAGTTATAGAATATAATTGAATCATTATCTTTTACTCCCGAATATCCTTCAAGTTTTCTTGGGATTATGAATTCATCAAATTCTTTTGCAGCATGTGCTGCTTTTAATGTTTTGACGACATCTTTGAATGATTCCTTGCAGATTCCATCAACGATGCAATCGTAAGTTAATTTAGTCCTGTCCCATCTCTTGTCCCTATCCATGGAATAATATCTTCCTGATATTGTTGCTATTTTTCCAAAGCCTATTTTTTTGAATTTCTTTTCTAATGCTGCAACATTTTTCAGACTGTTTGTTACTGGAGAATCCCTGCCGTCAGTTATTGCATGTATTACTACATCGTGGAATTTTTCTTTTTTACAAAGATCAAGCAAAGCAAACAAGTGATCAAGATGCGCGTGAACTCCTTCAGTTTGCAAAAGTCCTATTATATGAAGAGTTGATTTATTTTTCTTGCAGTTATTTATTGCTGCATGAAATTCCTTGATCTTGAAAAAATCTCCAGTTTCTATTGCTTTATGCACTTTAGCCATTGCCTGAAACATTATCCTTCCAGAGCCTATTGTCATATGGCCGACTTCAGAATTTCCCTGATATCCATCAGGCAGGCCTACATCCTCTCCTGCGGCATCTAATAAGACATTCGGATAATTCTTCATTATAGAATCTGTATTAGGTGTATCAACTTGATACAAGAAATTGCCGTTCTTACTTTTTCGATAGCCCCAGCCATCTCTTATAACTAGAATAACTCTCTCTTTCATTTTATGATTCTCTTATTATTATATATAAATTTTCCTATGTTAAATCAATTCACAATCTCAATAAATACATAAAACATACAAGAAGCATACATAAGAAATACGATGAATTTCCGAGTATCTTTCCAAGTGTTTAAGCTTAGATTTTGACTTAGAATCGTAATATTTATAAATAAACGCCACCATAAATAGAAAATACAAGAAAAATACAATAAGATTTAATAAATTTACATTAAACATACAATAACGAACTTTTGCGCAACAAGTCCATTTTATTGTAAAAATCTTGTATAAAGAATTAACATCCACTAACGACAAAAACAACAAGCTCAGTGCCGCCTTCCGGGAATTAGTCCACGTCCACAAATTTTCCAAGCAATCCTCTGGGGGCGGCAAATCTTTATTTTATTCTGAGCGACAATATGGCCTACGACTAGAAATAAAATGAGTGAAAAAATAGATACAATCAACATACGTCTTTCTCCTGAGCTAATCAAAATAATCGACTCATTGATAGAAAAAGGCCTGTATAATTCTCGAAGTGAATTCATCCGCGACATCTGCAGGAACTATGTTTTAGAGGAAAGGTATAAAGAATGAACAAGCTGCAGAAAAATTCCGGACCTAGGAAAGATGTAATGGTTTCTGTAAAGCTTCCCCGGTCGCTTGTCGAGGAATTAAAAGACATTCAGCAGATAAATCATTTCATGGACCTGAGCGATGAAATAAGATTCGTTGTAAGAAGATATTGCCTGAAATTCCTGAATTCGCAATCTGATTCTCCATCGCTCGAAATGCTCGCAGAGCAAAAGCGAAAAGAAAAACTCATCGAAGAATTAAGCAAGATAATTGATTCGCTCAAAGAAAACAAGGAGGGTGATTCGAAATGAATAAAACTCTCCTATTAGGAATAAGCATATTTGCTGCTCTAATTATATCTCTCTTAGCTGCATCTATGGGCGGAGTAAACGCGCAATCAATAATAACAGGAAATTCAAACAGCAATATATCAATAGTTTCGTACGATATAGATGTTGCTCCTCTCGGGCTTTCAGATTACTTCGAGACAAATTACTACAATGATACAAATACGACGATAATTACGAACACTACAAACACTGTCGAATACACTTGCACATTAAATGTCGATGGAAATTCATATGTAAGAAATGGCCTTGCTCCAAGCCTTGTGCATTACGAGGCAATAAACGAATCTCTGATAGCAGTGCTTGATGAAGGAATCTACACTGCAAACTTGAACTGCTCATACTATATCAACATAACAACAATAATTACAAACACAACAAACAACAACACAGTTGTTGATACCTTATTGTTCCTCAACACGACATTAATAGATACTGGAAAAATTATTGTAGTAGATTATACTGTTCCATCCATTTTACTAAATGAGACAAATATTACTATATATAATACTACGAATTTGACTGACTCTTCATCAATAGATTTGACAATAATTGATATCTCGCAGATGGCTTGCAGC
>DASPMU010000088.1:0-2727 GCA_035626895.1 Alphaproteobacteria bacterium
GAAGACGAAAACGAAGAAAGCTTTGAAAGACATAGAGATTCAGAATATGCAGATACTAAACTTAATTACCATGAGAATACTGTAAGCTTGTACTACAAAAGTTCTCCTGATATTGAAGTATCTCATTCAGATATAAAAAACACCGATATAGCTGAAAATCATGGTGAAGTAAAGTATGAAAGACCAACAGCTGTATGCATTGTTACTCCAACATACAACGAGGCAAAGAATATAACGAAGCTTTTGGATTTAATTTATAGCAAGGAGCATCTAAAAAAATATGATGAAAAAAAAATAATCATGAATGTTTTAGTAGTCGATGATAATTCTCCTGACGGAACAGCAGATATTGTAAAAGAGTACAGGAAAAACAATCCGAATGTACATTTGTTATCAAGGATGGAGAAAAACGGCCTTGGCGCTGCATATATTTCAGGAATGCATCATGCAATAAAAACACTCGAGCCTGATATAATTTTTGAAATGGATGCTGATCTCTCCCATAATCCAAAATATATAATCCCTATGATAGAAAAAATAAGACAGGGAGCAGATTTTGTGATAGGATCAAGATATATCAAAGGAGGATCCATTCCAAAAAATTGGGGGATCAAGAGAAGAATCCTGAGCAAGAGCGCAAATCTGTACGCAAAAACCCTTCTTGGGATAAAGGATGTAAATGATTGCACGGGCGGCTTTAGGGCAATACGCTCCTCCGCCCTGCAAATGATTGATTTTAATTCGCTTAAGACAAAAGGCTACGCCTTCCAGATATCGCTTCTCGAAGAGATGAGAAAAAACAATGTTGCAATGGCTGAAGTCCCAATAGCCTTCAAAGACCGGACAAACGGAACTAGCAAGATGAGATTATACGATATATTTGAAGAAGGAATTTTTGTACTTAAGACCAGTTTGCAGAATATGTTCTATCCGCAAAAAAAATCTGCCCAAAAGACTCATGCAGAAATATGGTTTTCAGACCAGGCAAAAAATCTAAATTCGAGCTCTGTGGAAACTAGTGGCAGGTCAAGCCATATTAACGACGATAATTACGAAGACATCGCGCGGATACAAGGCTGATTATAGAGGTTGAGTTAAATTAAATTTTATCATATACTTTGATTTGTAAATCGACATGGGTAAATAACGAAAAAAAGTTTCAAAAAAAAAGAGGATAAAATGCTATTAACAAAAAAAATACACATCGGAAACATTAGGGAGTTTTTATTTTTTGCTTTAGTGGGAGGATTTGGGACTCTTGTAAATACTGCAATCTTATATCTACTGATACGTTTCACGGGCATTAATTATCTTCTAGCGTCAGCTATCGCAACTGAGATTGCTATAATATCTAATTTTTTCGGGAATAATTATTTTACATTCAAGGACCATAATACTGAAGATAGCCTATGGAAGAAATTTCTTTCATTCCAATTAATCAGCTTAATAAGCCTAGTAGGAACAGTGTTTTTCCTTTGGGTATTTGTAAATCTATTTGGAAGGGATCTGATACTCGTCTGGAATATTCTTGCGATAATACTTATGTTTGTTGCAAATTTCATTCTTAATTCAATATTTACCTGGAATAAAAAACGCGGAAACAAATACTACGAATACAAAAATTTTGCACTATTATTCGCTGGTTTATCTTTACTTATGATATTTGCAAGCGGAGTTCAGGCATTAAGCGATAAGGATGCCTCTTACTCATCAAATAATAATCTGACGAACGTAACAGAGATGATAATACAAGAAAACTTTGATGGACTTTTTGATGAAGATGACAGAAGAAGAGACAATAATCGCGATAGAGACAGGGATGATGAACGAAAAGATGATGATAAAGATACTCATAAAGAATCTGACAGAGAAGACGATGATGATGAAGATAAGGACGATAATGACAGGAACAATAAAAATAGAAATGACGATGAAGATGATGAAGACACTGATACTAGGAAAAAACCTGTAGAAGAAAAACCTGCAGATATTTCAGAAAAGGATGAAGAAGATAATACAAATGAAGATAATGAAGGGAGGCTGCCAGATTTATTAAATAATAACGATAGTAAAAATAAAGATAATTACAATAATGACGATACATCCGATGAAGATGAAGAAGAAAACGATTCAGATTCAAATGATAATTCTAATACCAAGAATACCTCAACCAATACTCCAACTAAACCTGCTTCAAATACCTCTCAGAATAAGACTCAAAACAAGCCAGTAGTTTTAGATGTACCAGTAGTTGAGCCAATAATCAATCCTATAATTTCCCCACCAAATAATGTCGAGGAGCCTGTTGCAGATAATGAAACAGAAAACCAAACACAATATAATGAAACTAACCAGGCAATAGATGAAGAAATTGAACAAGAACAAGCCAATGAGACTGAAAACGAAACTGAGGAGGAAATTCTCATAGAGCCGCTTGTTGAAGAACCTATTCTTCCATTTGTAATGGCCCAGATACCTGATTCGGTTGTTGCAGTTTCTCAATTAGGATACCATCCTAGCTCGGTCAAGCAAGTTGTGGTATATACTGATGCTGTCGAGGGAAGCTTCAAGATAAGAAGCTCAAATAATGGCGTTGTTGCAACTCTTCCTCTTGAAAAACCTAAAAACTATAATGGCGATATTGTCAATTGCCAAGGAAACATGTCTTGCCTGGTTGGTGATTTCACAAGCTTTACAACTCAAGGGAGTTATTATATTGATGTAGAT
>DASPMU010000089.1:0-9014 GCA_035626895.1 Alphaproteobacteria bacterium
CAATCGGGCTAAGGACTGATAAACAGCGGGGGTAACTATAACTCTCTTAAGGTAGCGAAATACCTTGTCGTTTGATTGACGACGTGCATGAATGGCGTAACGAGTTGTCCACTGTCCCTACTTAGAACCTTCTGAACACTCTGTTCGGTGTGAAGGCCGAAGATTTCCAGTGGGTCGTGAAGACCCCGTGAAACTTTACTGTAGCCTGTTATTGCGGCGCGGACTTTGATGTGTAGTATAGGTGGAAGACGTTTGAGGCTCGGCTGCTAGGTCGAGTTTAGTCGAAAGATGAAATACCACCCTTTGGAGTCTACGTCGCTGATCGATTTTATCGAAACAGTGGCAGGTGGACAGTTTAGCTGGGGCGGCATACTCATGAAAGGATATCATGAGTGCCCAATGGTTGGCTCAACCGGGTCAGAAATCCGGTGTAGAGTGCAAGGGCAAAAGCCAGCCTAACTGATATCTTAATAAGATAGATCTCAGTAAAGAAATTTGGGCCTAGCGAACCACTATGACTCCTTGATGGGGTCTAGTGCTGACCGAAAAGTTACTCCGGGGATAACAGGGTTGTCGCGCCTGAGAGTTCACATCGACGGCGCGGCTTGCTACATCGTTGTCGGCTCTTCCTATCCTGGCCGTGCAGAAGCGGCCAAGGGTGGGGGTGTTCACCCATTAAAAGGGATGTTAGCTGGGTTCACAACGCTGTGAGGCAGTTGGTTTAATAACTACTGGGAATGTTCAACATCTGAAAGGAAGGTCCATTTAGTACGAGAGGAACGATGGGCCGGCGCCTCTGGTCTACCAGTTGTCTAACAAGGCATGCTGGGCAGCTACGCGCTACGGGATAACGGCTGAAAGCATCTAAGCCGGAAACCCACCTTGAAAAGAGATGTGAGGAATACTTTTAGAAGAAGAGTTTAATGGAACTGTGGTGTAAGCATCAAGGTAACGAGATGTTCAGCCAGCAGTACCCAACAATTCCGCTATAACTAATTTAGACCTAAACAACTATACACGGTATTTTCATCATTTTTTTATTTTACACAAACCGATTATTCTTATAGAATTACACAAATCAAAATATGTACTAGCTTTTGCTATGTTCTTATTGTATACAATTACTAGATAGCGAGAGCTATGTAATTACACGATAACTATCGCTACAAATTAGACATACGAGTAATTAATCATCAAGGCAATGAGAATAAGAGCTGAAGTCCTCGGATATGGTCTCGCAGTATTTTTAGTAGGAGGAGCAGCGCTATTTGCAGTATTAGATAAACCAATATGGTGGCAACTATTAATAGTTGCAGCGATGATATTCTTGCTTTCTGGATTGTACGGAAAGCTGTCGGTTGAATGAGAACACGTGACATATCGCTACAATTCATATATAACTAAGTAAGATCACATACTAGTAGGCGATATCATGGATATAGATAGTAAAGTTAAAATGACGGATAGTGATATCGATCCTCTAGATGAAATATTTGTAGATAAAAACAAGCTGCAAGATAAGAAATTGGCAGCAGAGATATTTCGAAACAGGGTAACTATTCTAGATGAAATATTTGTGAATAAAAATAAGCCATCAGATAAAAAATTATTAGCCGAAATATTAAGAAATAAAGTAACAATAGACAGTCAAAGAACAATCAGATTTACAGAAAAACTAAGCGAGAAAGAAAAAATTCTAATCTATTTAATATGCCGCAAAGCTTTAGTGGCACGCGAGCTTTTAAACCTTGATGATGAAGCAGTATGGCCTACAGAAATAAGCAAGGCAACAGCAGTGGATGTTAATAAAGTCAAGATGGTACTTACAGTGTTTGATAAATTGCTAGAGAATAATAATGGCAAGTATTCAATACCAAATCGCAATCTTCGGAAAGTGAAGATGATGATTGAGGGGGAGTAGATGGGAGAACACAAATCGATTAATGATTCAATAAGTAAGTAATCCTTGAAAACATAAAAATTATAAAGAAGGGAGAAGGAGATAGAGAAATGATAAAAAAAATCGAAATCAATAAATTGATTGTAAACCCGGAAAATTATCGCTTTGATCCAGTTGACAATCAGAGTCAAGCAATTGATTTAATGCTAGAAGAGAAAGGAGATGAATTAGTTAACTTAGCAAGACATATCTTACAATTTGGCTTAGATGAAGCAAAAAATTTTAGAGTAATTGAAATTAAAAAAGATCTTTTTAAAGTATTGGAAGGTAATAGAAGACTTACTACAATTAAATGTCTACAAAATCCTTCGCTAATAAAAAGCGATTCTTTGAGAAACAAATTTCTTAAAGTAATTGAAGAAAAAAAGACTACAGGGAAACCTCTTCCTCAAGAAATTAATTGTTTTATATATAAAACAGAAGCAGATGCAGCAGAGTGGATTAAATTAGATCATGGAGGAAAAAATAAAGGCATTGGATTAGATAGTTGGGGCCCGGCCGAGCAGAATAGATATGATTATGCATTCGGTGGAAAACTTTCGCCTACAATGCAAGCTATTGGTTTATTGGAGCAGGAAACTGGAGCTGATTTCAATAGTTCACAATTAAAAAAATTAAAGATTACCACTATTGATCGTATTTTATCCAATCCCGTATCTCGTTCATATTTAGGGATTGACATAAGTGGCGGACAAATTTTCTTGACGGCGCCAAAAAAAGAGGTTGTCGAAAGATTGGATAAACTCTTTAATAAGATCTTAGTAGATGATACTCCAGTTTCAGAAGTATATAGTAGCGAAGATAATATAAAATTCATAGTAAACTTGTTTGGAGATAAACCGAAGAAGACAGCAAAGGTAAAACCTGTTTCTAAAAAGACAAATACTAAGAAAAAAGACAAAAAAATAAAACACTTACCAAGGTCAAAAGATAGAACAACAATAATACCTAATGATCTTATTTTAATTATACATGAGAAAAAAATTAATAATATTTATCATGAGCTAAGAACTATGCCAGCTGAAGAATATACAAATGCCGGAGCAGTCTTATTTAGAGTGTTCTTAGAAACGAGCATAGATTACTACGCAGAAAAAGAAGGCATGACATTCGGTCCAAAAATAGTTCTTGCTGGAAAAATAGATAAAATTGCTGAAGATATGGAGAAGAAGAAAATAGCAAGTCCTCCACAACTTAAAAATATTAAAAATGTAGCTTCTAGAAAAAGTTCCATATTATCCATCGATAATTTTCATGAATATGTTCATTCATTTAAAAATCAACCTCTTTTAAGCGATTTAATTTATGCATGGGATAATCTTCAAGGATTTTTTGAAATGCTTTGGGGAGAAATGGCAAAAAAAAATGGACGTAAAAAATGACTTTTTATTCACCACTCAGATATCCTGGAGGAAAAAATAGATTAGCTAAGTTTATTTCTAAAATTTGCGTTGATAATAATATTAACGGACATTATATAGAACCTTATGCTGGAGGAGCTTCGGTAGCTCTTCATTTATTAATTGAAAAAAAAATCAACCAAATAACAATAAATGACTTTGATAAATCTATTTATGCATTTTGGTATTCTGTTTTAAATAATACAGAAAAATTATGTGAATTAATAGAAAAAACACCAATTAATGTGAACGAATGGAGAAAGCAAAAAAAGATACAACAAAATAAAATGAATTCTAATTTATTAGAATTAGGGTTTTCAACTTTTTTTCTAAATAGAACTAATATGTCTGGAATAATCACTGCAGGTCCGATTGGAGGATTTAGTCAAAAGGGCAACTATAAAATTGATTGTAGATTTAATAAAATTGAACTAATAAAAAAAATAAAATTAATTGCTTCTTTCAAAAAACAAATAACACTATATAATTTGGACGCACTTGAATTAATTAAATTAATTTCTAGCAAATCCAACAACTCTAATACATTATTCTATTTCGATCCACCTTATTTTCTAAAGGGCCCTAGTCTGTATATGAATTCATATAAAAAAGAAGATCATGAAAAAGTGGCTAATGAGATAAAAGGAATAAAAAAAATGCAATGGATAGTTTCTTATGATAATGTAGAAGAAGTAAATCAAATATATGATTGGGTAAAAAATAAAACTAAATTTACACTAATCCATAATGCACATAGAGCTAGAATAGGAAAAGAAATATTATTTTTTAGTGATAAATTAAATACTAATTATCTAGAAATATAAATCCTAATCACCACCTATTTAAACCCATTCAATCCAACGTAATTAAATGTCCTTTACTAGTACATCCTGGCAAGCATGTTGATGTTGTATGATTCTGGTTCTAATATTGAGATGAAGCGTGGCTATGGTTCTAAATATCCTATTTCAGTCAATAAGGCTGAGCGTTCGATTGACCAGATTGCTAGATCTAATAAGCTTGAGGATGCGTGGCTTCATTATAGGGATACTTTAACGGATGTCGGATATAATGAGACTGCTCAAAATGTTGAGGTTTATATTGATGAAAAATTCAAGCCTCATGGCGGGAAAACTATTATATTATATCATACTCATCCAAAAGAAAAAGATATCTATCCTCCAAGTCCTCCTGATATAATATTTCATGATATATTAAGCAGGACTTTCCCCAGCAATAATGTCATTTCAAGAATGCTTGATGGTCGCGGGGTTTGGGAATATGATGTTGATGAAAAACTATCAAAAGAACTTCATGAAATTACGCTATTCTCTCCCCATAATATAGAAGAATATCTCAGGGAAAAAATAGAGAAGACATATGACTCTATTAATTCCAAGCCAGATACAATACCATACACCTACAAGAATAGAAAAGAGCATATTGAACTGATGAAAGCAGTCGGCGTCAAATTAACATACAGGAAAATGGAATTTTTCCAAAACCCATTTAAATAGTATTCTCATTCTCAGACTATGAAGAAAATCCTGTGCCTTGGCATTGAATCGACAGCTCATACATTCGGATGCTCAGTTGTAGAATTTGATGGCAAGAAATTCAATGTTTTAAGCAACGTACGAGATATGCTCAAGACTGAAAAAGGTGGACTCGTTCCCGTTCAAATAAGTGAACACCACCTCGCAGTTTTTGATACTGTAATAGCTCAAGCTTTAGAAAAATCAAATAAAAAAATAGAAGATATCAATCTCATTGCGTTCTCTCAAGGGCCTGGAATAGGCCACGCATTAAGAATTGGCTCTGTTGCTGCTAGATCCTTAGCCCTCCAACTTAAACTCCCGCTAATCGGCGTTAATCACTGCGTAGCGCATTTAGAAATTGCAACTATCTACAATAGCAAAGATCCAGTTTTATTATACGCGTCAGGCGCTAACACGCAAGTTATTGCATACGATGGTGGAAAATACAGAGTATTCGGAGAAACTCTCGATACTGGTATTGGAAATTTCCTTGACACATTCGCAAGAGACTTAGGACTAGGATTTCCTGGCGGGCCAATAATTGATCAAATGGCTCAGAGAGCAAAAGAGAGAAACAACTTTACCGAACTTCCTTATCAAGTTAAGGGAATGGATGTTTCTTTCTCAGGGATACATACTTACGTTAGAAAGATCCTAAAAGAAAACAAACTCACGCAAGAACAAATAGAAGATTTGTGCTACAGCGTTCAGGAAACTGTATTTGCAATGCTTATAGAAGTAAGTGAAAGAGCAATGGCTCATTGCGAAAAAAATGAGCTAGTACTTGGAGGAGGAGTTGCATGCAACACAAGACTTCGAGAAATGGCCCAGATCATGTGCAAGGAAAGAAATGCCAAATGCATCATCCCTGAAAATCAATACTTAGTAGATAATGCTGCAATGATTGGCCTCCTCGGAATTAAAATGTATAATGCAAAGAACATAACCAGAGTTGAAAATTCTAAAATCAATCCGTACGAAAGAACAGATGACATTAAGGTAAATTGGAAATAACTTCTAAACAAGATACATATCGCTACAAATTAGATGTAAGTCATTGTAGATATTGATCATTGCTCACATTGGAGCGAATGGAGATGGATGCTTGATTTTTATCAAGTATCCATCTATTATTATGAAAATAAAAAATAATCAACTATATGCTGCATATAGTCGACATGTCCAAAATTCTTTTTTAAGGTTTCTGAAAAATAATTCACAAGGCTTATAAAACAAAAAGCGATAGTTATATTATAATTTTTTTAATAATTTCTTAGGGTCTTTGTTTGTGGGTAGCTTTTGAGGGCAGGGAATAATATGATACGAAACATATTACATAAAAGGCCAAGAATGCCTAACTTCAAGCTTTGGACTATTGAGAAGAAAAAGACTGCAGCAATAACTCTCACAAATAGTTCTATATTATAAAAAAACGGAGGTGGACAGCAATGAACAAATCTATATTGATGGCAATAGGCTTGCTTTTGACTTTCTCATTAGCATTTGCCGCACACGAAACTAACGAAACTACTGGTGAAGTAATAATACATGACACGACTGACGAAACTACAGAGACAACCACAAACGATGATGAAATAGTCGGAACTACAGTTACCGGTGAAATCGTATATGAAGATGAAGATGGAAATTTTTATTACATAGATTCAGATAATAACATCTTTGTTCTTGACGAATCTGAATTCATAATGGATGTAGATGCATCAATAAATGAGACAGACAACGAAACAGAGATAAACACAACAACTAATGAAACGACTAATACCACCGATAATGAAACTAATGACGACGATAATGTAACAGATGACGACACAACTACAGATGATGAAGTAAACGACGGTTCAGACACTGTTGCAATCCTTGGAACTGAAGCAGAAACCAATAACAACCAGACTAACGAATCAATAAGTGTAGATCTATACATCAAAGCGCCATATCCTAAAGGATCTGATTTAGTCTTTGTTTGTGACGCAAAAGGATTCACGCCAACTAGATACACATGGTATTATGGCGACGAGCATAAGCTTCTTGGAATCTGGAATGGAGACACATATCATATCTACGGACAGCCTGGAAACTATAGAGTAACTTGCATTGCAGAAAATGACCAGTATTCAGTTTCAGACACAATGGACGTGAATGTTGAAATGGCAGCAATGAACAATACAAACACAACTAACAACACAAATGATCCTGGAATCACTGGAAACAACAACACAAACACAACCAACACGACAACTCCGCCGCCTAGCCAGAACATGAGTTCATGGTGTGCAGATTTAGCTGACGACTGGAATGGAAGAGTTATTCAGAATGGAAGCGTCTGCAGCATCTCTATCGATTCAGATCTAGAGCTTGATGGATTTATCTCTATTGGACACCTAGTTGAATTGACAACAGGCAGCAGCAGCTCAGTATATGCTCGTGGAGACTTCATAACTGTTGAAACAGAAAACAACATCACTGATATAACCGAGGCAATGACTTCAAGAGGCTGGAATGTTCTTGGAACAGCTGATGGAAGCAACAGGGATGGAGAAGACACTCGAAGAATATTCTGGGAGACTAGCGGAACTCGTGACGAAATAGTCAATGAAGTCCAAACAGTCATGCAAATGACCGAATAAGTCTTTTCTTTTTTTCTTTTTTTATCATTTTAATGCTATACAAATTAACAACAAAAACCAAAATTCTAAACAAATCTATCACAACATTTATATATTAAATAAACTTTCATTCAACTAAATGGTTGAATATAAAATAGATCTCGACGCTGTATTCGGAGCATTATCCGACAAAACACGCAGAGACATACTGGAACGAGTAGCAAAGAAAGAAAAATCAATCGGAGAATTAGCAAAACACTACAACCTCACATTTGCAGCGATTTCAAAGCATATAATCAGCCTAGAGAAGGCAAATCTTGTCACAAAAACACGAAAAGGAAAGCAGCAGTTCATCAAGCTGTCACCAAAGGCATTTTTGAAAGCAGAAGATTATCTGCAATATTACAAACGAATATGGAATGAAAGATTAGACTCATTAGAGTTATATCTAGCGGAGGAAAAAAATGGCAAAAAGAATCGTAATAGAAAGAATATTTGATGCTCCACGAGAGCAAGTATTTGAAGCTTGGACAAACCCGAAGAAAATAAAGAAATGGTGGGCTCCTAAAGGCTATGATGGCCCTATCATCAAAATAGATCTTCGAAAAGGAGGACAATACCATTATCTAATGACTGGCCCGAATAATTTCAAGGCATGGAGCGGCGGAACATTCAAGGAAATCAAAAAGAATGAAAAACTAGTCGTGACAGACCGGTTCGAGGATGAAAAAGGAAACGTGATCGAACCATCAACATTTGGATTCAATGATTTTCCAAAAGAATCAGAAGTTGTAATAAAATTCGATAAAATCAAAGATAACAAGACAAAATTATCAATAACATACAGCCCTAAGAATGAAAAGGAATACAACGCAATGCTAAAGACAGGAATGCTTGAAGGATGGAATTCATCAATCGATAAACTAGAAGATGTCGTCTATGAAGATAGGCTAATTGTTCTAAACAGGGTGATTAATGCTTCTCAAGACAAAGTCTTCAAGGCATTCGGAGATAAGAAAAACATCGTAAAGTGGTGGGGCCCGAACGGATTTACTACAACAACAAAGAAAATGAATTTCAAAGTCGGAGGAACTTGGGAATACATCATGCATGGCCCTGACGGAACAGATTATCCAAACAGGATGAAATATCTTGAGATAAATCCAAATAAAATCAAATATCTGCATGACAGCGGAAAAAACAACGATCCGGAAGGATTCATCTCAACAGTAGAATTCGAAAAGCAAGAAAATAAAACAAACGTAATACTAAAATCAGTATTCCCAACTGCAAAACAAAAAGAACTTGTAATCAAGAAATACGGCGCAATAGAAGGCGGAAAGCAGACACTAGGAAGACTTGCAAAGTATGTAGAATAAATTATTTATTTTTTTATTCCAGCAGCTTTTTCTTTTTATTTTCAAATTCTTTTTTAGTAATAATGCCTTTCTTCATAAGAGCATGCAATTTTTCTATTTCGTCTGCAGGATCC
>DASPMU010000090.1:0-7956 GCA_035626895.1 Alphaproteobacteria bacterium
ATAGCCCCGCCCAGATTCGAACTGGGGTCCCAGGCTCTCTTCCATGATTTCTCATGACCAAAGGCCTGTATGATTGACCGCTACACTACGGGGCTAAATATAGTTATTCTCTTTGGCGGCCAAGCCTCTTTTTGACGCGACTTTTTTGAAAAAGGCGCTGCGGGCTACGGTGCTGTAGAATAACTGATTCTTAGAGAATGATATTTATTTATAAATATGTCTTTTTTTCGGAAAGGCTTATAAAAAGTGCTTTGTTTCCGATTTTCATGCTTGAAGATTTGATTACGAGGTCGTATGAGAATATTTCTTTAAAACTGCACAATGCTTCTCTAAGACTTGCCAAAGTTTCTACAATGCTTAAAAATATAGCAGAAAAAAGAAAGGAAAAAAGATCGCCTCTTCTTGAACGTAGAAAATATGCATATGATCTTTTTGTAAATGAATATCAGTGGCCTGAGAAAATAGCAAAACAAATATCCAAAAGGGTCGGACTCCCAAGAGAATTTCATCCGAATACTTACGAATTAAAAAATGGGATGAGCATGACTTCATCAAAAAAGCGCAGAATTAATCCCTTCAAATATATTCCTGGCGCATATATCGCAAATTTCCAGGGCAGGTATTTCAAGCCTTTTTGCAAGTTAAACAATCTTGAAGAAAAAATATGCACAGGGATTAACATATTCATTTCAGATACTTCAACATTAGTCTGGCAATCAGCAGTTTGGTATAAAACGTATGCAAGCAATTACGAGCCGCAAGGGCTTGTTGGAGAAGTATATGATGTAGTTGGAAAGCCAATATTTCTTGCTTGGCTTGGAACGGCTATTGCATTTAGGGCAGTCTATATGCCTTATAGGGCAAATGAATTAAGAAAAGGAAATCACACTTCTTCACTATCAAATATTATAAACATAAATCCTCTAACTTTATTTGCATACCATCCATTATTTTGGTATGATAGAAGCCAATCTAAAAAAGAAAAACAGATTCAACCCCATAATCTGCCTATAGAAAATAAATTAATTTCCTAATTTGAAGAAAATGATAATTCTCCATGAAAATTTGCTGCCTGAATCCAGGCACATTAGAAAAAAATTGAAGAAAGCCTTTGGTTTTGAAAGTCAAATAAAGCATAGAAATCTTTCCAAAGCGTTCATAAAAATCCCCCCGTTTGGAGGCTACATGCAATCTAATCTTATCGAGGACATAGTGCAAGAATATAACGGAAAGCCAGTCATGTTTTTGACTCCTAGAGATTTATATAATAATGACGAAAACATAAACGACTGGCTTTTTGGAATCAGCTGTCCGCAAGAAGGATACTCTATTATTTCAACAGCAAGATTAAAAAGAAAAGATAGCGTGCCAAGCCAAAAACTCATTATTTCAAAAAGACACTATATGAAAAGACTAGAACTAATAGCAATCCATGAAATAGGACATGATATAATATACCCAAAGAAAAACCATATTTCCTATCCCGATCATTTTAAGATTGCTAAGTGGGTAAATTCAAATGGCCATGAACAATGGCTCGACCCGCATTGTATAGATAATAAGTGCATCATGTATGAAACAGTCGATATAATATCTCCTCCAAAAGAAGAAGGATACATGAAATTAGGCAGTATAAGAAGATACGACACGGGTTTTGATGAAATGCTAAGGCGCATGAAGCCTGGGTGGTTTTGCAAAAAATGCAAAGATTCTATAAACATAGATGAATCATATTTTAGATAAAATCGTTTACACCTACATAGGAATAAACAAGTTAACTATTTAAACAATCTTATTGCATTCAAGTTATGCTCCTGAAATCTCTCAAGTTAAGCAATATTCGTTCTTATAATGACTCTTCTATTAATTTCTCAGAGGGTTCAACTCTTTTGATAGGAGATATAGGGTGCGGAAAAACAACAATTCTTTTAGCGATAGAGTTTGCATTGTTTGGAATAATCAAAGGAGATGTCTCGGGCCAAAGCCTTCTACGGCATGGAAAAAAGGAAGGTAGTGTAGAGCTAAATTTCGAGCTTAACAGCCAGGATATAACAATAATTAGAAGACTGAAATTTTCAAAAGATGCAGTAACTCAAGATTCGGGAAAAATAATAATCAATGGCAGCTCCCAGGATCTGACGCCAGTTGAATTGAAGTCAAAAATCCTTGAGCTTTTTGGCTATCCGGAAGATCTTCTAAATAAAAATACGAGCATAATCTACAGATATACGGTCTATACTCCACAGGAAGATATGAAAAAAATCCTTTTTGAGAGCAAAGAAGACCGCCTCGATACCCTGAGAAAAATTTTCAATATCGATAAATACAAGAGAATAAGAGAAAATGCCTTGACGTATTCTAAAGAATTAAGAAACACTAAAAAAAACATGGAATCAAAAATTTCAGATCTTGAAAATATCAAGATTCTCCTTGAGAAAAACAAGATGATAAAAATAGAATTATTATCGCAATCAGGAAAAGAAACAGAGCAAAATAAAATCCTGAAAGAACAACTCGGCAAATCATCAGAAGAACTAAAATCTTTTGAAGATAAAATTTCAAGGCTAAATATATTAAAAAAAGATTTTGAAATATCCTCCATCAATGTAAAAAATAAGCAGTCAGATCTTGACAGAAACAACAAAGAGCTTGGCATGATAGATTACAGGATAAATGAATATAATTCAAAGCTCTCAGAGCTAGGAATTGTCGACGCAGATGAAAACACAATAAGCCTGCAGCTATCTGACGCCGAAGATAAATTATCAAAGATAAAAAACGCAAAAGAGATAATCGGGAAAAGACTTGAAGACAAGCAAAGGGATTTAAAAAATATGGAAATAGAAGATGTTGCTTCATTAAAATACAAGTACGAATATCTGTCTAAAAAATTCGAATCGAAGGAGTCGAAAGAAAAAGAACTAGCAGAGATAAAAGATCAGGCTGAGAGAAATTTAATAGAGTTAAACATAATAAATGTCAATAAAATAAATTCTGCAAAAATAGTCAATCAACTCAAAGACTTAAGCACTTGCCCGACTTGTCTCCAAAATGTTGATTTCTCCCATAAAGTAAAAATTCTCGACAAGGAAAATTCCAATATACATTCTTGCGAAAGAAAATTTGCAGAGCTGCAAAACAGGAAAATGGAATACAATTCCAAGTTGCTTGAGTTGAAGTCATCTCTAGAAGATCTTCAGAAATCTGAGATAGAATTGAATATAATAAAGACGAAACTTGCAAATATCGAAAAGCTGCAAGAATCAAAATCATCAATAGAGAGGGAAATCCAAGAGCTCAAAGTGAAAAAAGAAAAGCTCGACGGCATGGACATAAATATTTTGCTCGATAGAATATCTAAATCAAGAAAACTGCTCAACGGGCTTGAGGCAAAAAAACACATAGAAGAATCTCTTGCTGAGAAAAAAGCAAAAAAACTCGAACTTCAATTAGCAATAGAATCAACATCCAAAGATCTTGAAGAATTGAAAAATACTCACAACATAATTTCAGATAAGATAAAATCTTTCGAAGATATAGAAAAAGAATATCTAGAAAAAAAGAATCTTCACGATGAAATCAATAAAAGCCTGACCAGCAGCATTATAAAATTATCTTCGATAAATAAAGATATAGAGTCAGCAGAAAAAGAAATATCAAGGCTTGCTGAAGAAATAGAATCTAAAAATAAGATCAAAGAAAAAATAATTTATGTCAGCGAGCTCAATTATTGGATGAACGAGCATATAGTAAATCTTGCTTCAACCATTGAAAAGACAGTCATGCAAAAGATACATTCAGAATTCAATGCCCTGTTCCAAAAATGGTTCAATATGCTAATTGATGATGAAAACATGAATGTTCGGATTGATGAGGAATTCACGCCGCTTATAATCCAGGACGGGTATGATACTGAACTCTCAAGCCTCTCAGGAGGAGAGAAGACCTCTGTAGCTCTTGCCTACAGGCTTGCATTAAACAAAGTCATCAATGATCTGATAAATAGCATAAATACCAGGGACATTCTAATACTTGACGAGCCAACAGATGGCTTTAGTTCAGAGCAGCTTGACAAGATGAGAAATGTCCTTTATGAATTGCAGCTCAGGCAATTAATCATGGTGAGCCACGAAGCAAAGATGGAAAGCTATGTAAATAATATAATAAGGATAAACAAAAATGAGCATATAAGTCAGATTATTGGATGAGGGATAAAAGTGGAGAAATTAAACATTGAATATTTGACAAGAACAAATAATGAGCTAGACAGAATTTTCTTAAAGGCAGCATACGATTATGCATGGATTCGCAGCGAAGATGAAAGAACAAAAACAGGCGCAAATATAGCAAGAAATGGAGTTATAAGAGCTAAAGGAGCAAATCATTTCATGCCTGGAACTGAAAATGTTGCTGATAGGAGCAGTCCGGAAAAAAAGCATCTCTACATTATACATGCTGAAAAAGACGCTATAGCAAATGGAAAGAGAAACAAAGTGGCATTTGCTCTTAGTACTATGTATATGCCCTGGATACCGTGTGTTTCATGTTATAATGCTGTAATTGAATCAGGAATAAAAAAGATGGTTGTTCATAGGGATCTGATAGAAAGAACGCCTGAACGATGGATAAAGAACTTAAATGAGACTTTAGAGATGGCAAGAGACAAATTCCAAATAGTAATGTATGAAGGAAAAATCGGCAATGGAACAAAGTCACTGTTCAATGGAGAAGAATGGAATCCTTAATTAAGCATATTAAAATACCTTGATTTACCGCAATATTTATATACACTATTTCCAAAAATACCATCGGTGATAATTATGAATAAATTTTATATCGTGTCAATAGTTTTTTTATTTAGCATTATGGCAAGTGCATTAGCTGAAAACGAGACTAATTCTACAAAAGCTCAGACTTTTGGAACTTGTGTTGCTGATGCAGCTTACGCTAAAAACGATTGTTTCACAGAAGCAAAAGCTCAAGGTCTTGAATGCAAAAATGCAGCAGGCGACAAAGAAGCTCTAAAATTATGCGCTCAAACATACAAGCAAGATAAGAAAGAATGCAAGATGGAATTCAAGCAGGCTAAAATGGAATGCAAGAAACTCAAGCATAATGCTCTTGATGCAGTAGGAGCAGCATTTAGAAAAGGAAAAACTAGAGGCGTAGCTGAGGATGTTGCAGGAGATGCTATATCAATAAGAAAAGGTAAAACGCAAATATAATCATTTCTTTTATTTTTCTAGAACTTACGCATAGTATGCGTAAATGTCCTCATGTTTGTTCGGGACTTTCGCTTCGCGAAAGCTTTCCTCGCCTTTTGTGCTCAGAAATCTTGTCCCAAGGACAAGATTTATAAATAACCGTTTAATCCTAGTCTATATTAAATACTAATATGATTTTATGAGGTTAAGATGGCAGAGTCAATGAAGCACTATAAGGCAGTTGGAAGATACGGCACTAGGTATGGAAGAAGAAATAAGGAAAAAGTAGCATTGCTTGAAGTAGAGCAGAAGAAAAAGCATAAATGCCCATACTGCGCGTTCCCTAAAGTTTCAAGAATATCAGTTGGAATATGGAATTGCGACAAGTGCAAGGCAAAATTCACATCAAGAGCATATACTGTTTCAAAGGTTCCGGCAATAAGGTCCACAGAATAGAGGTAAAAAATGGTCGATTACAAATGTTTCTCATGCAGCAAGATTGTAGCTGACACTTACATCAAAAAAAAGGTCAGATGCCCATACTGTGGTTCAAGGCTAATATTTAAGCCAAGAACTTCTATAACAAAAGTCAAGGCAAGATAAATCCATTTGGAGATGATTGCAAATGTATGAATCAACAATCATCATAAAAAAGGACATCGATGCAATATACAAGCTATTTGCTTCTGAAGATAGAGAATTAAATAGATCAAAATACAATATAACTAAATCTAAAAAGGAACTATTATTTGAAATAACTGCCGATGATGCAATTGCATTAAAGACAACGTTCAATATGATAACAAAAGTTCTTGCAGTGTGGGAAAATACAAAAAAGATTACTGGAGCAAAATAAATAAAATTAGGACAAAAATGAACGACAAGACACAGGAAAAAATCGGACAGATACAATTGATCCAGCAAAGCATGGAAAATTTTGCAATGCAACGCCAGCAATTCCAGATGCAGGAAACAGAAATAGAAGCAGCGCTTTCTGAAATCTCTAACACGCAAAAAGCATACAAGCTAATCGGAAATATCATGGTCTTAAGCGATACTAAAGAATTATCAAAGGAGCTTAAAGAAAAGAAAGAGATGCTTGCAATAAGAATATCAACAATAGACAAGCAAGAAGAAAAACTAAGGGTAAAATTCGAAGAACTTCAGCAAGAAGTCCTAAAGAGCCTAGAGAAAAAAAATGGCAAAGAATAAAGAAATGCTCCAGCAGCAGTGCGATGAGATAATAGAGGCTCTTACTGCCCTAAAAGAAGACGATGGCGTGCCAAAAAATGTCCGCGCAAAAATTGATACAATAATTTCTGAATTAAAGGCTGACTGCGAATTATCACTCAAAGTCGGCAAATCACTCCATAATCTTGATGAAGTTTCCGAAGACATGAATCTTCCTGCATTCATAAGGACGCAGATATGGAACATTTCAAGCATGCTTGAGAAATTAAATCAATAAATTCTAATAAAATGACTCAAGAGCAACAGAAAAAAATAAGTATTGAAGATTTCCTTGTAAAGGGAAGAGTATTGTTTAGTTTTCCAGGAACAAGAGAATTCGATTATGGAAAAATACTCGCACTTGATGATAAAGACTTTCTGGAATTTTATAAGAAATTAATGGAAGAATACAAAGATCATGATGGCTACTGGAAGGAAGGCAATCCTAAATGCTGGGAATGTCAACAGGATATATTAGCTCCTCTTCATATGAGAAAATATAATGGGCAGACGCTGCATGGACCATGTTTTACTCAAGTATACCTCAATGATAGCCCTCCTCAGAATAAAACTATAGAATTATATTTCAACAGAGTGGCCGCGTTGACGATAAAAGATATATAAATAACTTAAATATTTTATTCTAATATTATTTATGCTTATGATGCATCATATGTTTTGGTATTTTCTTTGGCTTTACTATTTCTGATTTGAATAATGCCATGTTAGGAATAAATACTATCTCATCCTTCTTTGTTTCAAGCCTTATGTTTAATGCATTCATGTTTACAATATGTCCTTCGACATTCTTGTTTTTGATTCGAATGTAATCTCCGACTTTCAGATTTCCCCTAAATTTTATTATGAGGCCGGCATTCATATTGGCAAATACATCATTGAGTCCAAATATAACAAATAATAACAATACCACGACTAAAAGTATTACAATAGTAGTAATTATAGTAGTTGCTATTTCAAGGCGGTTCAATGCCATTACTACTGCAACAACATATATGAAATAAGAAATTATTGTAGATATTACAATCGACAATGACATTTTAAGCCCTGTCTGTTGCCTAAAAAGCTTATCAAGATCGCTTATCTTAAAGAATCGAAGGATTATTTTCTCAACTATTTTTCCAATTATAAAGCCTATAAAAAATATCAATAGGGCAATTACTATCTTGACAACTAGAGGATTAACTATTGAAAGCGCAGTATTTGCTTCATCCACAAGTACGCTATTATTAGCCATTTTAATTAATTTATCGCCAAAGATTCTTTATAAAGTTGATTATAAAAATAGGCAAATTGCCTCTATAATCAGCCAGATAACTGTCATAAACTATATAAATACCTAGTGCAACCAATGACAATATATCATATATTAATTAACATAAGTTTAAGGGTGATTTAATGGCAAAAAACGATAGCAAAAAGACAAAAACTGATGAGGGCAAATCCTCAAAAGATGAGCAGATAGGTTTTCATAAGGGATCATTATCAACGCTTGCAAAAGAAA
>DASPMU010000091.1:0-10227 GCA_035626895.1 Alphaproteobacteria bacterium
AGATCCTGTCACTTAGTGTGTTCGAGGGTTCGAATCCCTTCCTCCGCAGTTTTTATATGCGCCTCCGTGGCATAGTAGCTATTGCGGCTGCCTAGTAAGCAGCAGGTCCCGAGTGCAATTCTCGGCGGAGGCTTGAGTAAAAGCGAAAGACTCAGCTGAGGCAACGAACGTAAGTGAACTTGTCTCGGCGGAGGCTTGATTTATTCTTAAAAATCTTATACAATACGTAAACTTAATAAATTACTATTCAGGCAAATTATTCTATGTACGCTGAAATATTGATGTCATTTATTACTTTGTTCATAATAATAGATCCATTTATGAGCGTATTATTTTTTATATCTGAATTCAAGAATAAGACTGCAAAAGAAAAAAACAAGGCAATACTAACGGCAATTACAGTTGCTGCAATCTTGCTTATAGCTTTTCTTTTTACTGGTCTTATAATACTTGATGCATTAAAGATAAGTTTTAGCGGCCTTAAGATTGGCGGCGGCATTATCTTGCTTTTGATGGGAATAACCACGGTTCTTGGAATAGAACTTGGCGGCAAGCGCGAGAAAGTAACAAGCGCGGCAATACTTATTGGGACTCCTTTATTGTCTGGACCTGGAGCATTGACAACCATAATTATATTGTCAAAAGATTACGGATATACAATTCCTTTGATTGCTGCACTCCTTGTTATATTTGTTTCATATTTGATGCTTAAGTTTTCATTTGTATTCGAGAAAATTTTCGGAAAAGATGTAATATTAATACTCTCAAAAGTGCTTGGCTTGCTCCTTGCAGCCCTGGCAGTGGACTTTATATATTCAGGAGTCAAAGAATTTATATTACTGGGATGATTCATAACTATTAAAAATTACACTTATTTATGCATATAATCACTTATTAAGATTATTGCATTGTCGGAGGATAAAATGGTAAAGCTTGTAGAACCTAAATCAATGGAAGAATGCGTATATTTTACTAATAGAAATATCGGCGAGAAATTCAACGGCACAGTCAGGTGCTGGGTATTTAGGCAACAGTGTCCTAAATGCAAGAAAGCATTCATGGGAAAGCCAGTCGTAGATGGAAAAGCAAAGATAAGGGCATTAGAATATGTTTGCCCTAATTGCAAATATACTGTTGAAAAGACTGCTTATGAAGAAGGACTTATGGCAAATGTCGATTATGTCTGCCCTGCATGTGAATTCCATGGTGGAAATGTATTGCCTTTCAAGCGAAAGCGTGTTGAGGGAGTTCTTACATTAAGATTCCCTTGCGAAAAATGCAAAGGCCCGATAGATGTCACTAAAAAAATGAAGGAAATAAAAAAGAAAGGCAAGAAAGGCGCAGCAGTCGAAGATGCGGACCTTGATGATGAGTGATCATTTTTTATTTAATTTTATTTAGGATTTTTTATATCTAAATATTTTATTTAAATTCTTAGAAATTCTTGGCATGAGTTAAATTTATATATACTTCACTGTTATTTGCTCTCAATGAGCCTCGATATGAAAGGTCTTGAGGATTATGCGTATGATATTCTAATAACAAGAAAAAAATATGAACTTGATGCCAAAATAAAATGGCTTAAAGGTTTTAACGCAATCATAAAAGATTCACTATTGAATTTTGAGACATTCGAGAATGTCATTAAATATTCTTCTTCAAGAGCCAATATAACTCCTCGGCCTCCTTTTACAAGATTTCAGAATGCTTATAAGAAGAGAATAGAAGATGAAGTGCTTATTCCTGCAGCAATTGCTTTGAATGATGATTTCCATATATCTTTTTGGGTCGAAAAATTGAGCGGAGAGAATGATGATTATTGCAAAATATTTTGCTGCAAAGAATATTATGGCGGAGAATATCATTCTAATTATCCTTCAATTGATATGAGGCTCAATTTTGTCCCGCATGAGAATAATGAACTATCGCTGTATGTAAAATTTGACGGTGAAATGACAAGGACATATGATACTTTCTTAAAGGCAACGCCTGATCTTTTAATTAATTCTTATATACAAATGGATTATATTATAGAAAGATCCAAGGTTCCTACAATGGGTTCGATTAAAGAGAAAAATCCTGAGAAATAAGGTGGATTATGACATTTGACTTTGAAGATCATTCGTGGACAATATTTAACTCAAGGCATGATTCTTTGCTTGTACGGCAACTGTGGCTTGAAGGATATAAACACCTGTGCGAGAATACATTTGTTTATAGTCCTTCTGTAAATGTATTATGCGAGACGCTTATTAAAAAATATCCTTTTACAACTTTTGATTCTTCAGAATTTCAAAAACTCCATTCGAATCTTGCTTACAAAATGTTGTTTCCTGCACATTTACCGGTAAATGAAAGCTATCACTTGGCATTCTGGCTTGAGCTCGATCCAAAATATGGGGATTATGGAAAAATATTTTTTCAGGAAAATAAGGATTTAGATAATAAGCACTATCCTGCAATAGATCTAAGAGTAAATAAATTATATGAACAGAATGAAACGCCAGATACAACTGTTTTCTTTAATGGAAAAGAACATGATAGTGTTGATTGTCTATTAACAAACGTATACCCTGATCTGCTTATTGAATGCTATACATCATTTAATGATATGATACAATCTACAAGAAAGAGCGATCGAAATAAAAGATAAAGTAGAATATAAGACTACTAAACCTTTATAAATTGCTTCTGTTTCATCTTCTATATGACTCAGCACAATGCACATGCCGTAAATCCAATTCACGCGAAAAAAAAGATCTTAGTAACTAGCGCTCTGCCTTATGTGAATAACGTCCCTCATCTGGGAAATCTAGTTTGCATAATTTCTGCTGATGTATATACAAAATTCTTAAGATTGATGGATAAAGATGTTATTTCTGTTCTTGGAACTGATGAACATGGAACTACTGCCGAAACAAAAGCAATAGAAGAAGGAATAACTCCAAGGCAATTATGCGACAAATATCATGCCATACATACGGAGATTTACAAATGGTTCAATTGCGACTTTGATTGCTACGGAAGGACCAGCAGCAAGCAGAATGCCGAAGTTAGCATCGATATTTTCAACAAGCTCAGGACTAATGGATACATTTCCGAAGACACAATCGAGCAACTATATTGCGAGAAAGATGACAGGTTCCTTGCAGATAGATTTGTCGAGGGAACTTGCCCTAAATGCAATTATGAAAATGCAAGAGGTGACCAGTGTGAGAGCTGCGGAAATCTCCTGAATGCAAACGAATTAATTAATCCGAAATGCAAACTTTGCAAGACTACTCCGATAATTAAATCTTCAAATCACTTGTTCATGGATCTTCCAAAAATAGAGCCAACACTTCGAAAATGGATGGATACAGTCCAATCAGGATGGTCAGATAATGCGCGAACGATGACTGACGCGTGGATGAGAGAGGGCCTCAGGAATAGATGCATTACAAGAGACTTAAAATGGGGAATAAAAGTACCTCTTGCGGGCTTTGAAGATAAAGTATTCTATAGCTGGTTTGATGCTCCTATAGGATATATTGGAATAACAAAAGAATGCAGAGAAGATTGGAAAGACTGGTGGCATGACAACAATAATGTAAAGCTGGTACAATTCATGGGAAAAGATAACATTCCATTCCATACTATATTATTTCCAGCATTTTGCATAGGGGCTCATGATAATTATACTCTCCTGTCTGAAATCAGCGTTAATGAGTTTTTGAATTATGAGAACGGCCAATTTTCAAAAAGCAGAAACATAGGGGTCTTTGGAGATGACGCTAGAAGCACTGGAATTCCTGCAGATGTATTCAGATATTACTTAATGATTAACAGGCCTGAACGATCTGACACAGAATTTAGCTGGAGCGACTTCCAGAAAAAGAACAATGCTGAACTTGTCGGTAATTTAGGAAATCTTGTCAATAGAGTCGTAGTTTTCCTGAACAGAAATTACGAAAGTATAATTCCTGAGGCAATACTTGAAGAAAAAGATCAGGCTCTTCTTGAAGAGATCCGGTCAATTGAAAAGAAAATTTCAACACTAGTAGAAACAATCGATATCAAAGAAGCATTGAAAGAAATAATGCATCTTGCAAAAATAGGAAACCAATATCTCCAGGATAACGAACCTTGGAAGAACCCTGATGTCTCAAGAAATGCAACAACGCTTCACATCCTTGCAAATGTCGTCAAGGACTTATCTATATTAATACAGCCTTACATGCCTCTAGCATCAAAATCTATACAAGAACAATTGAACATTGAAAATAAAAAACTTGGATGGAAAGATCTTGGCAAACTAACAATACACGCAGGACATAAAATAAGCAATGCTCAATTAATATTCAAGAAAATCGAAGATAAAGAACTTGTTGAATTACGGGAAAAATTTGCAGGAAAAAGAAAGAAGAATAATGATGATTCCAAGTCAGGCAAAACTGAGACGAAAAATGATTCTTCAATGCCTGTTACATTTGATGATCTTCAATTAAGAGTTGCAAAAATTGTAGAAGTAAAGAGGCACTCAAATGCAGAAAAACTTTACGTATTAAAGCTTGATTTCGGAGACGAATACAGGCAGATAGTCACAGGAATGGTTCCTTATTACAAAGAAGATGAACTTTATGATAGAAATATCGTGGTTATTGCAAATCTTGAACCTGCTGTAATTCGAGGAGTTGAAAGCAACGGCATGCTTCTTGCAGCAGAAGATAACGGCGTAGTCGGACTACTTACAACAAATTCCGAGCCTGGAGACTTTGTATTCATTAATTCTCTTGGAGAAGCAAAGCTTACGCATCTAAAAGATTTGAAGAAAATAAATGTCAAGGAATTTGGCAGCGTCAAGATCTACGCCAAAGATAAAAAAATATTCCATGATCATAATGGCCAGCCAATGCAACTCCAGACAACTAAAGGGCCGCTTGGTGTTGAAAAAGTATCGAATGGACAAGTAAGATAAAATATTTCTAAATTATTCTGTATTTGCTTGCGCAATGCCGCGCTCGCATAGATTCTTTAATCGTTTGCCGCAAACGAGTCTAGACGTGTCGAAAACTTTCAGTTTTTGATCATGCTCAGAAATTTTCAATTTCTGACACAAAAATTTCAATACAATTAGGGCTCGCTAGGCGGCATTTGCATTGGTTGTAATAATGACGATTATAAAAACAAAATCTTTATAAATATACTTGTCGGGTTTGTATATAGTTTATACTTAGATCGTTATACAGAGGGGAGTGGGTTGAGTTTTAAAGGTGAAGTTAGACTTATCAGGATTATACAATCTTTAATGTTATTTGTATTGCTCGTAGGAATATCTGCAGGCATAGCATCAGCTGCAATCATTGTAAAAAGCATTGAGAATACCGGAGGAATATCTTACAGGGCAGTAAATGATTCTATAGGAGTTAATGCAACCTCAACTAGCAATCTGTCTATAAATAATAAGCCTTGCATATCTCAAGGAAATAATGTTTACATATGCACGATAACTGACAAGGCAAATTCAGCAACTGCATCATATCAATTGACAAATGCTGAAGGAAATTCTCTGACAACAAACATCAAGGTCGACAATTCAATAGCTGCGGTAAGTTATACTTTAAGAAACACTCAGGGGAAAGCAACTCTTGATTATATTATCACTGATTCAGGATTTAACCTGAATAGTTTATGTTCTGGAATAAAGACTCTTGTCGTATATGAAGGAGAAAGCGAAATAAATAATGTAAATATCAATGGGACTCCTGGAAGCTGTTATTATAATGGTTCGATAACTTTAAGCATTAGTAGCTCAGGAACCAAGTCCATAAGACTAAAAGCAATAGACAATGTAGGCAATGTTCATATTACTCCAGCGCAAAATATATCTGTTGACATACAAGCTCCGGAGATAATCAATGGACTCGTCATAAAATATGCAGGAACAACTAGTGAAATAACAACAATAAGCAGCAGCGCATCTTTCCTTGTAGATTTATATTTTAGCGTGCGCGAAGAAAACATCGCTTCAATTATCGTGAATATGACGAGCATAAATAATAATCCTGCATTCCAATATGTATATAAGAATTTCAATGTTCCTTTAGGAAACTGCATAGTTTCTAATACTACTATTTCTACAGACAGGAAAGTCTATGATTGCGTCATAAGATCTGTCTCAATGAAGCTCTCAAGCGGCACAGTGAGCATAGCAGTCTCCGTGAATGATACTTACGGATCAAACACTACTTCAACACTTACAAAACTTGTGACTATAGATAATGTTATACCGCAAGTTTCCATAAAAACAGATAAATGTGACGGAGCAAGATGCTATATTCATGATGGAGTAAATAATATCCTGATATCATTGAACAAGGAAAATTTCGAGAAAAAAATGGTCTTTTACACCATAAGCGGCTCATCGCCTGCAACAAACAGGGTTCTTAATTGCACTGGCGGAGAATGCGTGGGCACAGCATTTATTTCATGTTCGAGCGGATCACAAGTTGATGTTAGTATATCTTCAACAGGCGGATTTGTAAGCAGAGATGATTCAGGAAATCAAATCGCGCCATACAATACATATTTCTATTGTGACAATACTGTTCCAGATATAGAGTCAATAAATGTAACAGGCCAGACTTCTTCTGTCATAAGAGAGCTAGTATCCGGAAGCAACATAAAAATCGAAGCAAAGGTAAAGGAAGCAGAAGCAAATGAGCTTACTGCCCAGGCATATCTTGAAAAAATAAAGAATGCAACAGAAGAAGGCGAATGTGCAAGAATTGACAATACTTATTTCAACTGCGTCTGGAATATAAATAATATTAATTCAGGATACTATGATGCAGAAATTTCAATTAATGCAACTGATATTGTCGGAAATACTGACGAAATGAAGCATGCTGTAAGGGTCTTTGGATTCAAGTCAGATAATGAGACTCCTGATAATCTTGCAATATCGCTTCTCAAAGTATATCCTACTGGAATTAATAGGATCGTTTTGGACATGGCAACAACAAACGGCATACCTTTCTATGTTTATGCGACATATGATTTATCTGTTGTAAAAGGGAACGACATTGATGTTTTATACCAACAGCTTGATCTTAGCAAATGCTCGTATATCAGTGATGACGGAACAGTTCCGGCAAGTATAGTATTTTTAAACGCAAAAATAAGCAATGAATACGCAAATCTTGATGATGTTTCAAGAATTGATTTCACGTTCCATGAAAATACTGATCCTAACGTACTGGCAGATGAATTTGAAATTGAATGCAATATTTCAGCAATCGTAAAGGAAGGAGACTATATTTACAAAAATCCGCAGCAATTAGCACTAAGAATACCTTTCAAATTATCAAACACTAAATTATGCAATGAAGGACAAGATTGCACTCCTGGTGAAAGAATAGGAAAGAAGATAGCTGATGCAGAAGATAATTTCCTCGTGAGAGCAGAAATATTAGGAACAGTAGGATCCATTATTCCAAAAATACAAAAGATATGCGATCTAAGAGGATATGTCACTCAGGGAGCAGCAGGAGCACAAATATTATCGATGGCAGCAAACGCAGTTTCAATAGGAACGCAGAATGTTGAAATCGGAAAAGTTCCTATATCTATATACATGAGATTATCTAATCTTGATGCATGCTTTAGCGGTTCCGCGAGGGCTGGTTCAGGAATGCATGGTACGGATTTCTCAAATAATCTGGCCGCTCAGGATTATGCAAATAATGCACTACAAAATCCTGCAGTATCGGGCACTGTCGGTCAAAACCAGAACCCGGAACAAAACGCCAGAGCACTCGCAGGAATTTTCGGAAACAATCCTGAAGCAAGGGCAAAGATTGCAAATACTTGTGGCAAATTTGTAGAAGATGCATGCGACTTCTTATCATGCGCTGCAACTGATGAAGCGCAGAAGATAGCTGATGAAGAATTAGCACAGCAAAAAGCAGCGCGAGAAGAGGAAGCTAAAGCCGCAGGCGGCAAAGGTGCATTCGCAAGACAGACTGAAGCTGTCCTGACAAAAAATCTAGACAAATCAGATTATAGAAACAGCGCAGTGATGGCTGCAGCAGAAGGATGCTGGCCAGCAGTATTATATAATGTCAATAAATGGAGACAATCAGAATGTAATTACGTTTATTGCCTGAAGATGGCTGCTTACTCAGGAACGGATGTTTCTGCATGCGAGGCTGCAAAGAAAACGCAGACATGCTCATTGATTGTCGGAGAAGTATTTGAAATGCCTGGAGCAAGATACATTAAAAATCTTGCCGAAAATGCAGCTGATTATGTAAAGAATTTCTTCCCGCTTGCAGCTTCATCTTTGATGCATAAGCAATTATGTCCTGAATATGTTGATGCAGACAGCGTTCTATCCGGAGAGAAAATTGATCCCCCTAATACAATCGGAGAGCAGACTTTGAAAATCTACGGCTGCCAGTTGCCATTGCAGCTTGCAAGACTTGCAGATTCAAACATGAGAAGCAATTTTAGAGGCCATGGAAACTTCGTCTATCCAGAAATGCCTGACATGTGCAGATATGCTGAATGTGTTGGAGAAGAAAATTGCGAATATGAACCAGACTTCTGGGATACACTAAACAAGATGAGGATAGTTGCTCCGAAGAACTCACAGAATCAGAATAATATAAATCAAGATAGAAATACGGAAATGGCTAGAATAAGCAGTGATCAGAAAAAACTTTCTGCTTTATACAGTTACTCTCGTAAATTTTCAATATCGGAAGAAAGAAACAATAAAGGCCAACAGGCTATAGCTACTCAAGCAGATGTAACTGAATATAATAAATTACTTGGGGAGTTCCATCAGAAAGGACAATTAATGGATGTTAAGGCAATAAGGGTTGTAGAAACGTATGAACGCCCTGATGGCGGATGGAATATTGTCAGATATGAAGAAGGTAAAATAGTGAGCGGCGAAATTCCTGAGGATGGAAAACTTATAGCAACAAAATATGATGATAGTGATAGAACAATAAATAGGTTAATAACAACTGATGAGCAAGCAATCAGAAAATATCATTCTGATCTCAATCTATGCAAGAGGCTATATGCAAGCAGTTCTCCTACTCAAGTAACGAATGTAAATTGCAATGAAGTATTGAAATATGTAGATAAATCAATAACAGATCAAAATGCTTTAAATTCCTTAAATATTGATCCTCAGAGCGAGGATTTCAAAAAACTAGACATAGTAGAACAAAATCAACAATACGTGTTGGCATCTAATACTATGAAAGAATTAGATGACCTTGATAGGGTAATGGGTGTAGGATTTGGATCTTTGTGTGCAAACAAAGATATACTTGTAGGTCCTGGATATAATTGCGGGGAACTAAATGATAAGAGAAATAAATATTATGGTGCATTAGGATTATGTGATGGGGACACAGGAATATCTTGCACTGAGTATTCCGAGAACCTTGCTCTTGCAAAAGACGGAGATCCTATACTTGAAGATTATAAGAAACTCAAAACTACTAAATCTACAGAAATACATACTAATATGGCATTATATCAAAAAGAAATACGAAGATACAGACAGGCTGAACAGTTTGGAAACAGCGTATACATTGCTCTGCAATATTTGAATGCTCAAAAAATGCTTGAATGGATGTATTCTGATTACTGGACTGAAAAGTGGTTTGGAGATAAATTCAGCAATTATGTTGATCCGACAAAATGGAAAGAATCATTATGCAATCCGACAAATCCTATTAATGTAGGAGGTACATCAAGTGATGGCACAGTTATATCTTGTTCAAGCGGGCAGTGCAGGCCAGTTCTGACTTATACTGCAGAAAGGACGTTGCTCGAATATCCTAACGGAACTAAATATTACATATATACTGTTGTATATTACATAAGCGGCGGAGATTTGAGAGGAAGACCTGACACCAAATACAATGTATATGTACGCGGCGAAGGTCAGGAGATTAAAGGTTACAAGGATGATCTCAAGCTTCAATCGTTTGATACTGTCCAGAATAAAACTGCATTCATAAGTCCTAATAAATATAATGAGATTTGCATACAGTTTACCGAACCATTCCCTCCAGACAATTCCCTAGAAAATGCATTGACATATTGTAGAAAGATTGTTGAAAACGGATTCAATACAGGATCTCCTTGGAGTCCTGAAGAAGAAAATGCTGGTGCAGGTTATACTAACCAATATGATCAAAATGGAAACAGAATAAGAAACCA
>DASPMU010000092.1:0-3360 GCA_035626895.1 Alphaproteobacteria bacterium
GTCGGAGGATATTATGCCGCTCGCTTAAGCATACTCGAGCATCTTAGATCTATAAAAAGGCAGGCAACTGTAATTGCATTAAGATTTGTTTCGGATGAATATTGGGCGCCTCTTGGAGTCTGGGTAGTAAGGCAGGCAGTCAAGAACTCGGTGAATAACAAGCCAGTAATATTTTCAGATAAAGAAAGCATGAAAAAATATGCTGATGAATTATTAAAGAAATACGGCTACAGGCTAGATCATTTCTCAAACCAATCTGTTCTAAATAAGCAGCTTAGCGTACAGAAGAAATTAGGAGATTTTTAATCCCATATATTTCGATTATTAACACTGACTACATCTTGGGGAGCGATATTAGTATAATCAGAAATATTACAAAAGCATCCTGGCTTTTTTATCTTAAGTTTTATAGAGTCGTTGTTATTCAAAAGAGAATCTATGCTTATTGCATCTTTTCCCGAAGAATAAAAGCTTATTTCCCTATATCCTAAATCTAAATCTAATTTATGCCTTATGCTATCATCATAGAAAACTTTGCCTATAACGTTGGCGCCAATAATATCATACTTTGTTTTGCATTTGCTGCTTGATGTGCTACAAATTTTCCGAGAATAAGCGCCTGATGCGGCCATCAAAAGGCCGACACCTAATATAGCAAGCATCATATTTAGATTTTTGTCGCCAATATCCATTTTAATTAAATTAAAATAAATAAAGTTAATAGTAAAAAATTATTGCTTGATCTTTAATATCTTGTAGATATCCTTCCTTTCTAAATTACCTATCTTAACCAAGTCTTTAGGAGAAACTCTTATAGTGAATCCAGGTAAATGTTTATACTCTTCAAGAAGAGTCTTATAGTTGGAAGGAAGGGATACAATAATAGGTTGTTGATCGTGGATCAAAGAATCTATTGTTTTTCCCTTCTCTACAAAACTAATTGGCACTCTTCCTTTAATAGTGCCATTTATTGTTAGTTCGTACAAATAAGCGCCTTTATTTTCCTTAGAAGTTATAGTTGAGCCGCCTTCCATTATGGCATATCCTTTAAAGTCAACTCTCTCTTTAGTCTGCGCGTCGCAGCTTGAAATTGCTGCTGCTGTTGCTATATATGCTAATGCTAATGTTTTGCTTAAGTAATTTCCTAAACTCATTTTTCATCCTCTCCTTTTTTGTTTTTTGTTTTAATAAATTAATATAAAAAAATTACCTTGGTATGCAAGTTCCGCATGGCTGCAAGCCTTTTTTCATTGCATCCTTCTTGCTTGTGTATAGAGTCAATTTGTTCTTTGGAACATCTTTTATTGACATGCATCCTGGCTCGTGGAATTTGTTTCCATTCTCAGTTGCAAAGTAAAATGATTCTTCCTGCGCTTTTACAGTTTTAGTCACAGTCTTAACAACAGGTTTTGCTGTCTTTTTAGCGATGCTGTTTATCTGTTTTTGAGCCTGTACTAATGCTTTTGATTCCTTGATCAATGCTTCTTGCTTGTCTAAGAAGTTTAATTGTTCTTTCTTCTTCTTAGCATCTGATTCGAGTTCTTCTCTTGACTTTCTCTTGATATCCATTGCGTGTGCTCTTGAATACTGCTGGATGTCCTTGAATCTTCCGAATCTGTCTCTTACAGCATAAAGCTTCTTTCCTGCAAGGCTTCTATGAGTTGTTCTTCTTGCCTTCTTTCTCTTAGGGCTTGATGAAACAGTTGTAGTCTTAACTACTGGAGCCTTTTGAGGTGCCTGCTTTACTTCAACTTTCTTTATCTCGATCTTAGGAGTTTTTGGCTTTTCTGCATTTTTCTTAGCTTCTGATTTTTGTAATTTTTGGATTTCGCTGATCTGCTTCTGGACTTTCATTAGTTCTTTTGCTTCCATTGAAAGTTCTTTTTCCGCATTGTAAGTTTCCATCTGATTGACTAGTCTTTCAGCATTCTTTAACTCGTGAGCTTCTCTCTCAAGTTCGTATGCGACTGCCTTTGCTGCAAGCTTGTCTTTGACAGTTCCTGCTTTTTTAGCACGAACGTGCATAACTGGCTCTGGCCTCTTCTTTACATCTGCATCGTGATACGGCTCGTATTCAACTTTGTAGATATATTCAGGAGCGCTTGGCTTTACTAGCCTGTCCTTATTTAATGGAACATGAAGCAAGTCAAGCATTGCAATCACAAGGAATAATAGCATTAACGAAATTCCAAGAACTGTAGTCAGCATTGATTTCATGTATACGAATAACATCAAGAATATTCCTGAACAGAATACTGCTGCAAACGTCAATAGTTCTTCGTATGACCATTTTCTTGTCAATAAGTTCAAGAATATAACAAGGTCAATTATCAAGAATAATCCTATTGTAGTATATTTAACGTATCCTTCAGCGAAGAATAATAGCATCAATAGTAATGCCTGCATTATCATCAAAATGTATGTGTTTCTCATCGTTTTCCCCCAAGGTAATAATAAGTCATATTTAGTATGATTGATATACGTAGTATCTTCATATTTATATAGTTTACGGTTTTAGTATCACTTGTCAGTAACAACTATAGTAAAGTTTATTAAAAAGTGGGAACCTCCCATATTTAATGAAAAAAATAGCATTAAGATTCTCAGAGGTTGCAGAAGCATACATGATGAGAACGCTAAATGAATACCTACATGACAAAATAGATGAAAAAATACATATGTATGTACCAAGCGGAAGGACAAATCTTAGAAATATAATCCCTAAATACATAGCAGATCAAAGAGGATTAATGTACCTAGAGCCAGACCTAGTAATAGGGCCATATAGCGACGTATTCACAAATATGAAGAGATACGAAGGCGGCCCATATAGGACTTTTGCGATCGACGCAGCAATTCTTAAGGCATGTAAGCCTGTTCCTGATGAGCAGGGAATTAGGATTTTAAAGCAAAAATATAACATACAAACAAATAAGCCAATATTTACAATAGGGTTTTATCCGTATGGCGACGATCACAAAGAACTAGATGACATAATCAACAGCACTATAAATAGCACTCAGATAGTCATTGTCGCTACAGGAGATACATCAGTAAAAGAACATTATCTAAATAACATCGATAAAGATAAGATAATCGAAGTCGTAGGCAGAGGGATGCTTAGTGAACTTTACGCAATATCAGATATATCACTATCTGCAAATCACACCATAAGATACAACAGCCAACTTAAGAATTTCTTTGAAATGACTCAGGGAGGACCAACATTCATGGTTCCTACAACGCAAAACAAGCAGTACGGATACAAACATTTTGTTGAGCAAGGATATGTTATTGAATGCAGAAACGTACGAAGCATGATCAATAAGATCAATAAACATTTGAAAAATATCACTCCAG
>DASPMU010000093.1:0-3900 GCA_035626895.1 Alphaproteobacteria bacterium
TACAACTCTTGCCTGATTATGTTCTGCTTTTATTACAACTTCCTTGAAAGTATTCTGCGCGCTTGCAAATATATCCCAATTCTTATATCTTCCTTCGAGAATTTCTTCATAGAATCTTTTTCCGACGAAAGTTATTATATCAGCATTTTTTACTGCAGTTGCATGCGAGTCAATCATGTTTGATCCTAGAGGAGCTTCATACATGTATTTCTTCAATCCCCATTCCCCATCAGTGAGATCTACATTAGTATAGTAATCGTAAGGAGTCAAATAAGTAAATCCATTATGCAAAGTATGAACTGTAGGGATATTTCTTGACTTGCAAAATGCTGGTATAATTCCTCCAAATTGATCCTGAGTATGCACGATAGATTTTCCTGTAGCGGTTTTTCCGCCGTGTCTTCTATCAATATCTTTTATATGAGGAATTGCAAGTTCTTGAAGCAATGCTGCGCTCTTCACTACATTTCCATCATATATTTGCTTTAGATAAGTAAAATGAGGAGATGATACCAAAAGTGTTCGATCCCTCGTAGTTTTTTTCATCTTAGCAATATATTCTTCGTGATTAAGGCCTGCGTTTTCTTTGAATATAGTCTTATAATTCGGACCTATATAATATACTTCATTTCCGAGCCTGTGAAGTCCCTGAAGAATTCCCCTAGTGACATCTCCAAGTCCGCCGCCGCCTCTTCTTGAAACGTATTGCGCCATAGGATCCATCTCTTTAGGAAGACCGTATGCTTCCGGCGATATAACTACTACAGGCAATTGTTTCTTAGCTTTAGTATTACTCATAGAAATAGGGAAGAAAAGTTGATTTATAAAGCTTTTGCTTTTGTAATTACTATCAAGTGACAAATCAGCTTCTTTTGATGTTTTTTGAGGTTTCAAAGAGATAAGCTTCATAGGATCCTTAATCCTCAAAAGCTCAAACTCAATTAACCCGATATAAGAGAAGGCAAACAATTATTTAAATCTTTTGAAGAAAATAATACAAAGTAATATGCTCCCGCCGATAACGGAATTTACATTCCGGAACCGTCGATCGCATCTTCGATGCTCCCGCCGGGATTTGAACCCGGGTCACCACCGTGAGAGGGTGGTATGATTGACCGGTCTACACTACAGGAGCATTGTTAGCCTTTAGAACTGAAATTTCTTTTATAAATGTAATTGTTTAATTCAACGATAACTATTTAAAATAATATCGTCTCCTAATATGGTGGGGTGGTTAGCGTGATTGAAAGCTTTTCCGAAAATTATGGCAAGTTAGATAAGAAACAATATGCGAAAACTATAACTGAAAATTTATCTAAAAATATAATAGAGTATCTTGGCAGAAGGAAAAAAGAGTATGTTGCAACTTTGAATAGTTCTCCAGTCATAGAAGGTGTAAAAATAAACACTGTGACTATTTCAGAAAAAGGTTTCTTTGGATTAAAAGGCAAAAGGATCTGTGAATTAAATGGATATCAAACATTTCACGATCCAGTCATCGGATCAAATCCTATCAAGATATACGACAATGTAAAGCTTGAAGCAAAAATTTTTGATCATTCTACATTAAGCCAGAAGAGCCTTGATTCTTTGTTAAAGGATATAAATTATCAAGAAACACTAGAAAAGGCCGAGAACGGATATTATCAGATGCAGTATGCTTCTATGATAGGAGAGGCTCAGGAAAAATAATTTTATGTGATGAATATGGAATCATACTTTAGCGTCATAGATGAAAAATTTTACAAGGATACTGTAAGAAAAGAATTATCTTCTGAAATAATCGAGTATCTCTCAAAGAAGCATGGAAAAGAGTATATTTCAGAATCAGAAATTGAATTCAATAAACTAAGCAGGATATTATTCAATAATGTCACAATATACAGAAGAAATTTTCTTGGAGTATTCAATACGAAAATATGTGAAATATCAGGATTTCAAAGATTCCAGGAATGGTTTGTAAACGATATGCCTGCAAGATTATTATACGAACCGGGAATATTATCCAAGAATTTCCATCCAAAGACATTATCCAATGGCGAACTTGAAGAAATAGTAAGCGGCATAAACTACAAAGAAATATTGACAAAAGCAGAATCTAAACGCATTAAGCCAAAAGAAAAATACGAATCTAGATTGAAGATAGTCCCTTAATTATTTTAATTCTATACTTTGGTCGTATATAACCGGGAAACGGAAACTTTTTTGCTTTCTTGCGTATTCAAAGCGCTTCGCTGCGATTTCTAATCTTTGAGGAAGCTCCAAGATATTTTGTTGAGATTTCTTTCCGATATCATCAAGGCCATCAATTTTGGAAATATTCCATTGGGAAATTAATCTCTTGACTATCTCAGTATAATTATTCATAGTATAGACTTGTATCTTTCCTATGACTTCAGCGTAATTATTAAAATTAGAAATTGCAACTGCAGGCATGTCTATTTTTCTAAGAAGAGATTCTGCTGCTGCCAGGGCATCATTAGGATCTCTCTTCAACACTTCCTTGAACATGCCAACATAAAATGCATAATGCCTTGCTTCGTCGCGCGCAACAATGCTTGTCAATTCATTGAAAAGAGGCTCGACATTCTCAACTAATTTCCCAGTGTTTTCATGGGATATTTTTGTCGCCATCTCTTGAAGGGAAGTATAAACAAATAATTTCCATGGATCTCCCGACCACTCAGGATTAAATCCTTTCTTTAAGTATTCAAATATTTGTTTTTCCAGGGAAGGATGATTGAAAATATTCGAATATAAAGCGTATCTTTCCAGAGAAGTTCCATGTGTATCTTCTTCAGCAGTCCATAAGTTATTCCATTCTGCAAGGGCAGAATTTCTTCCTATCGATCTATCAAGAAGCTTGTGGAAGTGAGGCAAGCCTTCTTCAGTTATTATGTTTAAAGCCAGCGATATTCTAACTTCGTTAGAAATGCCCTTGGCCCTATTTTGCAAATCTTTGAGCCATTTCTCTTCTTCAGCAATATTCATATCAAGTGATGGAAGAAGGTTTGACGTTGTCCAATGCCTTGGCTCTCCAACATTATATTCCCTTATCCTTGAAGGAAGATATTCGAGAATAGAACTCTTTACAATAGTCCTAGGATAGCTAGAAACATGGCTATTCATAGCCTTTCTAACAACCTCATCCATCTCGTTCAAAATAAAAATTTGCTTATCTGTCGCCATGATCAATCTAACGAATAGAGGTATTTAAAGGTTGTGTAAAAAGAATAAAATTATATATTGAGACATAAAAAATATAATATGAAAAAAATGTCTTATGGAGAAGAAGAAATTGCAAAAATACTTGAAGAAGAAAAGATAGAGTACGAATATGAATATCCTATATCCATAATGGAAGAAAAAGAAGGAGATACACAAAAATTAAGAATTTGGTATCCGGATTTTTGGCTTCCTAGGTATTCTATTGTCATAGAATATTTTGGATTAAAAGGAAATGAAAATTATGATAAAGGAACAGTGGATAAAATTAAGGCATATAAGAAACTTCACATAGATTATATTCCTGTATATCCTAGTACAATAAAGAAAAATTTAAGAGCATATATTGTAAAAAGCATAATAACAAAAATCAATAATAATATAAAACATTTTAAGACCAGAAAATCCTAATCCTTCATCTTCGCTTGCACAAATCCAATGAATTCGGCGCGAGTCTTATCGTTATCCTTGAACTCTCCAAGTAGTTCTGAAGTTGTCATGGATGCATTTAATTTCTTGACTCCTCGCATTTCCCTGCATAAGTGTCTTGCGTTCATTACTACTGCAACGCCTTTTGGCTGGAGAGTCTTGTTCAAATATGATGCAATCTGTTGCGTCAGTCTTTCCTGGACTTGAAGCCTTGCTGCATAATGATCAACTACGCGCGCCAGCTTT
>DASPMU010000094.1:0-25434 GCA_035626895.1 Alphaproteobacteria bacterium
GCACGTTCTACATCTATAGCATTAGGAAATAATCGTGCATACCCTTGCATAGTTTCTGAAATTATTTCTTTTTTCATCTCAGAAATCTTGCCTTCGTCTTTTTCTTTGTAATCAAGAGTTGCGGCAATATATGCATCAACTTTTTTCATAAGGGAGGGAACATTTTGCTTTGTATAATCTATCGTCTGAACCATTGCGCCGATTAATGCAGAAATATCTTCTCCATGCGATTCAGCGCTTCTTATTGTTTTTAATTCTTCAGGTCTAGGCCTGCTTTCATCATATGTTCTTATAAAGCTTGATTTTGCATTCTTTTTATCAACATCCCATTTATTTGCATCCTGTATTAGCGCATACTGCAAAGCCATTATTTTCTCAAGATTTTGATGAGGATGAGATCCTGCAGCCCAGCTATTTGCAATCTTTAGATAATTCTCTTCCGGGAAATTATTATTTTCATAATCATATCTATGGCTTTTTTCTATCGCCCATTCGTTTTCAGCGCCGGTCTCCTTTGCCACAATAAATAACGTATCAATAGTTACTTTTGGGAAATAGTCCCTGAAATGATCCAAAAGTTTTGCTGATTCCTCTCCTTCTTTTTTGTAATAATCATATTTATTATCAGTATAATCATATACTTGTTTTGTTTTCATTACTGTTCGCGTATGCTCCTTTCCGTCAGAATCAGTGTAAGTCTCATCTTCAAAATATATTTCCGTATGATATTCATCATGATGGTATTCGTCCCAAGTCTTCTCAAGAGGAACTAAAGTATAATCAATATGTTTTTTCATTGCAACAACATTTTTCAAATCTTTCATCAAAGAATCTGCAAGTGCTGGGACCTCGGCATTTAATTGAGGCAACTCATAGTGATATTGCTTGAAAGTTATATCTTTGTGGAATTCTAATTCCTGGGCAAAGGATCGCGTGTTATCATCTAAGAAACTTCTGTGCCATGATTCATTATGTGATTCAAGTATCTTCATGTAGAAATCATTTGTCTTGCATAAGAACTCAGTCATATTTGGAACATTCAAGTGATGCTTCATCTGCATTTTTTCAATGCCGCGTATTTCAGAAAAGCCGAGCCTGTATATTTTGTTTTTATCGTTTTCATGATCATAACTCCAAATCCCGGCGGCGAGTCCGCCTAAAGCTACTCCTATAAAAACTTCTGCGCTAGTATGCTTTAATGTATAGAAAAAACCATTTTTTAGATCTTTTAATTTTGAAGATATACTCATAATTACTGGTATAGAGACTTATTTAAATAATTTACTATTTATACCACTATAAAGTGATGAACAAAGGAATGTTTAAAAGAATGTTTACTTTCTCCACTTATTCTCAAGGCACCACTTGTCTCTTCCAAACATAGCTATTGCAAGCGTTGCGCAAGCAAGTCCAAAGTCTCTTGCGCCAGTCTGGTTGAATCCAATAGTGTAAGTTATTCCAAAAAGATGCAATGCAAGAAGCAATGCGACAATTCTAGGATAAATTCCTAATGCCAATAATATTGCGCATATCAACTCAAATATCGCATTTAAGAAAACGAAAGTTTCAGCAGATGCAATTCCAGTAACGTGTTCTGGAACATATGCAACCCAATGCGTTGGCTGGATAAGCTGCGCAAGCGAGAAATACAAGAACACAACAACAAATGAATATCTTAAAAATATTGGAGCATACTCCTTAAGTTTTGAATCATCGAATATTCTGGATAATTTATTTGCCATCCAATCACCTTGTTTATTTAATATTAAATTACTTCAAGCTTCCTTTATACATGCTTGCAGCTTCTACATCTGAAAATTTAATATTGTAAGAGTCGACAACTGTCTCAAATGCATCAGTTCCGCAATACGTCTGAAGTTCTGAATCAGGATTCATCTGAAGATAAGAAGTTATATCATATACTGCGTTTCCGTATGCTATCCAGCATTCAGATATAGTATTATGTTTTGAAAGTTCTAAAGCAAGCCCGCCTAGTTCTGAACTTGATTCCACATTTTCTTCAGAAACATATCCTACACTCGTTCCCGGGGAATGATCTGAAGCCCGGTATTTTGCGCCGTAATACTTATCGCCCTCACTTTGAGTGCTACATGCTACTAAAAATACTGACAGAAATAGAATCATAACCATGGATATTGTTTTCATAACTTCAATAACGGGCTGTTTTTTAAAAATCTTGCGAATAAAAGGAGCACGAAAGTGAATGCTGGCAAGGCTCGCATCGATTCTTTATTCGTTTCCCGCCTACGAGTCTAGACGTAACAGCGTGTTTATAACAGGGCTCGCTAGCTGCCAGCATTCTCATTGCAGGAAGGCCATTTTTTTCCGCAAATCCAACAATCAACTTTATAAGTAAAAGTTCATTCTACGACATTGGTGATTATTTATGGGCGTAGAATACAGTGAATTTAAAGGACATAAAATGATTGTTTTAAAGAAAGACGAGAATGACCAGTATCCATTCCAGTTCGGAAAGGCAAAGGCGAAATTAATTGTCGATAATTTCCAGGCAATAAAGGATTTTGCAGAAGAGTAAAATCTTCATTCATTTTTTAATTATTCACAATTTCTTTTCAACCTAAAGAGGATTCATGAGATTCATCTGGACATATGTAAAAAAACATAAGAAAACTTTATTCTTAGCTTTAGTTCTTGCTGTAATAAACCAAGTATTCTCGCTTCTTGATCCACAAATTTTCAGGCTTATTGTAGATAATTATGCAATGCAAGCAAATACAATGCCTCGGGACGTCTTCATTCAAGGAGTCGTTCTCTTGCTTCTTGCAGCAATGGGTGTTGCATTAGTATCAAGAATTGCAAAGAACTTCCAGGATTATTATGTAAATGTAATAACACAGAAAGTCGGGACAGAAATGTATTCAAACAGCGTGGAACATACACTATCGCTTCCCTACGGAATTTTCGAAGACCAAAGATCAGGAGAAGTACTCCAGAAACTTCAGAAAGCAAGACAAGACACGCAAGTTCTTATAACAAGCCTGATCAACACTGGATTTTTTTCATTAATTGGAATATTATTTGTCGTGACTTACGCGTTCACAGTTCATTGGAGCATCGGCGCAGCATTCTTCATGCTAATACCTCTTTTAGGATTCTTTGCATTCCTCTTAAGCAGGAAAATCAAGCAGGCACAGAAAAATATCGTCGCTCAAACTTCGCAGCTTGCAGGCTCAACAACTGAGACAATCAGAAATGTCGAGCTAGTAAAAAGCCTTGGACTTGAAGAGCAAGAAATCAAAAGATTAAATGCAACAAATGAAAAGATACTGCAATTAGAATTAACTAAAGTAAAGCAAGTTAGAAAATTAAGCTTTATCCAAGGGACAATGATAAATACGATGAGATCTCTCTTGCTGTTATTAATGCTCTGGCTGATATTTAGCGGAACAATAACTATCGGTCAGTTCTTCAGCCTTTTGATATACTCATTCTTCATATTCGGGCCTCTTGGAGAGTTCGGAAATGTTGCAACACAATATCAGGAAGCAAAAGCAAGCGTCGAGCAGCTTGAGGAAATACTCAAGATAAAGCCAGCTCCAAAGCCAAGAAACGCAAGAAAACTTGAAGAAGTAAAAGACATAAAGGTTTCAGGAGTAAATTTCAAGTACAGCTCTGGAAGCTCCGTCATAGATAAATTAAATCTTCATATAAAGAAAGGAGAAACTGTAGCGTTCGTCGGTCCATCCGGATCAGGAAAGAGCACAATAATAAAATTAATTGTAGGCTTATACAAGCCGACAGGCGGAAAAATAACATTCAACGGAATTGAATCCAAAACTATCGATTACGACGATCTTAGAAGAAAAATTGGTCTTGTCTCCCAGGACACTCAGCTCTTTGCAGGAACAATTCGGGAGAATTTATTATTCGTAAATCCAAAAGCTACAGACAAAGAATGTTTAGAGGCATTAAAGCTTGCTTCAGTTACAACTATTATTGAAAGAGGCGGCAAAGGCCTTGATTCAAGAATCGGAGAAGGCGGAATAAAGATTTCAGGCGGAGAAAGACAACGCTTAGCGATTGCAAGAGCGTTGCTTCGAAATCCTGAGATATTATTATTTGATGAAGCAACATCAAGTTTAGATTCAATAACAGAGAAAGCAATCACAAAAACTATTGTAGACATAAGAAAGCACAGGCCTAACATGATAATAATTCTAGTAGCGCACAGGCTATCAACTATAGCGCATGCTGACAGAATATACGTCCTCCAGAAAGGCAAGCTAATAGAACAAGGCAATCACAAGCATCTTCTTGCAAAGAAAGGACTATATGCAGCATTCTGGAAGCAGCAAATAAGCGCTGAGTAAACCATTTCACCATTTTCCATAATATTTATAAATAAAACTCTACTTTTTAGTAATAACATATTCCTTTGGAGAGATATCAATGATTAAAAAACAATATTACAAATACCCAAAAACTGATAAACAACTTACCATTCAAGAAGCGACTCAAACATTAATTGATGTTTGCAAATATGTAGAGAACAAAGGATTTTCAGAACACAAGGAAGCAGACAGAGCTTCAGGGATTGCTCAAGGACTTATAGCTTTAAAATTCAAAAATGGCGCAGTATTAAAAAGCGCAGAATTCCAGAATGCGAAGGAAAAATTTGTACTCCTGGAAAAAATAGTGAATGAATTAGATACAATTCATCAACTATATATCAGCGATATGGATGACTACACAGAGTACGGATCAGAAAGCCATAAAGAAAATTTCTTAAAAAGAGCATATTCATCTAAAGATGGCTACACTATTGATTTATTTGTTTCAGATGTGACGCCAGTATATGGTTGGTATGACAGAAAAATCAAAGGAAAGAAAAACGAGCAGACAAAAGAATTTGCATTCGGATGTTTGCTTGAATTAAATAAGGAAAACATAGTTCAAAAAGATGTTGATGAGTTTAATTCATATGCAGCAGATATTACTAAAATAATAACAAAAAAATAAATCATCAACATAAATTTTATTTTTATCCTTTTCTTCTAGCAAACTATTTAAACAACCATTTTCAGTATATAATTAATGAAACATACTGAAGATATTCATGTTCTGCAGGATTTATGCAAAAAGAGCAGAAGAGACATCGTTTCTATGATATACATTGCAGGTTCTGGCCATCCTGGAGGATCGCTTTCTTCAACAGAATTAATTGTTACATTATTCAATAGCATTCTAAAACACGATCCAAGTAATCCGCAAGATAAGCACAGGGACAGATTTGTTCTAAGCAAAGGGCATTGCACTCCAATATATTATAGCGTACTTGCTCGATGCGGATATTTTGATGTCCAGGAATTGCAGAATTTCAGGAGAGTAAATTCAAGGCTTCAGGGCCATCCTGACAAGTCTAAATTTGACTTGATGGAAACTACAACAGGGTCTCTCGGGCAGGGACTATCAATTGCTGCAGGAAAAGCTCTTGCGTTAAAGCTGGATAATATCCATTCTAAAGTATACTGCATGATCGGAGATGGAGAACTTGATGAAGGACAGATTTGGGAATCTCTTGCAACAATCAAGAAATACAACTGGAGCAATCTAATAATAATAGTTGATCACAATAATATACAGCTTGACGGAACGAATAAAGAAATCAAGAACCTTGATCCATTGGACCAGAAATTCAAGGCTTTTGGATATGAAGTGCTAGAAGTTGACGGACACAACATTTATGAAGTTCTTGCAACGTATCATTATGCAAAAAAAATAAGCGATGAAAATAAGAACGTGATAATAATTGCGCATACTATAAAAGGCAAAGGAATCAGTTTCATGGAAAACACTGCCGAATGGCACGGCAAGGCTCCAAATAAAGAACAATATGAAAAAGCGATGGGCGAGTTGCAATGAGCAAAAAAATAAAACCTAAAAAAGAAAAAGATCACAAGAGCAGTATTATAGAAAGCAATCATGAAATTAAAGATGTCTTTTCCAGCAGCGCATTATCAAATCATTTAAGCAGCACTGATGAGTCAATCAAAAGGCAAAGTTTTTTTGGAAATCTATTTTCATGGACGATGAAGCATTTCTTCATAACTTTTATCTTGCTATATTTAGCAACGACTTTATCAATAGTTTCAGAAAATACAATTTTATCGATACTAATAGGAGCAACACTAATTGCATTTATTACAATATATCTTTCAAAGACAATAAAAGAAAACATCTACAAATTCATGCATAACCAACTGGGAATAAAACAAATACTCGTAGGTTATGTTAGCACAATCCTTGCATTCATTGGACTTTTTGCCATAATATATTGGGGAGTTTCAACATGGGGCGTTGGATACTTAAAGTACGGATCTTGTTCTGCAGCTGCTGTGACTTCGGAAATGATAGCAAACGATCCTGGCCTCGTAACTGATGGTTTGAATTATGTATATTTTAGCGCGATGACATTTTTAACAGTAGGATATGGAGATATCTGCGCTATGGGAGCCGCAATCAAAATCACAGCAATCATAGAATCTCTTGTCGGAAATGTATTCACGCTTCTGATACTTGCAATTGCAATAAGCAACTATAATTCGAAAAAGAATAATGGAAATTCCGAGAATAATGAAATAAAAAAATGAATCAAAAAATAGCTCTAAGAGATGGGTACGGAAAAGGTTTGAGTGAATTAGAAAATCCCGATGTAGTTGTCTTGACAGCCGATCTTGGAGAATCAAGCAGAATAAAGGACTTTATTACTAAATATCCGGCAAGATTTGTCCAGGTAGGAATATCCGAGCAGGATATGTTCGGGATTGCAAATGGCCTGGGCCTAGAAGGAAAAATACCATTCACGAATACTTTTGCATCATTCTGCCTACGCGGACATGAGCAGATAAGGATGATTGCAATAAATAATTCTAATGTCAAAATCATAGGGCATCACGCTGGAATCAGCCTAGGAGCTGACGGAGTGAGCCAGATGTGCGAGGAAGATATCTCATTATTCAGGACAATGCCGAATTTTGTCGTGGTAAGTCCATGCGACGCTCTTGAAGCCCAGAAAGCAGTTTCTGAAATCGTAAAAATCAATGGTCCAGTTTATCTTCGAGTATCAAGAGAGCCAAGCTTCATAATAACTAATGAATATACAGATTTCAAGATAGGAAAAGCAAATATATTGAAAGATGGAAATGATGTTTTAATTGTTTCATGCGGATTAATGGTTGCTGAATCGCTAAAGGCAGCGCAGGCGCTTGAGCAGAATGGAATAAGCGCATGCGTCATGAACATGCATACTATAAAGCCTCTTGACAAAGAAACATTATCAAAATATGCAGAGAAATGCAGTTGCGTTGTTTCAGTTGAAGAGCATTCAATCTACGGCGGCCTTGGAAGCGCGGTTTGCGAAGCACTATCAATGTCAGGAATTCCTGTAAAAATAGTCGGCATTAATGACTCATTTGGGGAGTCAGGAAGATGCGAGGAATTATTTGAGAAGTTCGGCCTGACGGCAGATAATATATTCAGGCAATGCATGCAGGTTGTGAAACATAAGAATAGAGCGAATGCAGCTCATGCAAAATCTTCTTCCCAGCCGATGCCGGTCCAGCCAGTACAGGATCCAAGAAACAGAATAGTCAAAATGACCCCAGCGCAAAAAGAGCAGATGGACGATGTTTTGAACAAAATGTTTGGCACAAAGAAGAGATAATATTTTCAAAGTCTAATAGAATTTTTTCAATTTATTCTCTAGGCTGTCAATTTTATTTTCATAATTTATACTATGAAGATCATCACTTTTGAAATTAGGCCTTAAAGATTCCATGACAAAATTTCTCCTCATCTTGTTATATAGCCTGCTTGCACTTTCACGAACCATCATTTTCTCAAAATCTTCAGGATTCTCCAGCTTTTGGTTGTTGAACAATATAGTCTTTGTGCTATCGCCAATAGTGATTATCATTTCTTCTATCTGGCTATAATGATAGTCTACATGCATGGCAGGTATTTCATCAAGGCCGTCGATGAATTTTACCTTATTTTTTCCTTTCTTAATTGTAAGCTCATCTTGGTGTACATATATAGAATTTGTCTGAACATGCTCAATATAAGTCATTCCTTCGTCATTCATCAAATGCATCATCATGCTAGTCTTAGATTTTAAGTCATTATATGCTTTGTATGTATAATGAGAAATCCCAATTATAGGTCCGAGTACAGCGCCGATGATAATATACTTGTAATACCATGCATGGTCGTTTATTTTTTCAGGCTTTGATTCCCAAGACGATTTGGAAACAATTGGACTGAATCTTTCAGATAGTTTTTTCCCACTTAAATTCAACACAATTGAATAATTCGATGGTAGCTTATAAAACTTATTTAGTTATTACTTATAAGTGACTACAGAATAGAAAGATTTATAAAGACGAAGGTTTAACAATAAATATGGAAATAAAATTCACTATAGATGATGTACTCAATAAATATAACGAAATATCAAAGCTAAAACAGCCAGAACTAGATAGAGTAATATACAAAATCAGCCATGACATTAAAGGCGCATACAATAATGTTACAAACCTCTTGCAAGTCATCCAAGACGAATCTAAAAATAAAGAATCAAACCGAGATATAATCGGAGAAATAAAAGAATACGGGAAAGGAGCATCAAATGCAGTTAAAGCTCTGACGGAAATAGTAAATTCAAAAGAAGACATATACAAAAATCCCAAAGCAAGAGATTGTGCCGAAACAATAGTTCAAAATCCAAAGTCCATACTTAGAAAAAAACCTCTTTTGATGTCAGTAATAAACGAGGAACATAGGAACACAATCAATGAATATCTAAAATCACTCTTAGAAACTGGAGATAAATCAATCGACGCAATAATCAATACCCACAATAATTTCTTCTCGCAAGATGATAGCCTGAAGTATTCAAAGAAAACCCTTGCAGGAGAATACATGACTTCAGAGAGCATAAAAGCTTACGCGCAAAGTGACGAAGCAACACTAACAGGGAAAATAAAGGTCGATCTTAAATCAGAACTATTAAGCAAAGAAAACATATTTACAGACTACATTCTTCCAATATTGCATAATATACAAAATCATGCCTGGACTGAAAAAGTATGGGATTTGGAAGGAAACGAATATTCAAAAAATATCTATGGCAGACAAAACATAGAAAGAGAGTGCATAATTACAGATATAAACGATCCTAATTCAAGAAAGCATTATATTATCATAAAAGACAACGGATTTGGAATACATCATTCAATGCAAGACAAAATATTCACTAAAGGAGCAACTGGAAGAAAAGAAAAAGAAGAGCACGGCAGAGGTTTAAACATGCTATACAATCAAATAAGAAATATAGGCGGCAACGCATCATTTGTAACTTCGGAAGGGGAAGGAACAATGTTCATAATAGAATTGCCTTATTCCAGGGAACTTGAAGGATTAAATAATACATACAAGCAATAATGTCTTAGAAATAATCACTTATCTAATTTTTTTATTCTTCTTTTATGCCTTTCTTCTTCGGAAAAATCAGTATTGAAGAATTTCTCAACTATTTTCTCGGCAGCTTTTGTCTTGATTGATCCCTTGAGAGCAAGCACGTTTGCGTCATTGTGCTCTCTTGCAAGCTTTGCATCATCAGTGTCATGGCATAATGCTGCCCTAATGCCTTTTTTTCTGTTTGCAGCAATGCTCATCCCGATGCCTGTTCCGCAGATCAATATTCCACGGGATTTTTCCTTCAATACATAATTAGATAATTTGCTTGCATAATCAGGATAGTCAACTTTAGTCTTATCATTATCTGTTCCTAAGTCAATTAATGGAAATTTGCTCTTGAGATGCTCTTTTAATTCATATCCTCTATGATCAGACGCTATGAATCCCAAAATTCCCCTGTCTTTTCCCTTAGCTTTTTTTGCCATGATTATTCTTTAGCAAAGAGGTTTAAAAGTTTTTTGATAAGAAACTATATATAAGCCATGAAAAATACAATCAATATGAATAAAACAGAATCAGGCCAAACAGAGAAAGAAAAAATTCGGCAATATCACAAGTCGCGCAGGATGTTTTGCATCTACAAGAAAAAACTCATAATCGCTGAAAGAAATGTAGATTATTCCCATAAAGAATGGTTTGAGAAGAACAACTGGAAATACCAGGATAAAAACCTCATTGATGAAATAGCACGAGGAATAGTAGATGAAACTGGAGACGTATACTTCTATATTGGAGAAGATCATAAACTGACAGAAAAAGCAGAGAAATCATTCTTTGCAAATCTCAAGGAACTTTCCGAGAAATTAAAGCTTAATCCAAAATCACACATCTTCGGCGGAGTCACTATGGGAAAACCTGGAGATAAATGGCCAGGAATAAAAGATTATGGGACAATCAAGGAAAATCTCAAGAGAATAGAAACGTCAGGATAAATTAATATTAACAAAATTAATAAATAAAATTCTATAAAGAATAAAATGGCCAGGATCAGCGCTTCAATACTAAGTTTCTTGTTCAATGCAAGATTAAATAAAATCCGCGATAGCGAGATGATCAATCACATAAATTCTGCGCTTCACGATAAAAAAAGCAAATACCAGATCCTGCATATAGATATAGAAGATGGAAAATTCGTTAGCCACAAAGCTTTCACTCCGGCGCAATTGCTCAAGATAAATTCTCCTCACAAGGCAGAAGCGCATTTGATGGTCGTAAATTACGATAAATACATCAGGGACTATTTCCATAGCGCAAGCATGTTCATAGTCCATAATGAAGTAATAAAAAGAAATTTCCCAAAAACAATAGAATTTTTGAGAAAGAATAAGAAATTCATCGGCATAGCAATAAATCCTGAAACTCACATTGATGAAATAAAATATATCGACAAAGTCGATCTGATACTTGTAATGAGCGTCCACCCGGGACTTCCAGGACAAGAATTTTTAGAACATAGTTTAAACAAAGTCAAGAAACTTCAAGAGCTAAGAAAAAAACACAAATACAAATACCTGATAGAAATAGACGGCGGCGTGAATAATACGAACGCAAAGAAATGCATTGATGCAGGCGCAGACATACTTGTCATGGGAAGCTACCTCTTCAAATAAATTTTGAGACTCCTAAATAAAAAACTTTAAAAGCAAAAACTCTTTTCTAGAATTGTAATAAGAGATTGACAGAAACAAACACAAAAAAGACGGATTCTAAAAGTAATACTAGTTCAAGCCTAGATTCTAAAGTAGATTATATCCTGCTAAATGTAGAAGAGAAAGAATACAAATACTTGAATATAATAGATAAATTCAGGCTCAGAAGAGAGGGTCATAAATCATTATTCGAATCAAAATGCAAAAGCTGCGGTGATGATGACTTAACATATTACAAAAGCACATATTCTATAAAGAATCCTGAAGTTTATGATAAGAAAAATATCCCTCTTAAAGACAGAGCAAGGGAATTATACTTCGTATTCGGCGAATGCCAATCTTGCAATACAAAACAAAGACTATCAGACAGGATGTTTGAAATAAAGTATTAAAATATTTAAAAAAATTAGACTAATTCTTCATATATACTCATTCTTAAGTCATTAGTGCTTAAATACTCAGTCAATTCTTTTCCAAGCAAAACTTTGGGCTTAGGATCCCAATTAGGAACAGATTCAATAACTTCAGATCTTGCTCTTAGGATCTGATCCAAAGTATTCACCATATTTCCTGCAAGAGTAAGAGAATCGAATATTTCCTTGTCAGAGATTTCATCAACTTTCCATCTTTCCCTATTTATTGTAAGTGCTTTTCCATGTATTAACATTTGATCGTATAAGAATGGAACACTGTTTACAATGCTTTGTTTTTCTATATATCCTTTTAGTATTTTAATGCTATTGTTTGTTTGATTTTTCAGATTATCAGCATATTCTTTGCCAAAAGTCTCGGCAAGTCTTGGATCATCCATATTCTTCGACTTGAATTGCTGGTATTTATCCATGAAAGAATATTCAGATACTATAACTCCTAGATTCTCTTTATCCATAGCTTCTCCTATTTTCATGAAATATCTTTCAAAATAGAAAGGCAGAGTATAGCCGAGCATTTCCTGATATAAGGAAGGATCATTAATTTGGCTCGACTTATCAGCCGCTGCAAAAAGAATTGAAGGAGCCCAACCATCCAGATGGTCGATTTTTGTTTTATATATCAAATTATTAATAATATTTAGTGCTTCAACTTCTTTTTCTGTAAATTGCTTTTGATTTTTATCCGACATTCTTATCTCCCTAATTCCCCTCATGAAAGAGAAGCGAAAATTCGTTTATAAAATTGATGTATTTTAACTACTCTCGAGATAACATATAGCAAATTTCACAAAATATATAAATGATTATCAGGTAAATCAGTATCGGGGTGTTTAGGTGTTCGTTTTCGCGAGCAAATATATCTATAGATATTGTTATCTATGCACTTGATAATTAAATAAGCACATAAATTTATGTGGGGTGGATTTAGAATGAGTGAAAAAAAACCAGAGCACAAACATGATGCTCACAAGCACGTGTATATGGAGCATGAGCAGCATGCTAAAAATAAATCATACAAGACTGCAACTTGGATCCTTGGAGGAGTAAGCTTATTATTGCTAGTAGGATTAATTGTATCTCTTGCATTGGGCGGCGGATCTGGAGCAAAGCTATCAGAATCTGAAGTAAGATCTAAGGCATCAGCATATTTGAGCAGCCAGGGATATACTGCAACAATAAACAGCGTAAAATTCGACGGCGGATTATATAAGATTGATATGGTAGTCAACGGCCAGCCATTCACTTCATACGCATCGCCAGATGGTAAATTCTTGTTCCCTCAGGGAATTGATATGACTGATACAACAGGAACTGGAGCACAGCAAGAGCCAGCAGACACTAACGTTCCAAAGACTGACAAGCCAGTTGTTGAGTTATTCATTATGAGCCATTGCCCATTCGGAACTCAGGCAGCAAAAGGAATATTGCCAGCAGTTAGAACTCTTGGAGATAATATAGACTTCAAGGTAAAATTCGTATACTACGCAATGCATGGCGAGAAAGAAGTAAAAGAACAATTAGTACAATATTGCATACAGAAGAACCAGCCAGCTGAATATCTAAAATATCTAGCTTGCTTCTTGAATGACACAGCAGGACAAGGAAGCGCAGCAGCAAGCGATGCTTGCATAGCGTCAACTGGAGTCAACAAGGCTCAGCTTGAGACTTGCAAAGTTGCAGCAGACAAAGAATTCAATGTAATGGCAAATCTAGCTGATCAGTCAACATGGCTAAGCGGAAGATTCCCTAAGTTCGATACTGACCTTGCAGACAACACTAAATACGGTGTAGGCGGAAGCCCAACATTAGTAATCAACGGTGTTCAATCCAATGCAGGAAGAGATTCGCAAAGCTACTTGACAGCAATCTGCAACGCATTCAACAACGCGCCAGCAGAATGTTCAACACAGCTAAGCACAGTGCAGCCAGGTCCAGGATTTGGTTATGATAGTGTTGGAGCAGCACAAGCAGCAGGATGCGGCGTATAAGCCGATTATTTTTTTCTTTTAATTTTATTTTCTAATTCCTAATTCGATGTAACTCTATAGTAGTCATAGTGAGAAAATTTTTAAAGAGACAAAGTTGCCAAGTATTTAGATGAATAAAATAAATGAAGAATTAACTATTCCGCACAAATATTTAAGCAAATTAAATAGATTCTATAAAAATGACGGATATAGCAAAACAGAATTATATATGGGAGATAATTATTCTTTCATTATAGAGCCAGAAAATATTACTCTTGCAAAATATCCAAAAGACGCACCGTTAGTAGATAGCATAATAGTTCATCCAAGATATGCAAATAAAACAGATTTCGAATTTATTGAAGTAAAAGGCATGAGACATGGCAGAAGTATAGATATATTGACTAAAACGCCTACATATTTCGAAGGGAAAGAATATATTCTGCTTAATTTTAAAGGAGTAGGAGCTGGAATCGGAAATAAAGAAATGGTAATGAGCGAGAAATGGTATCATGGATTGCGTCTTGGAACAGGAAAGTGGGTAGACCCCGGTGAAGTTCCGGAAATTAGTCTTGGAAGAAGATGGGGAATACTGGGCGATTATGCAGGAGAAAAAGAATTTATTAGAAATATATTCAAAGATAACGGAATATCTCAAGTCCCGCATGTAAAGCTAAATAATATTTCTGACGGGATATTACCATTTAAAGGCATTAGCCAATTAGTTAGGGGTTTAAGCACTAATATAAGATGCGATATAGCAAGCAAGTTTTCCGTATCTGTAGATGAGAAAGTTTTTTCAGCAATAGACTCTGAAATATTCAAAGTGCAGAAAAAATTAGTTAAGGAAAGTAAGGGAATAAAAGTAGAATTCGGAACTTTTGCAGACAACAGATATATTGATGGATCCTATACCGATATGGAAAATTATGTGATAAAAAAATACGCTAACCCTATAGATGCATTAGATGAAGTCGGGCCTTTTTGCGCAGGAATTATTGGTTCTGCATTTATAGCAATGCAGGGCAGCGAGCTTCAAAGAAAAAAATATCTAAGAAATTTAAGCGACAATATAGGATTTTCATTTAATGAATATGCAAAACTAGATACGAGAGTTTTCACGTTTACTGATTGGCCACAAGATATGGAAGAATTTGATACATACAGGAAAGAGTACAAAAGAAAATTCTACAAATTCATCGAATCGTTCCAAAAAAAATTCAAGGAGTATGCGGAATCATAAATAGTTAAAAATTCATTTTATCCAATTCAACAAATTCCTTATTCGACAATTCATATAGTTTCTTGTCGAAAATTTTCGATTGAGTAAATTCTTTAATTTGGTTCTTCGTCTTATCAGTAAATATCTTGATGAAAGCATTCCTTAATTTCAAATCATCATATCGAACCAATTTCTTATATACAGAATCTTCGGGCCTTTTTGGAACGAGTCTCACAACTGAAGAATCAACTTTCGGCCTTGGATTAAATGACGATGGATTGACAGATTTCAATACTTGGACGTCAAATATATCGCTCGCCATAATTCCTATTCTATTGTCAGTTGAAGAAATAATTTTTGCAAACTTTGAACCTACAGTGAGTACTACTAAATCCAGATCATCTTTGAATATTTCTTTCATCAATGGCTCGGAAATATTGTAAGGAATGTTCGATACTATTTTATTGAATTTATATTTTTCCTTGAGTTCCCAGTATTTGTCAAGGATATTTCCATCAACGAATGTAGAATTCTTGATCTCGTCAGATTTTCCTTCAATATCAATTCCTATAACTTTGCATTTCTTTGCCAAGACCCTTGTAAGAACGCCAGTTCCATAACCTATTTCAAGAACTACATCCTTCTCATTTAAAAGAGCTGACTTGACGATAAATTTCACAAGTTCAGAATCAACCATGTAATGCTGGCCAGTCTTATCTAAATTATCATCGAATAAATCCTTATATCCCATACTCACAATTAATCGCATTTAAATATAAATCTTTTTAAACTATCTTAAACCCCTCTTATAACTACACGTGGTGACCGTGATGTAGCCTGGCAGCATAGGAGACTGTGGATCTTCTCGGGTGGGTTCAAATCCCACCGGTTACCCCATTATAATTTACGAAGTAACTGTTTTGGGAGTGCGACACTTTTTTGAAAAGGGTCGCGTGGTAATCCCACCGGTTACCCCATCATAATTCTAAAAAGACAATATTATTATAGTAGCCCTTTAGATCAATAAATATGATTGAAATCGAGAGATTTATCGGAAACGGAGCAATAGCTGCACTTTTTAGAGTCAGAGGCGACCATTCCCTTGCAGTCAAAATAATATTTAATAGAAGCGACAATTTAAAAAAAGAAATTCTAGAGCGTGAACTAAAGGTAAGCCGTACCCTAAAAGAATTAGGAGTAGATATTCCTACTTATGAAAGCGTAATACAAGTCAAGATTCCAGAGCATATTGAGCAAACATTTCTTAAATCATCTGCAGAAGTGTCTAGTCGTCCAGATTTCTATAAACAGATGAAACAATATTTTATAGATCATAAAGGCCAGACTGTCTGGGGATTAGTGATGGAAAATATTCCTGACGATAGTATTGTTCTTCAATGTAGCAATAAAACTACCTTAATTAGCAAAAACAGAATATCAAAGATCTTTGAGAAGGAGTATGAAAAAATACACTTATTAGGAATAAGTACCGTAGATTCTGCTTCTTATACTAATATTATTTGGAGCGAGAGCAAGGCAAAACTATATTTCATCGATTTTGCAGACTGGGATTTAAGCGGTCTTGGAAATGAAAAAACCATAGCACGAAATAGAGAGTGGATTAATCAAAGAAAGTTAAGATCATAAAATGGATCACGTTGCAATAATGGGCGGAAAAGGAAAATTTCTTGATGCTATTTTAAGATATGAAAAAACCATAGAGAGTCGATGGTATAAAAGAAAAATAGATCCCTGGAATAATATTTCTCCTGGAGATAATATTTATTTTAAGAATTCCTGTAAATTAATTACAGCGAAAGCAAAAGTTGATGACGTTAAATTCTTTGAATTATACAAGGATCACAAAATAGGATTAGATATATTAAAGAAGTACGGCAAACAAATCCTGATCGACAGGAAGTATTACAATGAAAACTGTGCTGACAAAAATTATTGCATCCTTGTTTTCTTAAAAGATATCAAAGAAATAACACCATTTGACATCGACAAAACAGGTTTTGGAAATGCTGCAGCATGGCTTACAATTAAAGACATAAATCAAATTAAAGCCTGATTGCAAAAAACTCCTCGAATAATAATTTCAATCTATTGATGAACTTGTTGTAGCTCTCAATTATTGACGATTCTAATGATCGGATGTTTGTAGTTGTCAAATCCTTGGTAAGTATTACTTCCAAGTTCTTTGGAGTGTATATATTCTCCTTTGATTCTATGATGAAGCCTACTTTGTGAAGGGAGCTGATCATCTTGAAATTCTCCATATGAGAATCGCATACAATCTTCTTATAATTTTTTTCTCTTGCATATCTCTCTGCAGCGAGATACAATTGCTTGAAATGCCCTTTATTTTCATATCCGCTTGCAATTCTCGCATTTTTCATCTCAAGAACGCTTGAATCAGACTTGTGCTTCTGCACAATAAGGCTTCCGATGAGTTTTCCATTCTTGTTCTTGATGACGAATGCTTTCTTATATCCAGTTAGAAGTTCATCCCGGCATTTCTTTGCCCATTCCTCGTATTGAGGATAGTTAAGATTCTGGGAGCGGATAAATTCATAAATCCTTAGAATGTCCTCTCTATTATTAGATAAGGTGACCGCCCCCATGGCAGCTATATAATATAGGCGCAATAAAAATATTGCGTAGAAATCGAAGGATTTATAAATCACCTATTATTCCCATTATTATTAATTGTTAGCCCGAGTGGTAAGCGTTTTAGGGTTCATGTGTTTTTTCATATGAATTATTTTCGCGTATTCTCGAGTAGCTAATTGGGGTTTATTATCATACTTAAACTAATTCAAATGTGATTTTTATGGCAGAAGAACAAAGACAATCAAAAAACAAGTCATCAGGACCAGCTCCAGCAGCTAAGCCTCAGGGAAGACCGGGTTTTGGCGCTCCGTCAGCAGCTCATGCAGGCGCAGAGAAGTACGGTCCAGACTTCAGGCACATTGTCAGAGTTGTAAATACTGATCTTAAAGGAGAGAAGAAAGTAAGAATGGCTCTTCAGAAGATCAAGGGATTAAGCCATATGTTTTCTAATTTCGTATGCCATAGCGCAAAAGTTGATCCATTAAAGATCACTGGAAAATTAAATCAGGATGAAGTTTCAAGACTTGAAGATGTTATCAGAAATCCGGCAAAGTACAATTGCCCATCATGGATGATGAACAGAAGAAAGGATTCTGAGACTGGAAATGACATACATATCATAACTACTGATCTAGACTTGACAATCGACAACGATATCAAGAAGATGAAGAAAATCAGATCTTACAAGGGAGTTCGACATATGCTTGGACAGCCAGTAAGAGGACAGAGAACTAAGAGCAACTTCAGAAAGAACAAGGGCAAGGTTTCACTTGGCGTAGGCGGAAAGAAAGCAGCACCAAAGAAGGCTTAAGTTAATATAATAAAAAATCAATAATGACAATCAAGGTATAAAATGGGAGACATCAAAAAGATAAGAAAGAAATATTCCAAGCCAAATCATCCATGGAGAATCGAAAGAATCACCGAGGAAAACGGCATAATCAAGGAGTATGGTATTTCAAGAAAGACAGAGCTTTGGAAAGCAAAGGCAAAACTTGAGTCCTTCAAGAACCAGGCAAAGAGACTTTCAGCAAGAACAGACTCCCAGGCAGATATCGAAAGAAAGAATCTAGTAAAGAAATTAGAATCATTAAGCTTGATTACTGAAGCAACACTAGAAGCAATCTTAAGCATCACATTAAAAGACTTACTAAACAGAAGATTACAAACTATTGTTTACAAGAAAGGCTACGCAAAGACTATGAGCCAGGCAAGACAAATGATAACTCACAGGCATGTTCTTCTAGGCGGAAGAATCAACAGCAGCCCTTCATACATAGTACGATCATCTGAAGAATCAAGCATTGAAATAAACAATAAATCACCATTTTACGATACAGCTCACGTTGAAAGAGCAAAGGAAAAATCAAAGAAGAAGCCAAGAGAGCAAAAGCCAAAGGGTTTCGGATTCGGCGGTCCTAAAAGGAGACAAAAATGAACGATAATACAAGATGGGGAATATGCTACATATTTTCGTCCTATAATAATACTATAATTCACATTACTGATATTAGTGGAACTGAGACTTTAGGAAAGTCCAGCGGCGGGATAGTTGTAAAGTCTGACAGACTTGAGAGTTCCCCAACTGCAGCTATCATGGCAGCAAAAATGGCAGCTGAGCAGGCAATGGAAAAAGGAATCCAGGGAATCCACGTAAAGATCAGAGCACCAGGAGGCCACAACGGTCCAACAACACCAGGTCCAGGCGCTCAGGCAGCAGTAAGAGCATTATCAAGAATCGGTTTAAGAATCGGATCAATCGAAGAAGTAACTCCAATCCCGCACGACACTTGCAGAAAGAAAGGCGGTAAGAGAGGAAGAAGAGTATAAGTTCTTATTCAATAATTGAATAAGTCAATTTCATAAAATATCCAAAAGCGTTCAAATGTTTTTTGGAATAAATGAAGAGGAACAATCAAAATGGAAATAAAACTTGTTGAAAACCAAGAGAAGAAGAACAGGTTAATATTTTCAGTAAAAGGCGTTGACACATCATACGCTAACACATTAAGAAGAATCATGGGATTTGAAGTTCCAGTAATGGCAATTGAAGAAGTTGAATTCAGGAAGAATTCATCTATCCTTTACGATGAAATGATTGCTCACAGGCTTGGATTAATCCCGTTGACTACTGACTTAAAATCATACAATTTAATGAGCGAGTGCAAGTGTAAAGGAGCTGGATGCGCTTCATGTACAGTGAAGTTGACATTGAAGGCTGCTGGACCATGCACTGTTTATTCATCAGACTTAAAGAGCAAGGATCCTGAAATCAAGCCGATCAATGGCAAGATGCCAATTGCAAAACTCCTTGAAGGCCAGGAAATCGAGCTCGAAGCAACAGCAATATTAGGCATTGGAAAAGAGCACAGCAAGTGGTGCCCTGGATTAATATTTTACAAGATGCCAAATGTTGATGGTGACGAATACATATTCACAGTAGAATCATGGGGACAGTTAAGCCCTAAAGAAATAGTAATCAAAGCTTTAGACATTTACGGCAAAGAACTAGAAGACTTCGCTGAACAAGTAAAAAAAATCGAGTAAAATCGAACTAGTACAAACCCGCGAGGGTGGCAGAGCCTGGTCAAATGCGCTAGCTTGAGGCAGCGTGAACAAGGTTCACTGGTTTTAAAGACCAACTTCAAAATGCTAGTCCCTTAGTGGGTGCGCGTGTTCGAATCACGTCCTTCGCATAAAGTAAAAAAATAACATTCAAAACTAACAAAAGAAAAAACAAAAAAAACTGATTGAAATGACATTTGAACATAAAAATCCAAAATTGCAAGAACTCATAAGTAGTTTGAAAAAGCAATCCATTGATCACAAGACTGGAGTTTGGAAGCGAGTAGCTTTAGAACTTGAGAGGCCAACAAGGCATCATAGGGTTGTAAACTTAACTAAAGTTGAGAAGTATGCAAACGAGAATGATGTAGTCGTAATCCCTGGAAAATTATTGTCCGGCGGAGAATTGACTAAGAAAGTCACAATCATAGTCTACAACTATTCTGATAAGGTAGTTGAAAAGACAAACGGAAAAGCGCACATCTTAAGCATCGAAGAAGGATTAAAGAAATATCCAAATGCTAAGGATATCAAGATAATTGGTTAAAAAATAATATTCACAAAGGTACAAAATGATAATCGTTGATGGTAAAAATTTGGTTGTTGGAAGAGTCGCAACATTTGTAGCTAAGCAAGCACTTAATGGCGAGACTGTAAAAATAATCAATTGCGAAGAAATGTATGTTACTGGCGACAAAGAATTCTTATTCAATGACGCTGAAAGAAAGAGAAACCAGGGAACTTGGGAAAAAGGTCCATTCTATCTAAGACAGCCAGACAGGTATGTTAGAAGAATAGTTAGAGGCATGATCCCATACAAGACTTCAAGAGGAAATCTAGCATACAAGAGAGTTCTTTGCTACATCGGTTCACCAAAGGAACTAGAGCAGCACAAGGCAATTACATTAGATAACGCTAATATCAAGCACATTAAGAATCTAAAGTACCAGACTGTTGGCACATTATGCAAACACATGGGAGCTAAATTTTAATTAAGACATATTCAATAGAGGAAAAAAATGAAGAACATTGTTACAAGTGGTCGAAGAAAACAATCAATCGCAAGAGCAGTACTTAGCGAAGGAAAGGGACGAGTAACTGTTAACAAGATTGATTTAAAGATTTTAAAGCCACAACTATCACAATTAAAGATAATGGAACCGTTAATCCTTGCAAAAGATGTTGCTGCAAAAGTAAACATCGACATAATTGTAAGAGGCGGCGGATACATTACTCAGGCTGATGCAGCAAGACTTGCAGTTGCAAGAGCACTTGTAGCACACAGCGCAAAATTAAAGGAAGTATTCCTACACTACGACAGGCAGCTATTAGTAGCAGACATTAGAGTAAAGGAAGCAGGCAAGCCAAACCATCACGGCCAGGCAAGAGCTGGAACACAGACTTCCTACAGATGAGCAAGTTTCATCAAATTTATATTTTAATAAATACTTAAATAGCGCAGGTAAACAAAAATGATAATTCCAATAAGATGCTTTTCATGCGGAAAACCAGTAGCACACTTATGGGAAGAATACAAGGATAAGACTGCACGTGGCGAAGACAAAAAGAAAATTCTTGACGAGCTAGGCCTTGAAAGATATTGCTGCAGAGCATTATTCATAGGACACGTAGACTTAATCGATACATCTGCTAAATTTAAAAAATTTTAATTAATTTGTTTTCTAATTTTACTTCTAATCAAAATATTTTTATAGTATTCATTTATTTCTAATCTCATGAGCAAATATTCCGACTTAAACACAATCATAGGAAAATATATCCTCTATAGCAAGGATGCAAATAACCAGCTTCTGCTATTGCAAGAAAATCTTAGAAATATTCCGATAATTCTTCCAAAACTTCCTGAAAATTTAAACTGGGATGATTTTTATATTACAGCAGAATTGCGCCATCCTACAGGCTATAATGTTTCTAACTTCACAAAAGCAATCTTTGAATTAGAAAATTATAATGCTGAAGAGCTTAGCAAGAAAATAGTTTTTCCTTATACTAGTATAAGCATTCTAACTGCAGGAAAAAGCAGGCCTTTTTACAACCAAGTTAACGGAAAATTAGATAATGTATTCTATCCTGATGAGAGAGAGTCTACGGTAAAGATGTTGTATGACAAGAATTACGGTACTGGATTAGTCGGATTTACTTATCAGAAAAACAATAAAACACAGTTTCTGGAAATGATTCTGGCAGATGATAAGTGGTAGATTATTTTCTATCTTCGGCCCTTTTCTAAAAATTTAAATACCAGTAAATAAACTGTATTCTATGGCAGATTTCAAGCAAGTACAGGATAAATGGCAGGAAAGGTGGGCAAAGAATAATATATTCAAGACTCACGAAGACAAACACAAAAAGAAATTTTATTGCCTTGAAATGTTTCCTTATCCTTCTGCAGCATTTCTTCACATGGGACATGTAAGAAATTATTCTATTGGCGACAGCATTGCAAGATTCAAGAGGATGAATGGTTACAATGTTTTGTATCCGATGGGCTACGATTCATTCGGTCTTCCGGCAGAGAACGCTGCAAAAAAACAAAATATACATCCACAAGAATATACAGAGAATGCTATAAGCAAGATCACTCATTATTTCAAGCAATTAGGCTTAAGCTATGATTGGGACAGGATGATTGCAACACACAAGCCTGAATATTACAAATGGAACCAGTATTTCTTCATTAAATTCTACGAGAAAGGTTTAGTATACAGAAAGAAAGCTCCAATCAATTGGTGCGACGATTGCAATAGCACTCTTGCAAATGAAGAAGTCGTCAATGGCAAATGCTGGAGACATGAAAATACTGAAGTTCGGCAGAAATATCTTGATCAATGGTTCTTCAAGACTACGGCTTATGCAGATCAGCTTCTAGAGGACATTCAAAAGATCGATTGGAGCGACAAAATAAAATCCATCCAAGAGAATTGGATCGGAAAAAGCCATGGAGTAAATGTAAATTTCAAATTAGAAAACGGGGATGTATTCCCAATATTTACAACAAGGCCTGACACAATCTACGGAGTCACGTTCATGGTAATCGCGCTTAATCATCCAAAATTACATGGAATGATAAAAGGAACACAATATGAACATACTGTCGAGAAATTCATCGAAGATGTAAAGCAGGCTGAGCTTAAAGAAGACAATGATTTCCTAGAAAAATCAGGAGTATTCACTGGCCTATATGCAATCAATCCTTTGACAAATGAAAAGGTTCCAATTTACGCGGGAAATTTTGTCGTTGCAGATTATGCAACTGGAATGATAATGGCAGTTCCTGCTCATGACCAGAGAGATTTCGAATTCGCAAAGAAATACAATATCCCTCTCAAAATAGTAATACAAAACAAGGAAAATTCCCTGCATGTTGATAAAATGTACAAGGCATTCACCGAAGACGGCGCACTTGTGCATTCAGGAGAATTCAACGGCATGAACAACAGAGAAGCATTGCAGAAAATAATCTCTCATATTGAATCTCATAATATCGGAAAAGGAACAATACAATACAAGCTGAAAGATTGGCTCATTAGCAGGCAAAGATACTGGGGAACACCTATCCCTATGATACATTGCGCGCATTGCGGCGTTGTTCCAGTACCATTCGAGCAGCTTCCTCTAGAATTGCCAGAAGATGTACATTTCAACACTAATGGAAATCCGCTTCTAACAAGCAAGACATACAAGCACTGCAAGTGCCCGAAATGCCACGGTCCTGCAGAGCGCGAGACGGACACGATGGGCGGCTACATGGATAGTTCATGGTATTTCTTAAGATACTGCAGCCCGCATGTTCATGATAAGCCATGGGATCCTGAGGCAGTAAAATACTGGATGCCTGTCGACCAATACATTGGCGGAATAGAGCATGCAGTAAGCCATCTCATCTATTCAAGATTTTTCACAAAGGTTTTCAGGGACATGGGAATGCTTGATATCGATGAGCCTTTCAGCGCATTATTCAACCAGGGAATAGTCTACAAAGACGGACATAAAATGTCAAAGAGCTTTGGAAACATAATCACTCAAGAAGAAATCGCTCCAAAGTACGGAATTGATACTGCAAGAATGTTCATGCTTTTCATAGCTTCGCCTGACAAAGAAATGGAATGGAGCGACCAGGGAGTTGAAGGAACATACAAATTCCTCGTCAAGCTTCACAGATTGTATGAAGAAAAAGTCAGCTCGCAGTCAAACACTAAAGACATCTATCTTGAAAGCAAAGAAAATATTGTCATAAGAAAAGTCACATCAGATCTAAGCGAATTTAGGATGAACAATGCAATTGTCACATTGATTGATTACGTAAATTATATCTACGACGTAAGAAGCAATGTCTCAAAGAAAGTCTTTGATAATGTCTTGAAGAATCTTGCATTGATATTAAATCCGTTTGCTCCTCATTTGTCTGAAGAATGCTATGAAATGCTTGGAATCGGAGACGGACACAAAGTATTTTCATCGACAAGCAAATGGCCAATATTTGATGAATCTAAAATAGACGAGAAATTACATTATTCAGAATCAGTTATAGAAAACACAATAAAAGATATTCATTCTGTTCTAGAGCTTGCAAAGATAGAAAAGCCTGCAGAAATAACAATAATAATTTCAGAAGAATGGAAATATGGCTATTATTCAAAAGTCAAGGAGCTTGTAAACAGTGGAATGAGAAATATTGGCGAGCTAACCAAGCACATCATGGGTTCAGATCTGAAAAAACATGGCCAGGAAATAATGAAGAGTCTTCCGAAAATTGTTGACAAACTCCCAGAACATGTTCTTGATCAAAAAACCGAGCATGATTCATTCTTGGAATCACGGATAAACATATCTGAAAAATTTGGCTGCGATGTTACAATCGTTCTTGCAGAAAACTCTAAGGAAGCAAAAGCAAAGCAGGCAAGTCCAGGAAAACCGGCAATAGTTGTGAAATAAGGAATTCTATATTAGGGGCTCACAAAAATATTTTTACGCAAAGCCGAGGCAAGAGATAAATTTAAAAAGGACTCTCCTCAGTATAGAGAGAATGGTTAAAAAGAAGGTGAGCGGTAGTAGTAAGTCTAAAAATACTAGTTCTAAGCTCAGAAAACTAAGGCCTCAGTTTCCTAAAAGCAGGCTTTCAAATAAATCTTCAGAATCACCTGATTCAAACAACGATAATAACATAAGCGGCGCAGAACTTCTAAATATAGCAAATACGAGCGCAAGCGCTAAGCCAAAAGAATCTTTGCCTTCAGTAGATAAACAGGCAGGAAATGGCCCGAAAATAGATACAACAACTGCTGAAAAATTATTGAACAAAGAATCACATAATAATGATCCCGAATGGATCAGGACATTTGCATTGGGGTTGTTTTCTTTAATAGTATTATTCTGGCTGATGGTTTTGATATTATCTATAAATATAAGTTTCGGGCCAAAGATTGTTGAAAAGAATGTAA
>DASPMU010000095.1:0-2761 GCA_035626895.1 Alphaproteobacteria bacterium
ATTCTTGGAACAGCAATATACAACTGGGCTAAAAGCTTTGGAGGATCATGGTGGGGCGCATTTTCTCTTGCATTCTTAGTGGTTTATGGCCTTGTTGCATGGGCAGCTCCAGCATTGATTGATTGGATGTATCAAGTTGGCTGGGTAAGCACATTGCTTTCAATACTATTTATACTTGCAATAATCGGATTAATAAAAGGAATAATTGACTTGTTTGGAAGCATAAAGAGCGGAAGCTGGAGCCTAAACAGGACAGCAGCCGAATCAGACAGGGCAGAAAGGCAATACAATGACAAAGAAAATAAGAGTTCGATTGCACTAAACAGAGAGAAGAAAGCAGCAGAAAATATGTTCAAGATGGAGACAGAATTAAATAACCTTAACAGGAACATCGCGCAGTTATCATCAATTGAAGCAAACTTATACAATAGAGATCTAACAAATAGGCAAGAGCAGGTAAAAACGCTTGCAGAGCTAGAAAACGCATTAAACGGCTCATTTAGATTGCAAGCACAAGTACAGCAAGCATATGCAAATGCATCAAGACCTGAATATGCAAATAACCAGCAATATCTAGACAGCATAAAGAGCGCAGCGCAGCAGCTTGATGATTTCGTTGGAAAGATAAACAATCTTCTTTTAAAATTACATGACGGAATCAAGAGAACTCAAGAAGATACAGAAAAAGAAATTGACGTCGATTCTAAATTAGAAGCATACTTGAAAGACTTAGAAAAGGGAATGACAGATTACCTCAATGCAACTGCTGCAATAAATGAGCAAATAGTAAAATTAGGATCAGGAAAAAGTAAGAATCTAAGCAAAGAAACATTAAATTCAATAAAAGACACAGTCCAGAAACGCAGAGAGCTGTTCGCGAAGATACAAGAGCAGCAAGGAAAAATAAAGGCAGTCAGAGAGAAGATCAAGAAGAATGACGAAGACAATCTCAAAGATCTTCAACATGCAATAACAGTAAGCCAGACAAATCCATCAAAAGACATGGGCGTTCTTCAAAGAGGGTTTAACGCTGCAATGAATTATTCAAGCAGGCCAGAAGGAACGGAACCTGCAATCAAAAACAAGAGCCTAAAAGGCGCTGTAAGTACAATTTATGATCTATTAAATATTGGCTATAAATACATGAGCGCAGATAGCTTAAGAGAAATACTCCAGTCAGTAAACAATGTTCACGCAAGGCTTCAGGAAACAGTAAGCAGATTAATAGTCGAAGAGAAAAATTACATAGTTGAAAAGAATTCTCAAATAAAGCAATGCAATGATCTGCATATTAAAGATAGAGCAGAAGTAATAGACAATATCAATAAAGAAATTGACGAAATAAAGAAAGAAATCAATATAAGCGTCAATTTATTGCAGGTTTTTGGCCAGCATCTTCAATCCTGGATGCAATATATGATTGATAACAAAGGAAAAAAATGGAAAGAAAAAGAGCCTATATACACTAATCTTCCTCCAGTAAATTCTAAAAATCCTGCTATAAATTCAAGAATAAAGGAACTAAAAGAATATGCAAATATATTCCAATCATTGCAATCAAATTTTACAGTTAAAGAGTTTCTAATAACAAAAAGAAATTTGGCTGAAGAACTGATAACTGCATATAACAAAAATGAACCTCTTAACAAAAACTTTTCAGATATCAATTTTGGAGAAGGAGATAGGACAGACTACAACAACAAGATAATCGAAGATTTCAAGAAATTAATAGACAGTATAAAATCAAAAGAGCAGGATGAAACGGCAAAAGCCCAATCAGTCGATCAGCTTCTAAGAATTGAAAGAGAGATGGCCTCAAAATTCATGAGCAATAATAACAATTCCAGCACACAAACAAGACCAATAGGTACACCATGATTAATCTAAATGGAATATTAAACCCGTTTTCATCTATAAACATTGCAGCCTTCTATCTTAGATACTACGCGTTTATAGATGCAATAATATATCTAATATTATTCCTTGGCGTAGCTCAGATCGCATTCTTAAAAATATACAAAGACAGCAAAAGAGAAGGAAAAGCAATAGCAGTTGCAATAGCATTATGTTTAACGATATCAATGGTTGTCCTCGAAATGAACACTGGCTTCTATCTAGGACAATTGCAGCCAATAGCCTTGATTGTTTTCCTATTAATAATTTCAACATTATTATTCAATATGTTCCAGGGATTATTTGAGAAAAAAGCAGTCAGCGGAGCGATAACATATCTTATAATATACGGCCTACTTACTGTACCATTTGGAGCATTAAATGAATGGATAAATACAAATGCGCCATTTTTAGCTGCAATATTAACTCTTGGAGCCGTCGCATCATTAATTTATCTGATAATTGAACTATTCAGCCTTTTTGGTGACGGTAAAAAGACCACTACGGGACCTCAAGGACCACCCGGAGAGCCAGGCAAGGATGGAAGGGACGGTAAAGATGCACCAGCAGTAGTCAAGACTCCGAGCGATTCACCAAAAAGTCCAAGCCAACCTCCTAATCAAAATCCATCAGTACAGATACAAGAGCCTCATAGATCAGCAAATAAAAAATACACTCCAAGCCAGCCTATTCAATTAATATTTAGGACAAATAATGTTCCAATCCCATACAAATATCTAATCCAAGTAAAACCATTAAATACATCAGATGCACCTGTAAATATTTACGGAAGTGCATCAGGGGGGCCAAATGTTAATATAACAAACTTAAAGACTGCAGAACCAGGCTTCAAGTTCCCTGCAGGTTA
>DASPMU010000096.1:0-17064 GCA_035626895.1 Alphaproteobacteria bacterium
TCGTTTCTGTTAAGTGCACTCTTCCACTTGATTTTATAATTTCAAAATCTTTAATGTCAAAACTTTTTTCAGGGATTTTTTTGAAGAGTGATTGGGACCAATCAATAATAGAATCATATTTTTTTAAATCTTCAGCGTTATTAAAATCCGGCTGCACAAGAATATGCGGAAATAACGTTCCGTCTATTGTCTTTACAGGTATTGGCTGTCCGGCAGAAATCATATGATATAAGCGTTTTAGAGATGTCATTGTAATAAATTTATCCATAGAATCCTTATTAATCTTATGATGATTAAATCAATAGTTATATTTAGAATATGCTAAATAATTGTAATAAAAAAGAAATTAAATATCGAACTCGTCGTCAGCTTTTTCTTCTTCCTCTTCTTCTTCAAGTTCAGAGTCGTAACCTTCCATGAATGCCTCTTCAGCATCAGTTATTTCGTCGTCATCCCTTAAAGTTTCAGGATTCTGTTCAAGCTCTTCTAAAGCGTTTTCTTCTTGTTGCTCTTCAAATTCTTTGCTCATGTTTTGAAACTACAGCAACTTGTTTATAAACTTTTTTATTGCACGACTGACTGGTGATAATAGAATTTTAGTTATTATTTGTTTGCTTTATAGATCATATTACTTTGTTTATCCTATCGAAATGTTCATGGAATATATGCGCGCTGCAAGAAACTGTTGTGAGTGAACCTGTCTTGATATTTACTTTGTCAGCTACATATTTCTGGAGAAGATACATCTGGTAGATGTCGCTTGGGCAGCCGATGAAAAATTCATTGCTTCTTACAAAAAATGTACAATTTAATTTATTATTGACTATCTTGAAATGTATAAACATAAGGCTTGGGATGTTGTCATTGTGCATATCTGAGTCTGTGTAAGGATTGAATAAAGAGATGACTGCCCTTCTTGTCTTAGGATAATTTTTGAGCATAGGGATTATGTAGTCATTAACTTGGTCTTTCTTGCCGAGGAAATTGAAGAGCCTAGGCCCATAGCTGTATTCATACATAGAGGATTCTTCCTTGTTGAACATTATATTTGACAATTCTTCTGTAGTAGGATATATCCAGTCGAATTGCTTCATCAGGTCTATTATTTTTTCATAATCTGATTCTGGATTTTCTATTTTTATCATCAGATTGACTGCTTCCCTGCATTTCCTGTTGTCAAAGTCAATAAAGTCAGATCCATTATCTATTATGTACTTCAATGCTTTTTTCCACGCGTCCATGCAAGTTTTTTCGCTTATTATCATTTGTATCCTTATTGTTTTTTTTTAATTCTTTAATCTTATAACTTAATCGTCCATGAAATTTGTAAGTTTTACCATTCCCTTAAGTCCGCTGAAATCATATGTCACAAGAGGGATTCTATATGCATTAAGTATTATTCCAAGTTCGTGTATTATATCACTGCTAAAATTATTGCTTCTAAATATTCTTACCCTGTCTCCGCCGTCGAATATTTCTGAAAGCTTTTCCCTGTATTGCAGGAATAGTTTCATCTCGCCATTGTAATAATCTTCGATTTTATTGACTGTGATTTTCTTGTATCCCCGCTCTCCTGAGAAATTTTTTTCGAAATTTTTGAATGCGCTGCTGAATGCTATTTTAAATCTCATGGGAATCCCGCAGCTTTTGAAGATCGTTTCTTCGTTTCTGCAGAAGCTATTCACTAATTCTTTTGTGCTTTTAATTAGCTCGAAGAACGTATCTTCTCCTTTCGTGTTTCTGTGCCAGTCGTAGTTCCAGAACCTGATGTAGTTCCTGCTGAATTTATAGAAATCTGACCTGTTAGGATTGTTTATGCTGTTGATGTTTCTGAAATATTCCGTGCTTTTCCTTCTCTGTATGTTGCTTGACAAGAGCAAAGTTTTTGCCGCATTTATCACAGCATTTCTGAATTCTACGTCAGTATTGTACTCTTCAAAGAACTTGTGTACGTTGATTGCAATCTGCGATTGGCTGCAAGATAGACCGATGCTTTTTCCCTTGAATTTTTTTAAATAATTATTCCAGTCGTGATCATCAAAACTATATATTCCTGCCCTTCCTTTAAATAACGGGCTTGACGCGAGATCTGAATTTTTGATATTGATCTTTATTTTTGCATCTGAGAATTTCTCGAATATGTGTAGGATATATTTTGATGATTTCTGCAGGTCCCTGCTTGAGATGTTGAAAATAATATTGATGTTTTTTGGATTTATGTTTATGTAGTGGTCGATGAATTGCAGAAGATTATTGTTTGATTGGGATAAATTGATTATAAGAGAAATATTTTTTCCGTATGTGTCTGATTCTCTTGAAGCTTTTTCAATGAAATCTTTTAGGACTATGTCATTGGTATTGTTTAGGATTATTTCGAACTCATTGAGAGCTATTGCATCGTTGACATTCGTGAAGCAATCAATCATTATATTATATAGTCTGTTGATGTCTGTTGTGACAGAACATTCAAGAAGGATGCTATTGAACCTGTTTATCCAGGAATTTTCCTCGTATTTTATCATTACTTTCTTTGATTCATACTGCTCGATGTACGTGTTTGTTATTGTCGGCTTTGTTATGACGATTTTTTTGTAGCCTTTCTCAAATATAGTGTCTCCTTCCGTTGCAATAAGCGTGAAATATTTCTCTCCTTTCTCGACAATTTTTGAGACTTTCAGTATGTGATTGTCGACTAGCTTGTTTAGATAATATAGTGTCTTTCTATGGAGCTGGAATTTCTTTTCCTTGCCTGAATTGACTCTTGCCCTATCTGAGCTGTTCATCAAATCTTCTGCTATAGAATATTCTCTTGGATAGGATTCTTTAGTTAAAGTTTCTGTACTTAAGTCCTTTCCCTGGTTATTTCGAAAGATGTTTAGAATGACTTCTTCCATATCGCGCATGCTCAATTTTGAGGCTGAAGATATATAAATTTACTGAATCTGCTTCAGGATTCTGCTTAAAACTTTCAGTTTCAGGACGCCTTTTAGAGTTTTGGTCATATTGCTGAGCACAAATCCGCAAAATTTTCGCCTCTGCTTCAGGATTTCCCTGAATGATTCAGGGCTTTTTTATAAATAATGTATATATTTCTGAAGCAATTTCAATCTATTTCTAATAGATAATTTGCTAATAGAAAAACAAAATTAGTATGAAAGTATTTCGGGGGCGAAATTTATGGAATTGAAAAGCAAGAGAGATATATTACTCATGACATTCTTCAGGAAGAATGCAAGGGAGAATTTGACGCAGATAAGCAGGATGACGAGAATTCCTGTAAGCACAATATTTGACAAGCTTCGGGAATTTGAGAAAGGCTTGATACAAAAACACACTACTCTTGTCGATTTTCGAAAACTGGGCTTTGATATAAGACTAAACATGATGTTTAAGATTTCTAAGGAGTCAAGGGAAAATTTCAGGGAATTTCTGGTAACAAATGAACATATCAATTCGGTCTACCGCGTAAACAACGGATTTGATTACATGATTGAAGCAATATTTAAGGACATGGCTGATCTTCAAAGATTTACCGAGCTCCTTGACAGGTTCCAGATCGAGGATAAGCAAGAATTATTTGTACTCGAGGACATCAAGCGGGAATCATTCATGTCTGATGAAGTCCATAGCAGGCTTTTGATGTGCGCAACTTGACTCAGCATTGCCACGTGGCGAGCCCTAGTCACACAAGCTATTGCGTCTAGACTCGTTTGCGGCAGCGATTAAAGAAGCGATGCGAGCGCTGGCAATGCTCTTAAGATTTTTTGTTATATTTTTTATTTTATTTCTTATGAAATTGGATCCCGCTCTTGATATTGCTCTTGAAATTCTCTCTTACTTTCTCAAGCCAGGATTCAACAATCAAGATTATTTCTGTATCTGATATTCCCTGATTTTCAGACCTGATTTCATATTTGATTCCTTTAGCGTCTTTAGATTGCCTTATGAGCAATGCAAAATTTTTAGTATCTTCTTCCATTGAGTTCACCAATGCAAAGAATAGATTCTGAGTTTTAAATCTTTTCAAATACTTATGATAGTTAATAAAATTTATAAAATCGTCCCGCTGTTAAGATATTATGGCATTAAACGGCTGGCACTGGACAGTATTTGGACTTATCATAGCGTTAGTTTCAGGATGGGTGTATATCACGACGTCCAAAGGCGGCGAGCCAAATAACGCGATGGCGTTGTTCTTTTTTATAGGAATTATATTTTTGATCATAGGAGTATTGAAGCTATTTTTCAAGAGAGTTGATGATAAGAAAGTATTTGATGCTGTAGCAAAATCTGAAAATTCAAACGAGGTTACTGCTCTTGGAAATTCTAATTTTTCAAATACTCAGGCACGAAAGGACCTTAGTGTCCAGATGGATATAGTCCAGCCAAAAGAGCAGAACAAGATTGATGAAGCTATTGCAAACATGGCAAAAGAGCAGGAAGCAAAAAAACCATTGCATCACGCGTCTCATCCTGCGCAGCATGCCAAGCATCAAGGAACTCATACATTGCAGACTGGACATACTAATACTTACGCAAAGACTCATCATTATCATGGTCCTGTAAAGACTGCTACAAATAATTCAGCAAATGCGACTCATCCGATAAATTCTCATATCCAGCCAAAGGGAAGCTCAGAGCATAGCATAAAATGCAGAAGATGCGGCAATGTAAATGCTTCAACTGCAAGCTACTGTCATTCTTGTGGAAATAGACTAAAATAGTTGTCACTTTTTAGTAGAAATAAAATAGAAAAATATATAAATGAATTGCGTATTTCTGTAGCATGAACTCACTTAATAATAATTATAGTTCTATGGGTAATTCAAAAAATTCCTATGTTTCTAAAACTGGCCAAAGAAGCTTGCTTACAATAACTCTAGAAGAAGCGATTGAAGCAATAAAAATTGCTGATGGAATATACGAAGATACTCAAAGGAAGTATCATATTAAGAAAACAATAGATCTTAAGGGCACTCCTTTTATTCAATTATACTATGTTATAAACGGTAGTTCAGACAGGCATGTTGTCGCTGCATTCTCTGATTCGCATGATGTTGTAGCAATAAAAAAAGGCAATTTTAGAAAAGAAGGAGAAGTACACACTTATTTAATTGAAAAAGGATTTAATGTCATAGGCGCTCTTCTTCAGCCTTGCAAATATTATACTACAGATAGGGAGCAAGAATTTATCAAACGATTAGATAAAAAGAAAAGAACAAAGAAAGAAGAAGAACACATCGTAAATTTATATAAATCAAGGACAATCTGAAATTCATTATCAAAGGTTAAATAATGCAGAGCCAAAAAAGAAGCTTACTAAGTATTACTTTGGAAGAAGCTATTAGGGCAGTTGAAATTGCTGGCGGAATAAATTCTCAAGAAAGGAGCGAGAGGGAGTATTTCCTGGAGCATACTGGCGATGTTTTTCTGGATGATAAAAAAGATATTGCGCATTATCCTTATCTTAAGCAGGAAAAATTCGTCCAATTATGTTATTATGTTGGAAAAGATAAGTATAGTGAGAAGCATATTGCAGCAGCATTTTCTGATACTCATGATATTGTTGTTATAAGAGATGGGTACAATGTAGATGCGGCTGAAAAAATGGTTCACTCTTATTTAGCGGGAAGGGGATTTAATGTAGTTGATGCATTATCTAAACCTGATAGATATAAACGAAGAGAAGATTACAAACTAATCTCTGACTCTGAGGTAAATAAAGAGGAATTAAACAAAATATATTTTCGCCCTACTACTTCGTTTAGCACTAGTGAATTACATAAAGTTAGAAAAACCAAATAATTCTTTTTAACAATATTTTTAAATCTCTTTCTTATCTACATAATATGACAAATGCTGACCTTGCAATAAGAGCGAAGGGCTTGACTAAAAAATTCGGCAAGAAGACTGCAGTAGATGGCGTCAATCTTGAAGTAAAAAAAGGAGAGATATATGGGTTTCTCGGCCCTAACGGCGCAGGAAAATCTACAACAATTCGAATGCTTGTCACGCTTCTTGCTCCGACTAAAGGAAGCGCATTTATCATGAGCAAGGACATAGATAAAGATGTAATGGATGTCCGCCTGAAGATCGGTGTTGCTCTGCAAGAAGCTTCTCTTGATGGCCAGCAGACTGGAACTGAACTTCTAAGGCTCCAAGGTCGACTTTATGGTCTTACTTCAAAAGAACTTGACGAGCGAGTTGAGGAATTAAAAAAACTTGTAAATATTGGAGACGCAATTGATCAGCAGATAAAGACTTATTCTGGCGGGATGAAGAGGCGTTTAGATCTTGCAGCAGCGCTTATACATAATCCTGAAGTATTGTTTCTCGACGAACCAACAACAGGTCTTGATCCTGTAAGCAGGATGCAAGTCTGGGAAGAAATTAGAAAATTAAACAAAGATCTTGGAGTTACAATATTTTTGACAACCCAGTATCTTGAAGAGGCTGATCAGCTATGCGGTAGGCTCGGAATAATTTCCCAAGGAAAAATAGTTGCGCAGGGAACTCCGAAAGAACTCAAGAAAAAAATCGGCGAGGATGTTGTAATAATACATACCTTGCATGACAAGAATAAAGTTGTATCGCTTCTAAAAACAATTCCAAAAATAGGAAAAATCGATGTTCAGGGACATGAAGTATCAATAGCGTCTCCTGATGGAACAAAGATAATCGGACCAATTGCATTAAAATTATTAAAAGCAGGGATACATGCTGAACAATTGACAATGAGATCTCCGACGCTTGATGACGTATTCTTTGAAGTCACAGGAAACAGGATGGTTGACAAAGACAAGGATAATGAAACTTCAGATAAATCAAAAGATGAAAATCAAGCCCAAAGCAAGAGAGGAAATAAAAAATGAGAAATTCCAATCAATATGCTCATGCACGAATGGCGGGATTCTGGCATGATTTATTTAGCATTGCAGGCAGAGCTTTGCGTGCTATTCCAAGGGAACCTGAGAATTTAATTCCAGCCTTGATTATTCCATTATTTTTCTTTGCTGTAAATGTAGGCTCGCTTACTAATATTTCTTCCTTTGCAGGCATTGATGACTTTAATGCATTCCAGTTGCCTGTTGCAATAATATTTGCAGTCACTGGAATCTCCCGCGCTGTCGCGCTTGTCAATGATATAACTTCAGGATACTTTGATAGACTCTTAGTTTCTCCAGTCAACAGGCTAGCGCTTTTGCTCGGACTCATGGTTGCAGATTTTATTCTAGTAATAACATTATGCATCCCTGTTTTGATACTTGGATTTATCCTGGGAGTTAAATTTGCCAGTGGATTTTTAGGAGTATTGTTTTTCCTATTGATGTCAGGGCTCTGGGGGCTTGCCTTCACTGGAATTCCTTATTATATCGCTTTAAGGACTGGAAGCCCTGCAGCTGTCAATGCTTCATTCATATTATTTTTCCCGTTCGCATTTTTGACAACGACATTCATGCCTCTTGAAGCTTTATCAGGATGGATGAAAACTGGAGCAACATATAATCCCGTAACATATGTTCTTGAAGGCTTGCGCTCTTTGATAATTGAAGGATGGGTCATGAAAGATATACTATTTTCACTTGGCGCAATATTTATTGTAGGATTCATATCTATCGGCCTTGCAGTGTATGCCCTAAAGCAGAGAGTCAAGAGGGCTTAAGCTTTATTTGCTGCCTCGGCAGTGCCAGCTAGCGAATCTTTGGATTAACATTCTTTTGCGTCTAGACTCGTAGGCGGAAAGCGATTAAAGAATCTGTATGAGCCTGGCACTGCGTTGTTCTGATAATGTATGATTGGCCTGGATGATAAATTCAACAAATACTAAATTATCTCACAATATTTTTAAATACACGTTCTTAATAGTGAACTAATGAATACACTTGATGCAATCAACAATAGGCGTTCTATTAGAAGATATGTTGATAGGCCTGTAGAATTTGAAAAGATAACAACAATTCTAGATGCAGCAACAAAGGCTCCAAGCGCGGGAAATCTTCAGGACTGGAGATTTGTAATCATAACTGATAAAAACCTGATAAAGCAAGTTGCGCAGTATTCCATTGATCAATACTGGATACAGACTGCTCCTGTATTAATACTTGTATGCGCTGTCCCAGAAAAACATGAGTTATACTATGGTCTTCGAGGAAAGAGATTGTATAATATACAAGATTGCGCTGCAGCAATAAATACTTTAGAACTTGCAGCAGTAGACCAGGGACTTTCAACTTGCTGGATCGGCGCATTCGAGGAAGATAAAATACGATCAATTTTTGCTGTTCCTGCAGATGTTAGACCGCAGGCAATAATTAGCCTGGGCTATAGTGATGAGACGCCAAGAGACAGAAATATTGTTCCGCTTGAAACTGTTGTTTTCTTTAATAGATATGGAATGAAGATAGAAAAACTGCATATCGTCCTGCGAGACTATTCGGAAGAATGGCCAAGGCAAAAACAAAGATTCAGGGAGAGCACAGGAAAGCATTTCCATAGAATAAAAGAAGAATTCCATAAATTAAAATCTAAAGTCAGGGAAAGTTTCAAGAAAAAAGATTAAAGAAAAAAATTATTTAGAATTTTATTTCTAACGCATTGCTGATATTTTCTGTTCTAGGGAATCTCTGCTTTTGTACTGGCGCATTCTGTATGCTTCTAATTCGTCTTCCTGTATTGCATCAAGGCTCTTAAGAAAGCCTGATGGCTGCTGGATGTAAATGCTTATTCCAAGAGGACCTTTTTCGATTTGGTCTAATCTTTGGTCATTGTTTATATGCTTCAAGTATTTTTTTATAAACATATTGTCATATGTTCGCCCAGCAAAGAATCCGCTTCCAAGCAACACAACGCCAAGCGTAGTGTATTTGAGAATTCTCCCAAAACTAGATGGTTTTCGTTCTTCCATTATTACAGGTAAGGCAAATATGCTTATAACAATAAGGGAAGATAGATTGAGAAAGTATATAAGAAAGATATTATTTCTTATTATTAATATTTCAGGATTTCTTCAAGTTTGTGATGCGTTGTGCTGTCTAGATTTATGCCTTTTAGATTTTTTAATTTCAGGCTGTCGACATTGTCGATTGTGATGTATGTACTATCTTTCTTCTGTAGGTGTATAGTGTATCTCTTAATGTCGTCTCCTTTAACTGATGGATTTTCAATATAATGATCCATCAGGCTGTCTCCATTCAAATCTGCGCTTAGATTATCTTTTGATCCGTAATGGAATGCTATGCCTAGCGCGATTGCTCCTGCAAGAATAATATATCTATTTTTCATCCCACACCCTAAAATAATTATAAAAAAATAAAAATATATTCAATTAGAATTCTTCTGAATCCTGTGATGAATCGTAGTTAGTCTCTTCCTCAGCTGCTGGTTCTTCGGATGATTCTGCTGCAGGCTCGCTTGATGATTCACTTGATTGTGAACTCTCTGAGCTTCCTTCTTCGTAGGAACCGATTACTGTTGCGAATGCAACCTTCTTTGCTACCTTGCTGATTCTGATCTTAACTTTGTCGCCTACCTTAGTTCCAGGTACAAAGATTACAAAACCTTGCTTCTTTGCAACACCGTCGCCCTTCTCAGCAACTGATTCAATAACAACGCTTAATTCTTCTCCATCTTTAACTGGGACGAATCCTGAGCCGCCGCCTCTGCTGCCGCCACCATAGCCTCCGCCGCCTCGACTTCCGCCGTAGCTGCCGCCTGATGATCTGCCGCCTCCGCCGCCGTAACCGCCACCATAGCCTCCGCCACTAGAGCGTCCGCCGCCAAAACTTCTTTTCTCTCTATTTCCATATTCCATTTTTGTTACACCATATTTGGAGCCTGCTGTCTAGACAATGAATTCTACAATAAAATACTGTTAGAATAAACATTTATCCAATTTGACATACAATTTAACTCCTATAACACCTAATAATGCACTGGTTTTTATAAAGTTTATGGGGTTTAATCGTAGAATCTCTGATATTACTTTTTAGAGACAGCATAACGAACTTTTTAAAACAGACTCATAATAAATGATTATGGTTAATGGAAATATAAAAAAAAGCATGGTTTTTATTGATGCAAGCAATCTTTCTGGTGGTTTCAAAACTTATTGTTTAAGAAATGGTTATTTCACTGATATCAATGGTAAAAAATCGATAAATAAAAAAATTTCTTATAAAAATCTAATATCCGAAATTACTCAGGGGACGGATTTTGTAAGAGGGTATTTCTATGATGCCGCGCCTGTTCCTCTTGACAGTAAAAGACAAGGATTTTTTGATATGCTTAGGAGTTTAGAAATCACCGTTGTTACAAAAGAGCTCAGGCATAAAGCAGTAACTTGTAAGCACTGTAGCGTTACTGATTCAAATGTGCCTTATCAGAAAGGGGTAGATGTAAGTATAGTTACTGATGTTATGAGTCTAGCAGTCGAAAAAGCCTTTGATGTAGCAATTATAGTTACGGGAGATAATGATTTTGTTGATGCTTTAGACTTTGTTAAGAAAAAAGGTCTAAAAGTTCAGGTAGTTTCTTTCAATAATAGTTTAGGAGAAAATACTATGAGAGTGGCGGATAAAGTTATACAATTAGACCACATATTTACTAAAATAATAATATAAAAACATAAACTTTAAATAGTATATACTGTTTATACTATTGTTAAAAACGGAAGGGAATCAGGGGTTGTACCCGTTAAAATTCCCTTCTGGCGTAACTTTTTCTTTCTTTTTATTGTTTTAATAATTCGTATAATTTATATAATCCTTATTCTTGTTGCAAATAATTAATTCGAGGTGATTTATATGGATGGATATGTTGATGTATTTGTTTTGTCAGTTCCTAAGAAGAACTTGAAGAAATATCAAAAGATTTCTACTGCTTTTGGAAAAGTCATAAAGAAATATGGTGCACTTGAGTATCGCGAGTTTGTCGCTGACGATTTGAAAGTTAAAAATGGAGTTAAATCCTTTATTGCCTTGCAAAAACCAAAGAAAGGTGAAGTTGTCGTAACTGCTCTGGTTGGTTTTAAGTCTAAAAAACATAGGGATCAAGTCAACAAGAACGTAATGAAAGATCCTTCATTAAAGCCAATGATGGAAGAAATGATGAAAAACCCGATCCACGACTACAAGACAATGACTTACGGCGGATTTAAGACGTTTGTAAATGCTTTTGGGAAGTAATTTTTTTATTTAGTTTTTTTCAGAAACGCGTTTTGAAATTGCTTTATCTATTTTTTTTCCTATAGACACTTCTTCTAATGATTTTATTTCTTCTTCTAACAATCTCTTAATTTCCTTATTTACAATATCGTCATTTTTATAATCGATGCTCATTATAACACTCCGAATAGTTTTTTAATTCCTAATTTTATTATTCCAAATTTTCCGCTTAAAATTGTATCTATCTCTTCTTTTCTTATTGCATTCTTGGAATCTAATAACTTCTCAATCTCAGCTTTTCTAGAATATAAATTTTCCCTCTGTTTTTTTAATTTATTAATGGCGTCTGTAAGATGGTTGTCTGCTTTAGTTGCCTCATCGTAATAATATGGCATGGTTTTAATGGTTGTTCTTTTTATCCATGTTATGTCGTTGTTTAGATTTACTTTCTGCTTAGTTAATAGCTCTATGAAGTCTGTATATTGTTTTCCTAAGAAATTATATACTTCACGTATCTCTCTTAAATAATTTCGTGTTATATCGTCTTTATCAGAAAACATGACCTTCCAGTAATGGTTCTCTAGAAACATTTCCCATAGTTCTATTGCCATATGATATGAATCCATGCGAAAATTAAATTTAGCTATTCTATAATAAGAAGCATATATTGCAGGATAATATTCTTCATCATATATTAAAGTTCCTTCACTTATTCCCTTTAGAACGAATCCCACTGCTTCTTTTTTTAAAAGATGGTTTATTATTTTATTTATTACTACAAAATTATTTTCTCCTTCAAAAAGATATTCTGGAATATCTCCGAACATCATTCGCATTTGTTCCTTAAATTCTTCTGTAGGGATTGGAGAACTATGGAAATATTTAACTAATTCTGGAGCTTCAGCATCAATATATTCTACTAATTCTTGATCTCCAACATATTCTTTTTTATGTAAGTAATCAATTAGTGCTACTTCTTGTTCTGGAGTTTTTATATCAAAAATATGTTCTTCAAATTTTTTTGGAGAGATGTTTTCTGAAGGATCCAATGGAAATATTAATTCCGAACTATTATTTTTCCCATTGATTTCTACATCTTCTATATACACTCGTTTATCCATATTGTTAAGGTGCATATTGGCTATATAAAAATTTACTCTTTAATCTCAACCCATTCTCAAACCATAAGATTTATATACTACTTCGTATTACCACAATTAAACTTTGTTGATCTAAGGTCAACAAGGAGCACAAGATTTCGGAAAATCCGAAAAACGAGCTTAAATTCAAAGGTGGTCAAAATTACTAAAAACGAACATAAGGTGGAAGAACCAGTACAAGACAATCAATCATTGGATACTAATAATATAGATGTGTGCAAAGCGCATGATGAAAAGATCAATGAACTAACTAATGACTTGAAACGCTTGCAAGCAGAGTTTGAAAACTACAAGAAAAGATCAGATAAGGAATATTCAACTAATATCAAGAACGCGAATGCAAGGCTTATCTCAAGTATGCTTCCAGTTTTAGACTCTTTTGAACTTGCATTAAGGGATCATCATGAAGATAAGCCTGAACTTGCAAAGTACAGGAAAGGGCTGGAATTAATATACAGTCAATTATATTCAATCCTTGAACATCAAGGACTTAGAATTATCACGACTAAAGATCAAAAGTTTGACCCATTCAAGCATGAAGTATTGATGGTGAAGGAATCTGATAAAGAGGATGATATCATCTTGCAGGAATTGCAGAAAGGGTACATGCTTAATGATATGATACTAAGACATTCAAAAGTAATGATTAGTAAATTTGTTGGAGGAAATTAAAATGGCAAAAATTATCGGTATTGATTTAGGAACAAGCAACAGCGCAGCAGCTGTACTAGAAGGCGGAAAGCCAAGAATAGTCCCAAGTGCTGAAGGAGCAACAATGTATGGAAAAGCATTCCCAAGCGTTGTAGCATTCACAAAGACCGGGGAACTATTAGTTGGAGAGCCGGCAAGAAGACAAGCAGTCTCAAATCCGGAAGGAACAATAATGGCCGCGAAGCGTAAGATGGGAACTGACCATAAGTTCAAAGTTCACGGAAAGGAATACACTCCGCAGCAGATATCAGCATTCATATTGCAGAAAATCAAGAAAGATGCAGAAGCATTCTTAGGAGATAAAGTAGAAAAGGCAGTAATTACTGTCCCAGCTTACTTTGACGACAACCAAAGGCAGGCAACAAAAGATGCAGGAACTATTGCAGGTTTAGAGGTTATTAGAATCATCAACGAACCAACAGCAGCAGCATTATCATACGGCTTAGATAAAGAACATGCACATAAAGTCATGGTGTTCGACCTTGGAGGAGGAACTTTAGATGTTACAATAATGGAGTTTGACGACGGAGTATTCGAAGTCAAATCAACATCAGGAGACACTCAGCTTGGCGGAACTGACATGGACAATCTATTAGTGGATTATGTTGTCAAGGAATTCAAGAAGACTGAAGGAATCGACATCAGCAAAGACAAAGTTGCAATGCAAAGAGTGCGTGAAGCAGTCGAGAAAGCAAAGATAGAATTATCAACAGTAATTGATACAGAGATAAACTTGCCCTTCTTGACAGCAGACCAGAATGGTCCAAAACACTTTACTCACAAGTTAACAAGAGCAAAGCTTGAGCAGATAATTGAGCCGATCATCAAGAGATGCAAGCATCCAATAGAGCAGGCAATCAATGACGCGAAATTATCATACAAAGATATTGAAAAGATCATAATGGTCGGAGGACCAACTAGAATACCAATGGTCCAGAAATTCGTCGAAGACGTAACTGGAAGAAAGGTAGAAAGAGGAGTCGACCCGATGGAGTGCGTAGCACTAGGAGCATCTATCCAGGCAGGAGTACTTGCAGGAGAAGTCAAGGATGTTTTACTTTTAGATGTAACTCCATTAAGCCTTGGAATTGAAACACTTGGCGGAGTAACTACAAAGTTAATTGAGAGAAATACAACTATCCCGACTAAGAAATCGCAGATCTTCAGCACAGCAGTAGATAATCAAAATGCAGTTACAATACATGTTCTCCAAGGAGAAAGACCAATGGCAACTGATAACAAGAGCCTCGGGCGCTTTGACCTGATGGGAATACCTCCAGCGCCAAGAGGCATACCTCAGATTGAAGTATCTTTTGACATCGATGCAAATGGAATCGTTCACGTCGGAGCAAAAGACTTAGGAACAGGAAAAGAGCAGAGCATAAAAATAACAGCAGCACAGAAATTAGATAATGCTGAGATTGAACGAATGAAGAAAGAAGCAGAAGCTCACGCAGAAGACGACAAGAAGCGAATGGAAGAAATTGCACTCGTGAATGAAGCAGACGCTTTAGTTTATTCATCCGAGAGATTATTCGACGAGATGAAAGGAAAAGTCTCCGAATCAAAGATCGAAGAAGCAAAGAAAGAAGTCAATGAGTTGAAGGATTTACTTCCAGGAAAAGATCTTGGAGCTATAAAAGCAAAACTTGAAGTTGCAAACAAGAAAGTCCAAGAACTAAGCATGGAACTATACCAGAAAGTCGCTGAAGAGCAGCAGAAAAAGCAAGGCGGCCATTCACATGGCGCAGAAGCAGAAGCTCCAGCAGATGATAATGTAGTAGATGCAGAATTCGAAGACAAGTCAGACGACGATTCTTCAAAGAAGAAACACAAGAAGAAGTAAATAATTTTTTCATGTTTTATTTTTTATCTATTTAATCACAACAAAAGTTTAAACAAAAACCCGCGAGGTGATTGATATGAGAGAAAATGGAACAAAAGAAATAGACACATACAATAGCAGGAGAAATCCTGGCTACATGCAGAGAATCGGGCTGTTCGACAGTCCTCTTCTAAAGGACTTTTTCGACGACCCATTCTTTAACAGGTCACTTGGACTTTTCAACAGTCCGATGTTTGACTTGTACGACAAAACGCCTAAAATCGACATCTACAGAAAAGACAACAATCTGGTGATGAAAGCAGATTTCCCGGGCGTTAAAAAAGAAGACATACAGATAAACGTCGATGACAAAAACAAGACTCTTGAATTGATTGTCGACAGCAAATCTGAAACAAAAGACGAAAAGAAAGAATACTATAGAAGAGAAAGACGGGAAATACATTATCATAACACATACGACATAAGCAATGTCGACTTGAAGAAAATAACTTCAAAATATGATAATGGCGTCCTCGAAGTCACTCTTCCATTAATTGAAGGAAAAGAACAATCAAACAAGAGAGTAATCGAGATAAATTAAGAAAACCTGAAATGGATTTTCGGTGTTTTTCTTTAGTTTATTTTTTTACTTTTTCGATAACCTTAAAAACAGTTTATAATTACTGAGAATATGTCGAAAGAATTAGATTTGATAAATATAGAAATAGAAGAAACGAAAGTGGAATTAGATGCATTTCCGACAGCTTTTTCTATACTAGGGGGAGTTGTTGTTTCTATGGTTTTGATTGGCTATTCCGCAAACACTTTATTAAACTTCAATGAGAAAGCTATTGGTTATACTTTATTTTTTAGTATGTTTGTTCTTGCTCTAGCTACGATTACATTAAACAATCACTGGACAACTAAACGTTCAAATTTATCTTCGTTATATGCTCAGAAAAAAGAATTAATTAAAGGAGGAAAGAAAAAAAAGTAAAATTGTGACTTCACGAAGTGAATGTCGCTCACTTTTACTCAATTTTTTCATAAAAAATTGGCTGAAAAAGACTATTATAAAATATTAGGAGTTGCAAAAAATGCAAGCACTGACGAGATCAAGTCAGCTTACAAGAAGCTTGCAAAGCAGTATCATCCTGATATAAATAAGGATGCTGGAGCTACTGAGAAGTTCAAAGAAATAAATGAAGCTGCATCTGTTCTTGGCGATGATTCTAAGAGAAAACAATACGATACTTATGGTTCTGAATTCGAGAGAAAATATCATCAAGGCTTTAATCAGCAATATTCTGGATTTGATTTTGATGACATGGACTTTGGAGATGTTTTTGAGATGTTCTTTGGCGGCGGCGGGCATAGGCAGCAGCAGAGAAGATCAAGAGGACGAGATTTAAGATACGATATTACAATTACATTAGAAGAAGCAGCAACTGGCGTCAAGAAATCTATACAAGTTGAAAAGCCTGAAGTATGCAAGAATTGCGACGGAAAAGGCGGCGATGATTTCGAAAAATGTTCAGACTGCAACGGCCAGGGGGTTCGAAGAGTAAGGCAGCAGACTCCGCTTGGAATATTTGAATCAAGAGTTACTTGCAAGAAATGCCATGGCCATGGAGAAATCATAAAGAATGAATGCTCTGAATGCGATGGCCGGGGAGTTATTTCAAAGGAAAAAACTTTGGAAATAAATATTCCTGCAGGCGTTGATACAGGCGCTCAACTTCGACTAAAAAACGAAGGCGAAGCAGTCAAAGGCGGACAGTCAGGAGACTTGTATGTAATAATCGAAGTAGAATCTCATGAACACTTTGAAAGGCAGGATGATGACATCATTTTAGAAATTCCAATCTCAATAACACAGGCAATGCTTGGTGATGAAGTTGAAGTTCCGACACTTGGCGGAAAGGCAACTCTAAAGATTCCAAAAGGAACTCAGCCTGAAACAGTTCTTCGGATGAAAGGCAAAGGAATTCAGCACTTGAACAGCCACGGATCAGGAGATCAGTTAGTCAGAATAAAAGTCGAGATCCCTGAGAAGCTTTCAAAGAAGCAGGAAGAGCTTGTTAAACAACTCGATAAAGAACTTGGAAAGAAGAAATCGATTTTTGAGAAATTGTTTGGATAGATTCTATGCGCTAGTTATTATTATATTTCTTAAAGATCTACGATATCGTTTGGTATAATTTGT
>DASPMU010000097.1:0-10123 GCA_035626895.1 Alphaproteobacteria bacterium
GTAAAGGACACTCAAGTAATCTATGGATTCGGTCACAAAATATACAAAGAAAAAGACCCTAGAGTAGTTCAGATAATTTCATTATGCAAAAAACTTGGATATGAATCAAAATATGTAGACATCGCTCTTGATATAGAAAAGAAGCTTTTTGAAAAGAAAGGAAAATCAATTCCATTAAATGTTGACGGCCTGATCGCTGCTCTTTTGCTTGAGATGAAATTCTCAGAACTTGCAGGACGAGCATTCTTCATAATTGCAAGAACTCCAGGCCTTGCTGCACAGGCAATTGAAGAAAAAGAAACTGAAAAACCAGTTAGAAGAGTAGAAGAAGAAGATATCAATTATCTAGGCGATGAGTGAGTAGTTCTAGAATTTAAATAATAATAATAATAACTGATAATTGTTGTTTATTTTCCTATGATTTTTTTTGCTAGTTTTTCTAGTTCTTTAGGATCTGCTTTGGGTCCGAGAATTGTTGATAAATGTCCTTGGTAATGATCGAAGAACCTTTCTTCTTTAGACCACATTTCTTTCCAATCTTTATCCAGTCCATGCAAGGGATATAATTTCAGATGAACATGATTCACGCCCATCCCTTCCATTACAAGAGCTGTCCTTTGCACTTTGAGCTTTCTATCAAGTATTTTAGCAACTTTTTTCGCAGCAAGAAACGCGTCGGAATAATCATTATCAGGCATATCCATTGCATAAGAATCGTAATGCTTCTTAGGTATTACAAGAGTCATTCCGAGTGTATTAGGAAATACGTCAAGAATTGCAAGATGTTTTTTATCTTCCCAAACCTTGTATGAAGGTATCTCTCCTTTTACAATCTTGCAGAATATGCAATTGTCCACAAAGTTTTTTTTAGATGCCATCTTCCTACAGAGGTAAGATTAATTTAAATATCTATCTAAATCTTCAAGTGTTACAATCTTTGGTTCGTATTCACGCTTGTTATGCCTGTCTACAAGAACAGAATTCATTCCAAGGCCTTTTGCAGTTGCTATGTCAGATTCTAAGCTGTCTCCGACTAATAATATGTCGGATGCATCGTATTTCTCTAGAACTTTATCATAGAATCCTTCATCATTCTTTACAAGTCCAGTATCGCAAGATAATATAATCTCGTCGAAATAATCCTTGAATTTGAATCTATCAACAAGGTCCTTGCTGAAAGGGTCCATGTTTGATGAAAGTATCAAGTGATATTTCTTTTTCTTAAGTTCTGTCAATGTCGGAATAGTGTCATTAAATATCTTTGAAAATAACTTATTCTGGTTCCACATAGCCACTAACTTTTCAATTATGAAATGCTTTGGCTGCACGCCGAATTCTTCGCATACTTTTTCAAATGCTTCGCTTAATGACTTGTGGTTTGAAACCATCATTACCTTTTCGAATCTCATTACGAAATCACTAAAAGGCATATCAATTCTTAGAATGTTCTTGACTTGTCTTGTTGGACTTGGATATACTCCATTTTCCACTAATGTTCCCTGTAAATCAAATATTATAGCTTTAACCAATGCAATCCCCCATTAAATGTGTATCATAATTCTATTACTCTGTAGTTTACTGTATTTTACTATGATTTCCAGAAACAGGGTATGTTTTTAAAGTTTACCACTAAGCACGCTATAGGAGGGGCGACAAACTTTATGCCCGGCACCCGCTAGGAAATGCACGAGCATTTCTGCGTGCCAGAAATTTTTTCAATTTCTGAGCATTTTTACAAAAAGCTGCACCAAAAAAACATCGCGACTACGCGACAAACTTTATAAACGATTTTCCATTCTGAATAATATGATCATAAGTGAGCTACAATTGACTATTCGAAAGCATGCTTTAGCCAATGCTGTAAAGTTCAATGGCAAGGCAAGTGCTGGTTCAGTCATCAGCAAGATTATCGCCGAAATTCCTGATGCGAAAGCAAACATGAAAGTAGTATCACAGGAAGTCAATAATATTCTAAAACATATCAATGAATTGTCTCTTGATGTTCAGATGAAAGAGCTTGAGGAAAAATTCCCTGAGATGCTCGAGAAGAAAGTCCAGGAAGAGAGAAATATTTTTGCAGTCCTTGGAATAAAGTCTGACGAGAAGGTTGTTTCTGGTTTTCCTCCAGGCCCTGAGAAATATCCTCACATTGGCCACGCGAAAGCATGCCTTATGAATTACATGCTTGCAAAGCAATACAATGGAAAATTCCTTCTACGTTTTGAAGATACAAATCCGGATCTAGTAAGATCAGAATTCTATGATATTATGCAGGAGAATTTCAAATGGCTCGGTGTTGAATGGGATGAATTAATGTACGCTTCAGACTACATGGAAAAATTCTACGAACTTGCACTCAAAGCTTTAGCTGATGGAAATGCATATGTATGCTTCTGCAGCCAGGAAGATGTTTCAAGATCAAGAGAATTCGGCGAGCCGTGCGGATGCAGATCCAGAACTAATGAAGAGAATGTAAAATTATTCGAAGAAATAAAATCATATGAAGGCGGAAAGGCTATCGTTCGGTTAAAGATAGATCTGAAACATCAAAATACTACGCTTAGGGATCCGACAATATTCAGGCTGATAGATACTCCTCATGCCAGGCTTGGAACTCAGTATAGATTATGGCCTAACTACGACTGGCAGAATGCAATAATGGATAGCATCACAGGAATCACAATCCGCGTCAGGAGCAAGGAATTCGAATTAAGAAATGAATTGCAAAGACACATCCAGGCAATACTTGGGCTAAGAGTTACAAGAACTTACGAATTTGCAAGATTTAATCTCGAAGGTGTAGAGAGCTCAGGAAGAAAAATAAGAGAGAAAGTACAATCAGGAGAACTCACAGGATGGGACGATCCTAGACTTACAACAATTGTTGCTCTTCGAAGAAGAGGGTTCTTGCCAGAGGCAATTAAAAATTTCGTATTGAATACTGGAATGTCAAAAAGTGAATCTACACTTACTTGGGACGATCTGATACTTCAAAACCGAAGGCTTCTTGACAAAACTGCAAAGAGATTTTTCATGATGTATGATTATGAAAAAATATTCATAGAAAATGCACCGACGCAGACAATACAATTGAAATATCATCCAGACAGCGACGAGAAAGGAAGCAGAAATATCAATACAGAAAAAGATTTTCTGATACTAAAGTCAGATTTAGAAAGCCTGAAAGAAGGCGGATTCTACAGATTCATGGATTGTCTCAATTTTAGAAAACAGGGAAATATGTTCATATTTGACAGTCTTGAACATGAAAAATTCAGGAACGGTGGATCAAAAATAATGCATTGGCTTCCTGCATACGGAAATGTTGAGATTGAAATACTTACTACTGAAGCCCAGACGATAAATGGCGTTGCAGAGCATAATATAAAAAATGTAAAAGTCGGCGAAGTAATACAGTTTGAAAGATTTGGCTTCTGCAGGCTCGATTCTATCGAGAAGAATCATGGAAAAGAAGTGTACAAATTCTGGTTCACTCACAAATGAGCGACATTGAAAAAATATTAAATGAAGAAAATTCTAAAGATCCTGGCAAGAATAAAAAAAGATTTGCAGTTGTCATGACACATGATTTCGACACCATGATGGCGCATCATGCAATTCTCAAATTAATAGCATCAAGACACTACGGAGGATTAATCGTCGTCAGAAATGATGAAGAAAAAAGAATGGTTGAAAATTCAAAAGAATATGCAGAAATAAATGTGGAAAATCTCCGCAATTTAGAAAGAGAAAGAATAATCATAAAACCAATAGAGATAAAAGATATATACATCGAGAAGAAGAAAAAGAAGAACTATTTTGTGAATAGAAAAATTTCTTATTCTCCTTCAATGATAAACTATGGCTCCGTTCCTAGGCGGGCGTATAAGATAATAAAGCAACCATAACAATAAAAATTATAAAGGAAAGTCATCAGTATAATATCAAGCAAGCTTAAAAGCTTATTTCAAAAAATAAAGGTGATGTTTCATGTATATGCATAAGAAAGGTGTTGAATATTATAGGGCATTATTTAATCATGCAGTTTATATATCGAACAGCATAATAGAGAATGCAAAAAACCACAATAGATTTGATCAACTAACGAATGGGTCCATGAGGACCATTACTGAGAAAGACATGCTGCCAGTAGTCGCAGAATTGCACAATCATGCAAAAAATGTATTAGCTCACATACAGACAGAAGAAAATATAATGAAAAAGTTTGCTTATGCTATCCAAAGTAAATTAAACATAAATATAGGAGATCCTAGAATGATGACATTGACAAGAGTAATGCAAGAATTAGTAAGTCTTGAGCGATCATTTAAAGGAATAGAAGAAGAAACATCTAAAGTATTACCATATCTTGAGGAAAGCTATCACGGACAGAAAGTGATGGCAATATATGAAGCATATTACGATATAAATTCTTATTTAGCTACCGTTGAATCTATAAGCAAGAGAGTTTCAAAAGATATTTACGAAATACTGTCTAAAGCCCAAGCAGAAAGAGAATTTATAGTAAAAGAAGAAGATATATTCGAAGATTTCAAAAGAAATCTCATGAGCTGGTTTTAAGCAAATAAAATAACAAAGGTGATTTAACATGAATGACTGGGTTATTGTCAAGACGAAAATAAAGGACATGGTCGGGACATTCAATGTTTCCGCAGATTTCAATGATGAACTGAACAAGAAAGTCAAGGAAATGATCCAGGCTGCTGTCAAGCGTGCGGAAGCAAACGGCAGAAAGACCATTATGGGACGAGACATTTAATTTATTTTTATAAAATTTTAATTTATTAGAATTAATTTAAAATTCAATAATAAGATTTCTCATGCAACAATTTCTTGAGGCTGAATATTGTTTCTTCGATAGAAGCGATTTTTGGATTGTGAGCATCGACGGCTTTTATTTTTTTAAGCAACTCTTCTGAGAATTCAAGTTCAGCTCGTATCTGGGCAAGTTCTGGATGATTTGCTATGCGATCTACTCTCTCGTCGATTTTTTCCGCCCTTTTAACTCTCGATCTTATTGCTTTTGAAGCTGCAGCTGAGGCTTCATTTGCCTGGGCTGGAGTTTCAGAAAGCGGGGAAGGCACAGGATGGTTATACAATACATTCTCCAGAGACTCTTCTTTCTGCTCCTGCGTTGGATGATGCTTTTTTTCATATTCTGAATTTAGAAAATTAAATTTTTCTTTGGAAATCCTGAATCTATAATTTAATGCGCGATCTTTTTGCGCAGAAATTGCAAGTCTTGCAAACAAGTCTTTTGTTAAATCCATCATTTTGTTTTCCGTCGTTAAAAATTATGATTTGAATTATAATATGCCCAAGAATTTCTTTTTAGGGTCAGGATTTTGGGGATTGAGCGGAGGCATTGTATCCATAGGAGGCATATCATCCATTGGAGGCATAGATATTCCCTGAGGAGCATTCGGCATCTGGTTCATTCTCATATTCTGCATATTATACATATTCGGATTTTGCCTCATTTGCTGCATCTGAGGGCCAGGACCTGGCATTCCTTGCATGTTAGGATTCCCCATCTGGTTTTGCATATTCATGCCCATTTGCTGAGGCTGATTAGAATTAAAATTAGAATTAAATGATGTTGGAAGGATGCTTCTTGGATTGCCTTGTTCCTGCTGCTGCTCGCCGCCAGAGTATGCCGACGGGAAAACTACGCTTTTTCCGCCGTTAAGATTGTCGCTTATGGAAAGAAGGGCTTTTGCAATCATCTCATTTTGCTCGGATAATTGATGCAATGTCTCGACAGGTTTTGCCTGCTGGTACTCGTCTATTATATCTTTGTTTGCATCATCAAGGATAGTGATAAGTCTATTTATAGAAATCGTGAGCCTGTCAATGCCTTCGATAAGTATCTTGGCCTTGTCTCCTTCAGTGAGATTGTTCCTCTTCAACGCATGAACTTCACGACGTAAGTCTTCAAGTTCCTGCATCGGCAAAATCTCGTAATCGTCAGAATCATTGCTTGCCATCTAGCACATACACCCCTTTTGATTAAAATGCGGCATTTTACTTTATATAGTTTTCCTTTTTGTCTTCGATAGTCACATAAAAAACATTTATAAATATTGAGTGCATCCTACAACATATGATAGATATCAAGTTATTGCGCGAAAATCCTGAACTAGTAAAGGAAAACATCAAGAAAAAATTCAAGAATGATAAATTAAAATTAGTTGATGAAATTCTCGAGTGGGATAAAGAAATAAAGAAGGTAAGGTCAGATGCTGAGTCATTAAGAGCCAGGCGCAATAAATTAAGTGAAGAAATAAACAAGCTCAAGAAAGAAAAGCAAGATGCAACTCATGTTCTAAATGAAGTCAAGGAAATTCCTCAAAAGATCGCAAAGATCGAAGAAGTTGTCGTAGAATTGCAGCAAAAAATTGAATCTGCATTGATGCAAATTCCAAATATAATGCATCCGAATGTGCCTTCAGGACACGATGATTCTGAAAATGTAGAATTGCGAACTTATGGAAAAATCAAGAAATTTGATTTCGAAGTAAAGAGCCATGCAGAAATTGCTGAATCACTTGGCGTCGGAGATTTCGAGCTTTCAGCAAAGGCTTCAGGAAAAGGATTCTATTATTTAAGCGGAGATTTAGCATTGTTAAATCAGGCTTTGATCAGATTTGCTATTGATAAAATGGTCTCTAAAGGATATACATACATGGAAACCCCATTGATGCTAAATCAAGATGTAATAAGAAATGTCACAGACTTAAATGACATGAAAAACCAGATCTACAAAATCGATGGCGAAGAATTATACCTTATAGGAACTAGCGAGCATTCAATGATCGGACGGTTCATCGATACAGTAATTCCTGCAAAAGAGCTTCCAGTCAAGAATACAAGCTACAGCATGTGCTTTAGAAAAGAGATAGGAAGCCATGGAATAGACGAGAAAGGCCTATACAGGACTCATCAATTCAACAAAGTTGAGATGGTAGTAATATGCCATCCAAATGACAGCATGAAATTCTATCAAGAGCTCCAGGATATAACTGTCGAGATATTTTCAGAACTAGAAATTCCTGTAAGAGTTCTTGGAATATGCTCGGGAGATCTCGGGGATTTGAAGCATATACAAGTTGATATTGAAGCATGGAGCCCTAGAAGAAACCAATATTTCGAAGTAGGATCATGCAGCAACCTGACAGATGCCCAAGCCAGAAGGCTGAGAATAAGATACGAAGATTCAGGAACGAGATTAACTCCGCATACATTAAATAATACTGCAATCGCTACATCAAGGGCAATGGTTGCAATCCTTGAAAACAACCAAAATATTGATGGAACTGTTACTATTCCTAAAGTTCTTCACAAATACATGCATGGAAAAGAAGTAATAACTTCAAGGCATGCACAAAAGTCTTTTTCTGAACAGTTGAAGAAGGAATAAGGTTAAATAAACCTTAGAAATAGTATTAAAGAAAAGATTTAGAAAAAAATAAATTCTAAAGGAAAAATAATGGTAAATTACCATTGATCGAATCGTTTATCGAGTGAATCATGAAGCAGCTTGTCTGCTCCTAACTCATTATCCTGAACAATTGATGTCTTGCCGCAATAAGGGCATTTATTCACAGGAACTGATTCTTTCTTCTGGAATTTATACTTGCATCCTGTGCAAATGTATTTTATCATTCTTTCATTAGATACAGGCTTTTTGGCAGGCCTTGAAACTTCTGCTGCAGCCTCGCTGATACTCACAGTTCTTGAAGAATTATTTTTCTTGTAACAATCAATACAAACCATGTTCTCGCCAGTTGAATCAGGGCGCATATTATGCATCAATACCTTTCGGCCGCAACTTCTACATACAATCAACAGATTATCGCTACTCATAAAAATCACCTATATTTTGCATTAATTTTGCAATCAATGCTTCTCTTAATACCCTCTATGCCTCTTTTTTTTATCGTCTATAACTAATTTAGCTGCATCCTCTATTTATATTTTTTACTCTAAAGGAGTTTAAATTAACGAATAATGCCTCTTAAGCTGCCATCGGGCTCACACAACAGAATGTATTTGTTTCCCGCCTACGAGTCTAGACGCAAATGGATTGTGCCTTAGAAAGTTCGCTAGCCGATGGCAATGCATAAAGGGCAAAGCATTAAATCTTCTTCCTTATAGTTTCAACATAATCTTTGATGTTTTCAACTGCAATTATCATCTTATGATCTCTTGTCTTTACATCGTCAAAATGCAATGTTGTTTTCTCAGCAGTATCAAGGATGTGATTTATCCAGAAATGTATGTGCTTATCTTTCCATTCTATCTTATGATTAGTCAAAAAATCTATGAATTTAGACAAAGTATGCAGGGAATCCTCAATATTTGTAAGGATTATCAGGTACTGCCTGTCAGTTATATGATGCTTATACCTATTCTTTGATCCAAACATCTTGTCAATGTCGAGAAATGCAATGTAAAGACCATCGATTATAGATTCTATGTCCTTTATATTTACATGCTGCTTTGTTTTTGCTTTGAATTCCGCCTTGAGCCGTTCTATGTCGCTTCGGAAGATGCTCATTGTCAAAGTCATAGTATTGATTTTCTTATCCTTGTTATGATGCAAGTGATATGTCGGAAAAACATATTTTTGCAAAAGCTTGTCGACTAATATCAATATCAGTATAATGCTCAATGCAAACTGGAAATACATAATGACCGTATGGAAAATACTTCCTTCAACCTGAGAAAATCCGAAAATTGTAGATATCAAAAGGCTTGCATAAAGAGATTCTAAAAGTCCTGGAACATCAAAACTAACTGAATTAGAATCTACCATTAATCCTGCACCGAAAAGTGAAGATATCCAATAGACTAATGTAAATAAGAAAATGGAAATCACCCAAGACGATAAGAATACTCCAAAACCAGTTCTGCGTATCCAAGCGAAGAGTCCGTTATTCAATTAATCACCATTCTATTATCTATAAATATCGATATCAATTGATAAGAATCATCATTTATAAAGATGACTAATGAAATTCTTAATCCTGCCTGAAATGCTTAAGAAAAAATTCTTTTTATCAAAAGTATCCTCAAATTGTGGCTCGATCGTTTCTAGGCAGTCCTCCTCTTCATCTGTTTCTTTTTTTATACCAAAAAGAGGAGTAATTTTGTGATAATCGCCGACTCCTCCTCCAATAAACATCATATTTGACGAAGAGTATTGTGGAATATTGCTCATATACATTTGCGAGGCAAAAACATTTTCCGGCTGCTTATAGGTTGATCCAGTGTCAGGAGTCTTATGAACCATTATTTTTCGAACTTTCGTGTTATCAACTATTAATTTAGCATAAGAATCAAAATTTTCTCTGAAAAGCCATTCCCCCTTTTCGCCAGGGTTAAATAAATCTATAGGATCATAATTTTTCAATACGAGATAATCTTTCCCTTCAATAAGATCTGACATATAATCTTCAAGATTTTGAGGATAGTATTCGCTGCCAGATTTGTTTGCTTCAGCGGCTAAATTAACAGAATTTAATTTTGTTACAATTGACTCCCTTAGCCAAATCATTGGAATATTCTTTGTCCTGACTGCAGAAAGTATTCCTTCTCTCAAATACAAGCCGTTTTTTGAAATAAGACTATCATGCCCTAAAATTGTCCTGCATAATGCGGCTTCGTCTCCAGAGAGAAGTTGTACACCGTTCTGCCTTAATATCGAGTAAGATTCATCAAATCGATTATATTTTTTATATAATTTATTCATTAAATCGTCTTCGAGAGGGCCTGAATAGATAAGTTCTGAATTATCATTTATGTGAAATGTCTTCATAGAGAAATCAATATTCAATTGACCATTTGAATGCGAATATAACATTTTAAGATGATGAAACTTAAACTATTTATAAATTTATAATTTTATAGTAGGGAATATTTTAGAACCATTTTTAATGAATTTTGTGCTTAGTTAAGCACAATTCAAAACACCAAAATTATAATAATTGTCTATTTCGTTCTGCACAGTTGAGCACAGAACGAAACATTTAAATATAATAACATACAAATGTATATTCTAGTATACAAAAGTGTATACAAACGGATAGATTAAAGATAT
>DASPMU010000098.1:0-4852 GCA_035626895.1 Alphaproteobacteria bacterium
ATTCTTGAGGCTTGACAATAATGCATGGGCAGCTGTTGGAGATGTTGTTCCAGTAACTGCTGTATTCAAGAATACTGGCGAGAGGACAGTCAGCGCAAAATTCAAAGGCGTTGTTACATTAGATAATAAAATCGTTGAAACTCTTGACTCAGAATTTTATGATATTCCTCCAGGAGAAATCGGAAACATCGAGATGTATTTCACTCCAGAAAAATACGGCCAATACATAATTAGCGGAAGGATATTATACAACAATAAGCTAAGCTATGAAAAGAGTTCTGTATTGAACGTCAATACTGGAACAGAAAAAACCGGAAATGCATGGGTATTCGTCTTGGTATTGATAATAATAGTTATAGTAATATTGCTCCTGCTCATCAGGATACGCAAGAAGAGACGGGAGATACATCATCATTATTGAAGATGCTATTTATTTTGAATAAAGTACTATTCTTTTTTTGAGGTGAATCATGTTCTGGCCTTTTAATGTAAATTTCAAGAAACAAAAACTTAGCATGGTTTGCTTTGACTTCGACAATACATTGTGTGATTATGCTCAGGCAGAAGCCGAGACTGAAGTCCATATAATATCAATAATCTACAAAGATATACTGAAAAACTTAAAATCAAAAACAAAGCATTCAACTATTTCTCAGCAAGATCTGCTCAAAAATTTTAATGCCATAAAGAATTCTCATCTACAGGCCGATCTTGATCCTAAAGGGTTTTCAAGAAAAATGTGGCTTGATGAATTATTCAGGGCAATTCATAACACTTACAAAATAGATGTTTCTAAATTGATTGCAAAATCAAAAGATTATGAAAAAGAATACTGGAGATTTTTCAACAATGTAGTGAAGCTTTATTCAAATACTATTTACACTCTCGATTATTTAAAATCTTCAGGTCTCAAGATTGCCCTCGTCACAAACTCCGACGGAGAGCGTCCCATCAAATTAAACAGGGTAAAGCATCTAAAGCTCGATAAATATTTTGACTATATAATAACAAGCGATGATACAAAATTGAACAAGCCAGATCCGGCTGTTTGGAATTTATTGATTAAAGAATCAGGAATTAATCCGAAAGAATGCATGATGGTCGGCGATCATCCGGATATTGATCTTGCAAGCGCAAAAAAACTGGGAATGATTACTGTCTGGACAAAGCAGCACATAAGTTTTGATCTAAGAAGCAAGTATGTCGATTATGAAATATCGGATATTCAAGAAGTATGCAATATAGTGAAGAATTTCAGCAGATAAATTTTATTCATTAACTGTAACTAATTTTCTCGACTTAGAAACAAAGTTCATTATTTTTCCATCCTTGAACTTTCCAGAGCCGTAATAATCTGTCTCTTTATTGTCGCCAACTATTCTTGTGTTTTTTACTATTAGAAAATCATTGTTATCTTCAAAAGTATTTCCTTCTATCTGGCTATCTTCAACAGCAATATCTGAGCCCTTTGCCCAGTCGCTTATCTGGTCTTTTGTGAATTCTACTAGATTTTTTGTAGCAAATTTCCCGACGAACTGGCAGCCTTCTATTGTAAATCTCATGCTCTCTTTGTACAATTCTCCAAAATACATCCCAAGACCATCGATTTTCATTTCATCGTATGGGATTAATTCGATGCTCCTTGAAACAATATATATTCTATTGTCTTTATTTGTCAGAAATACATATCCGGAAATAGCCTTTGCAAATTCATCGCTGCAGCCATACTGCTCAGTTATTCTCTCGACAATATGCTTTGTCTCCCTGCTGTTTAGGATTTTCAAATTTCCGATTGTGTTTACTTGATGCATTTGATTATTATTTATTGATAATTTTATTGAATTATACTCCCCAAACAGGATTGTTTTTTCTCATTATTTCTGCAATTTCTTTGAGTACTGTTGTTTCTTCTTTTGATAAGTATTTTACAAGCGTCTTGAGTTTTCTGAAATCTCCCTCAGGTATTGCAGAATAATATATGTCTCCTTCATTAATCTGCCTTCCTACTGTAACTCCTGGAAGCGACGCTGCTCCTTGTTCCTTTTGCTCGAGCTTGTTTACGCTTTCCTTGTTTTTCTGAACTCCCTTGATTTCTGTTATTGCAATTCCATCGGATTTCATTATTTTAATTCCAGTCCTGAGCGTTCCTGACAAGACTTCAATTCCGACGATTGCTGGATTATTTGCCCTGAACGTGTAATTTGCAAGATATTCTATCTTGCACGGTCTTACAAGGCCTTCAAGTTCTTTTTGCTCTATTCTTTTATTCTCTGAAGTTTTCCAATTATCGTAATCTTCAATTAATTTATAGATGATGTTGCTGGTTAATATTTTGACTTTATCGTTCTTTATGGCTGACGCGTCAGTTATGTTGAACCCTAGTATGACTGATTCTGTCGGATCTTTTTCATAATTGCTCTCAGCGTCTGTTATGTCTTTCTTTGTGATATTTCCAACGCTTGCTTTCCTTATGTTTATTCCTTTGTCTTTGAGAAGCTTGATTAATGCTTCAAGGCTTCCGATAGTATCTGCCTTGACGACTATGCCTTCTTTTTCAGTCTCGATGATTACTTCTTCGACTTCTGCCTGTATCTTTGATTTGAATTCTTCAATAATTGCTGGAGCTGTGCCTTGTATACAGCTAATTAGCGGCATGCCTGCAATTGCTCCTTCAATATCCGGAGCGCTAAGTCTTACTCCTGAAGCTGCGCTGATTTCTTTTATTGATTGGAATTTTGTTTTCTTATCTCTCATGTCTGTCATTGCCTTAGGCTCGAACAAGCCTTTTACTTTTGTGACTATGGGCTTGTCTATTCCGCCAATTATCAAAGTATCATTTACTCGCATTATTCCGTCGTAGATTATTGCATCCATGCAAAGTCCTAATCCGTCAACATTTTTTATCTCAAGGATTGTTCCTTTTGACGGACTGTTTAATTCAAGATTGCATTTCAGACTATTTTCTAAATATCTCTGCGTTAATCCTGTTAAAACCATGAGCAGCTCGGAAATTCCAATACCTGCCTTTGCGCTGCATGGAACTATTGCAATTTGTTTTGTATAATCGCATCTATCGTATCTTTCTGATTCAAGGCCGAATTTCTCGCTGATGAAAGCAACAATATTGTATAACTTTGCTTCAATATCCTGTTGCACTTGGAATTCCTGCGCGTTGATATTTTCAAGAAGTGATTTATCTTTCAAATCTTCTTTCAATCTAAATCCATTGACGAGATCAATTTTATTTAACGCGATGATGAATGGAGTCTTGTAATTTCGCAAAATTTCAAATGCTTCAATTGTCTGAGGCTTGAATCCTTCGTTAATATCAATTGTTAAGATTGCAATATCTGCAAGATTTCCGCCTCTCTTTCTTAAACTTGTAAATGCTTCGTGACCTGGCGTGTCAATAAATAAAAGGCCTGGAATGATGAAGTTGAATTTTGCTCCAAGCTTGTCGCAGAAATTTTTTAGTACATGAAGAGGAACAATGCTCGCGCCGATTGCCTGAGTAATTCCTCCTGCTTCGCTGTCGCAGATAGCGCTGTTTCTAATTCGATCTAAGATGCTTGATTTTCCATGATCTACATGCCCCAATACTGCAATTATTGGCGATCTGCATTTTATATTCGCATTTATATTAGCATTAGTATCTGTCATATTTAAAGAATAATAAAGCTTTTTTTAAAGGTAGCGAATTATAATGAATAAATATTTAAACAATACTGTATTAATTTGTATAGCGTGAGGTGTTTAATTGGGAAAAAATTTAGAGGATAAATTGAAAAATGAAGTTTTTTTTGAGATAATTCTTACCTCTACTAATAATGAGAACTTAGTGAGGGATAAATTTGAATTAGAATATCCAGAAATTACTCTAGTTACTCTAGGAAAAACAAAATCTGGTTTATACGGCTTTGCACCAAAAGAGACGTATGAATCGGTATTCGATGCTGTTATTAATAAGCATACAATAACTCCTCCTAGGACTAATGCACGCATCCAAACATACTGGGTGGAGACTAAAAAGGCTGAAGTTCCTAATTCACTAAAAGATTATATTTCAAAAATAAACATACCTAAGCCAGTTATCAAATATGATTAAGTAAGCTTATTTCTATATTTATTGAATGTAATTCAAATTAATTTTTAAATACTTGAGGATTCTAAATATCATGCATGACATTCACATATTGCAAGAAGGAAAAGCAAAATTCTATGCTTCCCAAGATAGGGGAGGAAAGATTTCAAAAGACTTAGAAGTATTTTATAATCCAGCAATGAAATTCAACAGGGATGTAACAATTCTTCTCTTAAATTCTATGAGTTCTCTTAAAATGGTGGATGACTTGCAGATGGCGGATATTATGGCAGGATCCGGCGTTAGAAGCCTGAGATTTATGCTTGAACTTGATTCTGATCTTGCAATAACAAGCCTTAATGTAAATGATAAAATGGAAGGGTTTGCAGAATTATTCAAGAAGAATTTAGAATTAAACAAAGAAGAGCTTGAAAATAATGAAAAAAATGGATATGTAATATTCAACAAGGAAAAATTAATCATAACTGAAGATGACGCAAATGAAATGCTGGTAACTTCCAGAGGATTTGATTTTATAGATATCGACCCATTCGGAAGCCCTAATGATTTTTTGGATAATGCAATAACAAGAGTTTCAAGAAAAGGAATTCTTGCAATAACAGGAACTGACACTGCTCCGCTCTCGGGAACGTATCCTGATGCATGTGAGAGAAATTATTGGGGAGTTCCATTAAAGACGGGAATGATGCATGAAGTTGGCCTTAGGATATTAATCAGAAAAGTCCAGCTCATAGGCGGCCAGCATGAGAG
>DASPMU010000099.1:0-37792 GCA_035626895.1 Alphaproteobacteria bacterium
GGGCTATTATTTGATATCGCTTTTGGTGCTGCTTTTTCTAAAAAAGATGCGTTGAGTATCTGGAGACTATTAATGGAAAGACTATATTGGTTTCAAAAAAGCCTAAACTAGAAAAAACAAGCTTTAAGAATTCAGGAAACATCCAGAACGTAGGATATTGACTACGGAGGAAATAACATGATAATCGTTCACGACATATTTGTATGTAAGCCTGGCAATGCATCAAAACTTGCCAAACTATTCAAGGAGTGGGCGGACATAGTCCCGAAGAAAAACGTCCATATAATGACTGACATGACGGGACAGTTCCATCGGGTTATCGCCGCTTCCAGTTACGAGAGCCTTGCAGCATACGAAGAAGAAACCAAGAACATGGGCCAAACGCCAGAGGAGAAAGCAATGATGGAGAAGTTCAAAGATATGAACGAGATGTACGTCTCTGGCTCTCGAGAAATATTTAGGGTTTGGTAACGACCCGTATCGACCAATAAGATCTGGACTATAGATTTTTCAAGAAATATTTCTCTTTTAGTCTTTAGTAAAATATTTATACTTTAAGACTTTGAATTGCACTATGGCAAAGAGCAATAAAAAGGAATTATCAATAGAACAACGCAAAGAACTTCTCAAATTATTGAAAGAACGTTTTGAGAAAAACAAAAATCGCCATAAAGATATTGAATGGGCTAAAGTACAGGCAAAACTCGAAGCTAATACTAGAAAACTTTGGTCACTTAATGAAATGGAAAGAACTGGCGGCGAACCGGATATTGTTAGCTATGATAAAAAAACTGGTGAATACATTTTTTATGATTGCTCAGAAGAAAGTCCTGCAGGCCGCAGAAGTTTTTGCTACGACAAGCAAGCACTTGATTCGAGAAAAGAGAATAAGCCAAAAGGTAATGCGCTTGATGTCGCATCAGCTATGGGCGCTGAAATTTTAACAGAAGAACAATATAGAGATCTGCAAAAACTTGGAGAATTTGATACTAAAACATCTAGTTGGATAAAAACTCCTGCTGAGATAAGAAAACTTGGAGGAGCATTGTTTTGTGATCGCCGCTATGATGTTATCTTCGTATATCACAATGGCGCAGAATCATACTATGCTGCAAGAGGATTTCGCTGCGCTCTAAAGGTTTAATTCTCCAATTTCTATTCTTATTCTTTTCACAAAAATTATAAATCCTATTCTATTGCGAGAATTATGACACAAATAACAATAAATGCAACAATTAATGCTCCTATAGATAAAGTCTGGGATGCATACAATAATCCTGAAGAAGTAAAGCAATGGAATGCTGCCTCAGATGACTGGCATACTCCTGTCGCGCAAAACGATCTAAGAAAGGGAGGAAGATTTACTTACAGGATGGAAGCAAAGGATGGCAGCTTTGGATTTGATTTCTCAGGAGTTTATAATGACGTAAAAAATCACGAATTAATCGCTTATACGATGGATGACAACCGCAAAGTAATTATAAAATTTGAGCATGCACATAAGCATACTTTAATGACTATATCTTTTGATGCAGAAACTCAAAATTCTATAGAGATGCAAAAAGACGGCTGGCAATCAATACTCAATAATTTTAAGAAATATGTAGAGTCAAGGGACTAATTTCTTAAAATTTATAAGCCGTTGCCAGCTTCTATTTTTATGAAGAAATTGTTGTTATCTGCAGCACTAGCCCTAGGAGGGCTTGCAGGCTATTCTCAGAATGATTCTATTTCCTTATCTCAAAAGATTGATACTTATCGCCCTGATTATTTTCGTAATCATGCAGGAGCTTTGCTTCATGCAAAAAAAGAGCATGGCCTTAGATATCTTGTTGAAAATTCCAGAAACGGTGAAAATTCTCAAGCATGGGCATTTCTCCCAAAACACGGGCTATGGATGAATCTTACTAATAAAAAAGATTCTGTTAACTATATAGATAAAAAATTAATAGATGATGCATTAAAGTTATGCGACACTCTTGAATTATATCATTCTTATTCTTCGAAAAAAGATGAGGCAAGTGAAGTTTTTAAGGAGGATTTCTCCATCTATGGGGAAATAATGAGATACGTTCCAACTCCAGAAGATAATTATTGGATAATGTCTTTAACTTATGAAAATCCGAAGAAATCATTGTCTCTTGGAATAGCATCACTTGAAGGAGTTTTGACAGTGACTCCGGATTCTTTGACGATAATTGCTCCCTCATTAAATAATGATAAATTACACTATCATGACAAATTGAACCGTGGCGCGTCGAAAATAACTGCTTATCTTGCAGAATACTTTAAAGGAGTTCCAGTCTCTGAGTTCAAGGAGAATTCTAAAAATATTGAAGGAATAATAAGGGTTGATTTTTTGCCTTATAAGAAAGATTAAAAAAGAAAAGATTGAACTTATTCTATTATCATCAAAGTCAGAGCCTCATTAATATTAGAAACTTCTCTTATTACTATTATGTCATTCAAATATTCTTGGATCGTTATATTATCGCGCCACATTCTGGATTGTCCTGGAGGAACTAAGATAATATCATAGCCAGCATCTCTTGCAGCGGTTGCTTTCTCCCTGATTTCTCCAACTCTGCCGATTGTCCCATCAGGGTTTATTGTTCCTGTGAGAATTATGCTGCCATTGATCTGTTTTTCCTGCAGAAGCGCTGCTACTGCAACAGTTATTGGCGCGCCTGCTGAAACTCCGCCGATTACATCAAGCGGGAGATTCAGGTCTATTATAATATCTGTTTCATTTAATTTTTTATTGGAATATTCTTGAGCGTATGCAACTGCGATAATTGCAGAATATTGCAGGTCTGTATCTATTGCGGGATTATTGTCGAATAGAATTCTTCCGTTTCCAGAAACCATGTTGAAAGTCGCATTCCCTATTATTCCAATCTCATCTGCCGCGACAACTATAGGGATTGTAAGTTTTTCCCGGATAATATTTTCATTTTCGCGGTCATAAGAATTCACTAATTCACTTAGGATATATCCGACTATTATCCCGACAAATAAAACAATTACCCAGATGACTTTTCTTGATTTCATTTATGTTAATATTCCTTTAGCATTTGCCGCATCTGGTCTATTTCGGCATTTTGCGTAGTGATTATATTCTCTGCAAGCTCTTTTACTTCAGGCCTGGGATTTAATTTCAAGACGTCCTGAGCCATCTGGACTGCCATTTGATGATGAGCAATCATTCCCTCAAGATATGCTTTGTCTCTTTCTTCTCCTGAAAGACTACTAAGGTCTGGCATCATAGGATGATACATTGCCTTGTACGAACTTTGCGGATACCATTCATCCAGCCAGTTATTCATCATTTCTATTTCTTGTTCTTGAGCTGCAATTATATTATTTGCTAGTTCTTTTAATTCTTCATTCTCTGTTGAAAGAATTATTTTTGAAGCATCTACTGCTTCTTGATGATGCGGGATCATATCCGTTATAAACGTCTCTTCTGAATGAACTTCCATCACTGTGTGCGACACATGGCTCGCGCAGCCTGATATTAAAATAGCTATAATCATAATTACAAATAGATTCATCTTAATCATAAAATCACCCTTCTTATTTTTCTTGTTTAAGAGTTTAAAAATATTATTAAAGATCCGGGATTTCAATCAACTTTATATACTCTCATGCCTAAGATTTATTGTGGGTGATCTTTTATGAGAGAATATTTAATGGAATTTCTTGGAGCATTCTTTTTATTATTAGCAATAGGCTTAACTGGCAATCCTCTTGCAATAGGCCTTATGCTGGCTGCTGTTATTTATATCGGCGGACATGTATCTGGAGCGCATTTTAATCCTGCTGTAACTCTTGCAGTCTGGATGAGAAAGAAAATCGATGGAATGAAAGCGATTAGATATGTAGTTGTGCAGATTCTTGGAGCAGTTGCTGCATGCGCGCTTATATTATATAAAAATGACGCAGCATTAGTATTGACTCCTGCGCCAGGAGTTATGCCTTTACTTGCAATATTATTTGAAATACTTGGAACATTCGTTCTAGCATTAGTTGTTCTTTCAGTTGCAGCAACAAAAAAACTCGAGGGAAACTTTGTCTACGGGCTTGTAATTGGACTTACAGTGACTGCGCTTGCATTCTCGTTTGGGCCAATCAGCGGCGGAGCATTCAATCCTGCAGTGGCGCTCGGGCCTATGATAATAGATTCTTTTGCTGGAGGAGATTCAATAGTTTATCTTTATGTATATCTTATAGGATCTTTAATCGGCGGAGCGCTTGCAGCTGTTGCGCATAAGTATTTGAACCCTAAAGGTTGAGAAAGGATAAATTTTATATACTCTTTATTTTTTTTATTCTTTATTGAATCGCAGAGATTTTGTTAAGGGCCTTTCGGGGCTTGTATTATCTTCTTCTTTATATTCTTTTGAATCTACTAGCAATTGTCCAAAAGAACACTCTATTGAACAATTGTTTAATTGGGAAAAGAGAACAATCGATGAAAATGAATGGTGTAACATAAATGCATACAGCATTGGCTTTAGAATAGGGGACGCGATATTAGTTGAAGTAGAGCCGAAGAAAGATATGGATTTTATACGCCTTAATTCTAAAATGCAGAGATCATCAAATTGGAATACTCCTTTGGAAGATTATTCTTTCAATTCAAATTTTATTTATTGCAATAATAAGGCATATACATTGACTGGAACAGACAGGTTTTGTCCTATGCAAAATTTAAACTTAAAGTTAAAGATTACAAATAATGATTTTAGTCTATTCTCAAAAAAACAAGAAAAAATTATTCAAGAATATTATATAGAGATAAATGATAGAGATTGGATAATTCAGAAATTCGGAAAGTTGGATCCGAGGTTTACTAGAAAAGAAAAACAACAATCAACACTTACTCTTGAGCAGATTGAGGCTGCAAAATTGTATGCTTTAGAGCGGCAAAAACTAGAGACGGAAGAATTGCCAAAACAATGGCGGCATGATAGAGTCTCTCATGCTATTTTGGAAGGATATGCCAATCCAAGACCTTACTTGATGTGCAGTGATTTAACTTATGGTGCCAGAAGATTCAATTATTTTTATGATGCCAAGGGTAAAAAAATAGAAGGAACAGAGAAAGAAATTCGCCCTCATGTTGGCGTTGATTGCAATTCTTCTTCCGATTACCAGAAGCCTATAACGGCAGCAATGAGCGGCAAGGTTGTCTTTTCAGAAAAAGATCTTCCTCTTCTCGGGAGCACAGTCATGATTGATCACGGGCTTGGTCTTTATACTATTTATGCTCATTTGTATAACTCGAAATATCGCGCTTTTTTCGGAAAAGAAGTCTCTAAAGGAGAAATAATAGGATCTGTCGGAAAAACAGGAAGAGTATACGGCCCGCACCTACATTTTCATGGTAAGCTTCATGGACTTAATATAAATCCTATATCTCTTGAGATACTCAATAAAGTCTTCAAGCAATAATTTCTAAATCAATTAAATTCCATCACAAAGTATTTAAACGAATGTTTCCGGTTTGACTATATGACAAAAGTGGTGATACTTGGTTCTAATTTTGCAGGTCTTGATGTTGCTTTAGGATTAAGAAAAAAAGACAAGTCTCTTGAGATAGTTGTGATAGATAAGCATAATGCCCAGTATTATCCGTCAACTCATAAAGTAATATCAGGGTATCGTGATATTGAAGATCTTGAAATAGACTTGCAATCAGTATATACTTATCATAACATAGAATTCAAAAAAGACACGATCATATCAATTGACACAAAGAAAAATTTAGTCATTGGAAAAGACGGGAAATATTCTTACGATTATCTGGTAAACACGCTAGGCTCAGTCGGGAATTATTATAATATCCCGGGAGCAGATAAATATTCTCTTCCATTCAAGACTTCAGAAGATTCGTCTGTTATTAAAGAAAAAATTATCAATCTTGAATCTAAGGATAAATACTCGATTGTTGTTGCAGGCTCAGGCCTGACGGGAATTGAATCTATATTTGAGCTCAAGACCTATCTGAAAAATATAGCAAAGAACGCTGACTTGCATATTGTTGAGGTCATGCCGACTATTGCTCCATGGGCAAATCCTAGCACGCAGATTTTCTTGAAAAAAATAATGGCGAGAGATAAAATAATAGTTCACGAAGGATTTCAAATTGGAAGAGTTGAAAAAAACAAGATTATTAGCAAATCAAACGAGTCTATAGATTTTGACATACTCATATGGTGCGCAGGACTTGGCGTAAACTCAGTCATACAAAATTCTGATTTTGAAAAAGATAGCAAGGGAATGGTTGTAAATACTGAGCTAAGATCGACTTCACATCCAAATATTTTCGGATGCGGCGACGCTGTATCAATTCCTTCCTCTCCTTGCCCAAAGACTGCGCAGTTTGCTGTGCATCAGGCGCCAATTGTTGCGCATAATGTCTATGCAGCAATAAATGGAAAGCCTTTGAAGACATTCAAAGTATATCCTGCTCCTGCATTAGTTTCTTTAGGCAAACATGGCTCAATACTTGTTTACAAAAAGTTGCTTTTCAAACATCCAAGGTGGCTGTTTGACATTTGCAAGGGAATAATAGAATGGCATTGGCTAAAGACCAGAGGATAAAATGCCTTCAAAGAAATTCAAAGTCTTAATTCTTGGTTCAACTGGCATGGTGGGCTCTGAAGTCTTGGCCGAATGCATTAAGGATGACAGAATAAAGAGCATAACTGTTGTCGATAGGGTTCCAACTCCGAACCCGAATAAGAAAGTAAAACAGATAATCCATCAGAATTTCAATGATTTCTCAAAGATAAAAAAACAGATAATAGGCCACGATGTTTGCTTTTATTGTATTGGAGTCTATCAAGGATCTGTCCCTAAAGAAAAATTCATCGAAATAACTTATGAATATTTTACAAAACTTGCACACACTATTGAGAGCAAGAAGACTACTTTCTGCTTATTTAGCGCCGGAGGCGCAGATTCTAAAAGCAATATTTTATTTGCAAAATGGAAAGGCGAGTGCGAAGACTATCTTTTGAAGCTAAATTTCAAGGATATCTATATATTAAGGCCTGGATACATCCATCCATCGAACCCTGCAAAACTTCACAAGTCTTTGAACTATTATATCTTTGAAGCTCTTTATCCTATTGTGAAATTTTTATCCACGAATCTATCTACAACATCAAACCAGCTTGCAAGGGCAATGGTTTCTGTTTCTCTAAATGGATTTGATAAGAAGATATTGAGCAATTCTGATATAAGAAAATTCTAAAATTTTACTGTTTTTCAGTTACCTTTAAATAGGCTTCATATAGTATCATACTTATAGTTAATTGTGTGAGGATTGATTTTATGAAAACAAAAGAAACTAAGTCAAAGGAAAATAATTTTTTGAAATATACAACTACTGTTTCAAGGATACTTCTTGGAGCGATATTTGTGTTTTTCGGGTTCGGATATTTTTTCATGCCGATGCCGCCATTAGATATGGAAACTAAGGCAGGACAGTTTGCTGCTGGACTTGCTGCATCAGTATACTTCATGCCATTCTTAAAAATTGTTGAAGGAATTGCTGGGCTTATGCTGCTGTTTAGAAGATGGAACCCGTTGGCATTGATAATTCTTGCGCCAATAGTGCTTAATATATTGTTATATGATATATTCGTTGATACTAGGGGTCTTGCAATCGGAATTGTAATAGTATTGCTTACTGGATTCCTTGTATGGAGAAACTGGGATAAGTATGCAGGATTATTCAAGGCGTAAGCCTTGTATTCCATTTTTTCTTTTAATTTTATTTTAGAATTTTCTTGAATGCTTCTCTTTCATTATATTTCTTTAGATTTTTGAAATGCATTTTGGCTACATGATTTAATTTATCTTTGCCGTATTTCTTTACAAATCTTTCAAGAGCAAGATCTATCTTAGGATTTCCGCCGCCTTTAGGAAATTCTATTGCATATTCCTCTGTCATTTTTTGCATTGATTTCAGGAATTCTGCTCGCGCTATAATTGATGCCGCAGCTACGGCAACATTTTGCTCTGCCTTGGTCTTCTGGATAAGATTTGATTTCTTGCCTTTTTCCATTAAGGCTACTTTAATTACTGATTCATCGCCGAATTTATCAGATACTATATATTTTGGAGAAACATCTTTGAGGCAATTTTCAATGACCCTTGCATGACCCCAACCTAGCATCCTGTTCAAATTTTGGATCTTTTCATATAATTCATTATATCTTGTAACGCCTATCTTTACAATGACTGTCTTGCAATAATTATTGATGATTGGAGCAAGCCTTAGAGCTTGCGCGTCGCTTAATGTCTTAGAATCGCGTATTCCATGAGCTAGGAGAATTGATGCTTTCTTTTCATCCTCAACATAAACTCCTGCAACAACAAGAGGGCCGAACAAATCGCCCTTGCCGGATTCGTCAACGCCCAGGATGCTGTCGTATAATCTTGCTATATTATCTTCCATGCTGCCTCTTTTTCGAATAAGTGCCTGCAGTTTTTATAGTTTTATATTAATACCCTAAATTGCTATTTAATATTTGAGAATTTCTAGGCAGTCTCAATATCTGTGCTTATAGTATCATTATCGATCAAAGACATGAATAATGAATGTGTCTTTTTCTCATCATTCAAAAATTTGCTTAGAAGTTCAGATATTTCATATTCTCCTAGCTGGTTTGCTAGTTTTATCAAAAAATTATATCCTGAAATTTCATGCTGCTCTATTTTCAGATACATCATTGCTATTATCGTGTCATTAATCAATGGAGAAGCGCCTTTTGAGAGGGCATTTTTAGCATCCTCAATTATTCCTTTTATCGCTTTTCTTTCACTTCCTTTTGAGTGGATGTTTCTCTCCCTTATTATCAAATCAAGCATCATTTGCTGCCTTTTTATCCGGATAAGATGATCCGTCATGGCCTCTCTTAGGCTTTGAGAATTTGCATTTGCGATAATTCTTGGAACTTCAGAAATTATTTCTTTTGCAGCTTCATTTAGATCAACAAGCTGTTTTGATAGAAGATCTTCGTAGTCCGCAAGCGTTTCCATCATCAAAGCACGGAAGATATTTATTTATCCCTTATGGAAATCCCTTATGGAAGACTGCTCCGCAAAGCACATATATCTTATTTCGCTTGTTTTTAGTATTCTGGGGTGTTTTGTGGGTTTCTAGAACAAGAAGGTATCTTGCATGAAATCAATCTGGAAGGGATCAATCGCGTTCGGCCTTGTAAATATCCCTATAAAACTTTATTCTGCAATTGAGCAAAAAGCGTTCAAGATGCGCCTGTTACATAAAGATAAGCTATCTCCAATAAGATATAAGAAATGGTGTGATGAATGTACTGAAGAAGTTGCCCAGGAAGATATTGTGAAAGGAGTTGAAGTATCTAAAGGCGAATACGTTGTTTTAGATGACGAAGAACTCAAGGCAATAAGGCCTGAAAAATCAAGCAGGATAGAGGTCATTGAATTCATTGGATCAAATCAGATCGAACCTATATATTTTGATTCGCATTATTTTGCAGGCCCGGAAAAACCTAAAGACAAGACTTATTTCTTATTCAAGGAAGCCTTGAGCCAGACAGCAAAAATAGCGATAGGAAAATTTGTAATGCGCGAGAAGGAATATTTATGCGCAATAGAATCATACAAGAATGGGATATTAGTTACAACTCTCAATTATGGCTATGAAATACGTGATATAAATGAACTCGAAGATCTCAAAGAACGGCCAAAGATATCTAATGCAGAGCTTGATCTTGCAAAAGAGTTGATACGAAAAATAGAAGTCGATGAATTTGACGTTTCAAAATTCAAGGATACTTTCCAGCAGGAAATGCAAAAAATTGTCAAGAAAAAAGCCAAAGGCGAAACGATCACTATTGAGAAGACTGAATCAGTCAAGAGAACTAAGGAAGAAAATCTCATCGAGGCATTGAAAGCCAGCCTGAAGTGATTTGAGATCTTGATCTGAGAATTAAAATGATGTGATAATATGATGTTCTCTTCTCTCGGCACGGAAAACGTATTGAAATCGAAAGAATATTTATTCGAGCCTAAGCTGGACGGATTTCGCGCCATTTGCGCAAAACAGGATGGCCGCATGATATTTATTTCCAGAAGTGGAAGAGATATAACGCGCGATTATCCTGAATTTAAATTTTCCAGGAGGATAAAGAAAAACTGCATTCTTGACGGAGAAATAGTTGTTTTTGATAGCAAGGGAAACCCTTCTTTTTCCCTCATGCAACGGCGAGAGCTGCATGATATGAATGCTGCATATATTGTCTTTGACATACTTGAACTTGACGGAAAAAATATCAAAAATATCTCTATAGAAAAACGCAAAGAGATTTTACGTGATATTATTTTAGAAAATGATTTTCTTCAGATAGTCCCAAGTCATGCAGATGGAGAAAAACTTTGGAAAGCAATGATTTCAAGAAATCTTGAAGGAGTCATGGCCAAAAGAAAAGGAAGCTTCTATATTGATGGCAGGTCAAGAGATTGGCTGAAGATAAAACATAAAAAGACTGCTGACTGCGTCATTGTAGGCTATAAGAAGAAAAAAAGAGAAATAGCATCCCTTGCCCTGGGGCTTTATGACGGGAAATTATTGAAATATAGCGGCCAGGTCGGAACAGGATTTAATGAAGAGATCCTCGAGAAATTATCAAAGCTGCTTGCAAGAATTGCAACTACTGAAGTTTCAGGATTTGAAAGAGGGCTAATTCCAGTAATACCAGTGAATGTTTGTGAAATCAAGTTTCATGAATATACAAAAGATGGGAAATTCAGGGCGCCAGTGTTTTTAGGATTAAGGGAAGATAAGCTTCCGATAGAATGCACGATTGACCAGGTGAGAAAAATTGCTTGAAGAATATAAGAAAAAAAGGGATTTCAAGAAGACAAAAGAGCCGAAACCTAAAATTTCTGCAAGAAAAAAATCATGGAAAAAAGATGGAAATAATTTTGCTAAAGATGAGTCTATAAAGAGTGAAAAATCAACATTTGTAATACAAAAACACAATGCAACAAGGCTTCATTTTGATTTCAGATTCGAGCATAAAGGTGTCCTGAAGAGTTGGGCAATCCCTAAAGGTTTATCTAGCAATCACTCAGATAAACGACTTGCAGTGATGGTAGAAGATCATCCCGTATCTTATGCAAATTTCTCAGGAACCATCCCGAAAGGACATTATGGCGCGGGGACTGTTGAAGTATGGGATAATGGGAAATATGTAAATATTACTGTAAAAAATGGAAAAGTCCAGCCGATAGATGAAGCTCTTGCTGCAGGCCATTTTATACTGTATTTGAAAGGAAGGAAAACAGAAGGAACTTACGCCTTTACAAAAATTGGCGGCGCCAAAGATGTTGATACAAATTCTAGATCTAAAAATCCTGAATCTAAAAATTCTAAAAGCAACTGGATAGTCGTCAAAAAGAGAGAGGATGTAAAGACGAAATCTGAACTAAAGATTGAAGGCAAAATAATTCAGCTCACAAATGTGAAAAAAGAAGTTGACAAAATAACACATATAACAAAATATGAGCTGATAGATTATTACCATAATATTGCGCCACTAATGCTTCCTCATATAAAGGGCAGGCTCATCTCTATGCTTAGATTTCCCGAGGGGGTTAATGGAAAGAAATTTTTCCAGAAAAATTCTCCGGATTATTTTCCAGAATGGCTTGAATGCAAAAAAGTCAAGCATGATTCAGGTGTAGTCTGCTATACTGTCGTAACAGACAGGGCAGGAATAGTTTATCTTGCAAACCAAGTGATAGTTCCTCATATAATGGTCACGCGAATTGATGATCTGGAGCATCCGGATAAAATGATTTTTGACCTAGATCCAATGGTTGAAAATATCAAGGAATTAAAACGCATCGCGCTAAAATTAAAAGGAATGCTTGAAGGAATAGGGCTTGTTCCATTTATTATGACTTCCGGCAACAAGGGCTATCATATAGCTGTTCCAATAAAGCGCGAATTAAAAAATGATGAAGTGAGGGATTTTGCATTAAGTATTGCAAAGACTCTTGAAAAAAATGATTCTGGCGTTACAACGCAGTTTCATAAAAACAAGAGAGGCAATAAAATATTCATAGATGTCAATAGGATTTCCTCGATGCAGACTTCTGTTTGCCCTTATGCAGCAAGATCTGAAATTGGGCTTCCAATAGCATGCCCCTTTGAATGGAATGAATTAACTAATGTCGATCCAAAATTCTATACTATAAGGAATTATCCGAAAACAGACGCTTGGAAAGATTTTTTCAAGAAAGCAAAATCGTTAAAGAAGATTATTGGGAAATTGAAGAAATAATTCAATTTTATTGTCATTTGTGGGTTTTTGAGGGAGTAAAAATGAAAGCCACCAAAAAGTATGGTTATCTATGGATAACATTAGTATTCTTTTTATTATCGATAGCAGGCCACTGGATATTTGCATGGTCTGCATATGTGAATGAGCAAGAAGAGAATAATGCTCCAATAGAATTTAAGGATTATTTTATAGAGACATCACGCGATACTCTTGAGAATTGGCAGTCTGAATTCTTGCAGCTAATCTGGCAAGTGTGCGGCTTATCGATGCTATTATATATAGGATCTCCACAATCCAAGGAGAGTTCTGAACGCACGGAAGAGAAAATTGACAGGATACTAGAAAAAGTTGATTCTCGAAATGCTGCAAAAATAATGAAGGATTTAGATAGAAAATATCCAAAGAATTAATGCATTTATTTAAAATGATTTTTTTCTATGATTAGTCCATAGCTTTATATAGCCTTGATCAATCCTAAATTCATACTAGATCAAGCTTAACATGGCAATAATAAAAATTAAAGGATGCGAAATAAATGCTATTCCTATCAGGGATTCTTTCTCAAGACGGGCAATACAGTATAGAAATAATATTTTCAAGCTCTTGATTAACTCGGGAATAAATGAAGATGATATAGATATTCCTCTAGAAAGTGTAGCGATGAAAAAGGCGCCAGCATCAGTTGATTGGTATGCGGGAGACAATCCTATGCATTATAGCTTTAATGGATGCAGCAAGTTTGTTGAAAATTTGTATGTTGTACAAAAACTTCTTGAAATAAAGACTGCTGCATTAATGGATGGAGAAATAACTCCAGAAGATTATATTGCAGAATTCCGTGAAGAAAGAGATGTTGCTGAAAGAAGAAGAAAAGCTCGCGAAGTTCTAGGCCTTGATGAAAAAACTATGGATGTTGAAGCAATAGATAAGGCATATAAGACTCTTGCAAAAGAGCATCATCCTGACACTCCTACTGGCGACGTCATAAAATTCAAAGAGATAAACAATGCGCATAAAACTTTGAAGCGCGAATTAATGTAAGCTTATTTTTCTAACTGGGGAGTTTTTATAAAACTTTATTAAGGGATATTAACATTAATATCAATAGTATGAAGAAATTAGCGACTCTATCGCTTCTTGCGCTTTTAGGAGTGGCTGGTGACGCTACGTATATTTCGGAGTCATCAAGAAAGAAAGCTGCTCTTGAAAAATTCAAGAATAAGTATGAGGAAGTTCTTCATATAGATAAAATTATTCCCGCAGGTTCTGAAGTATTTCAAAATACTCCTGGAACTATGGTTTATTCTTCAAGATCCGAAGGCATAGACTATCTTGTAAATAAGGCTAAAAATTCAAGAATTGAAGAAATATGGATGTATATTCCTTCTGAATCTTTATGGATCAATACTTCCAGAGAAGCAACTGAAATATCGGCGCTCTCGGACGGGTTTCTAGACTATACGGGCTTTATGCTTTCTTTAAATCTAGAAATATATCATGTGCATATTCCTCTTAAAAAAAGATCTGATATTAAAAATGTAGAATGGGTATTGGAAAATCACGGCCCTATGGGCGAGTTTCTTCCTTCCGTTAATGACATTCATACTGCGTTGATTTATGCACATACTCTGCCTAATAATATCACTCATGGAGTGGTTTCAGCTGAAGGGGTCATGAAATATTATATTGCGCCTTCTCCACAGCATGCTGGGCGTGAACTGCATCCTTTTATGCAGACTATTATTGCAATGAGCGCTGAAGCATTATCTGAGCGGACGTATAATTTCTTTAAGGATTGTGCTGTTGAAGATATTAAAACTTGCGCTGATAACTATAACGATATAATGCTTTTAGACTTTGAACCTTATGTTAGGAAATGAAATAATTTGTTCCCAAACCATAATCTTTATATACTAATTAAATCCTTCTAATCATCATAAGAAAAAGAAAACGACGATATTTCGCGCTTGTGAAGCACGGATTCTTTGAGATTCAAACAAAAAAGAATGTAAGAGGAATGTACAGATTTAATATCAAATTGTATTAAGTTTAATATTGTTAATAAAAACAATTTCTTTTTCTAAGAGGAAAAAAATGAAAAATAATTTCAACAGTAATAGAAATCATACGCATAGCGAAAGCAATGTAATGTATGAAGATAGGGAAAAAAGCGCATCAAGATTGATGGACGCTCATGACGGCTCATTCTTTGACGGAATAGTCAAGATCAACAGGAAGGCAAAGCCCGGCCCTGTAGTATTCTTGGTCAGTGATGGAGAATCATCAATTGACGCAGTCACAAAAGACTCGCCTTTTGAAGTAAATGATGTAGTCCACATCATGGGCCCAGTCAGCGAGAGGGCAGGACGAAGACAGATTGAGATTTCACGAATGGAAAAATCTGATGCTAACTTCGATAAGATTATCGAGAAAATCAGCATACCTAAGAGAACTGAATTTAGCATCAAATCCAAAAGATATGATATAATGAAGCCAAGATTCATTGAGATTGCAAAAAGGATAAGAAAAGCAATCCTTGATAACGAGCCAATAATAATTCGGCATCATAATGATGCAGATGGAATTTCATCAGGAATATGCCTTGAACTCGCGTGCGCAAATGTCATGAAGGGCATCGGAGTAAATCCTGAGCATAATCTATACAGAAGCCCAAGCAGGGCTCCGTTCTACGAAGTATCTGATGTTTTCCGTGATATTTCTTTATCGAAGAGAATAACTGACACTCACGGGCAGAAAAAACCCCTTGTGATTGTTGCAGACAACGGTTCAACGCCTGAAGATGCATTCGCTTTCAAGACTTTGAAAATGCTTGGATATGACGCGATAGTGATAGATCATCACAATCCAGTGGATTTTGTCTTGCCTGACAAGAGCAGAAGTTCAGTATGTGATTATTTAGAATTGCATCTAAACCCTTATTTATTCGGATTAGATTCGCAGACTAGCGCAGGGATGCTTTGCTATGAAATGGCAAGATTAATTGACGAAACATTCGGAAATTTTGAAAATGGATCTGATAATATTGTAAATATAATACCTGCAATGGCAGCAGTTGCTGACAGATGCGATATTGAGGAGACTCACGCGTACATCAAGAATTCAAAGCTTACAAAAGAAGAATTGTCGCGAATTGGAACTGCAATAGATTTCATGGCATATCATATGAAATTTGATATTTCAACTCCTGTAATCAAGGAACTTTTGTCAAGAAAAGAATTTGTCGATATGATAAATCAGGAAGTGCATGAGGGAATTGAAACGCAATTACAATCAACAATGCCTTATTTGCGAACTCTTGACATCAATGGGATAATATTAAATCACATCGATCTTGAGAAATATACTTTGAGATTTACATATCCGAGTGCAGGAAAGGTCATAGGATTAATACATGATAAAGTTGCTGAAGGAAAAACTCATACTCCAGTAATAAGTCTTGGATGCGTCTCAGACATGATAATTGTTCGCGCAACAAAGCCTGTACTTCCAGTACAGAAAATAATTGAATCTATACAAAAACACATACCTGAAGCAAATGCTGACGGCGGCGGACATGAATGCGCAGGATCGATTAAGTTTGTCCCGGCACATATGGACAGAGTATTACAACTTGTAAAAGATGAACTTCATAAGATAGATCCAGCAAAGCTTGAATAAGGCTTTGGCATTATTTTTCTTAATTTTTTTCTTATGCTTTATAATTAATTTATTATCATACTAAGTAGTATAAAAACATCGACGATAATATTCTTCTTTTGCGAAAAACTTTTATGAGTATTTTTTTACTCACGTATAATCCCTTGTTTTCTTTCACAAGGTTTAAATAATTATATTCCATATCTAAATTAGATCATTTTTAGTTTATTCTACGGGCTTAAGCCCACGTACTGTCCTTTCATGTCATAAAGTATGACAATATAATAGTATGACAAAATATGTCTTATTCACATGACTTACATTCCTTTGAAAAAAGGGGGGTGGAAAAATGATAGGAAACAATAGCGACAGAAATAAGAACAAGTCAAGTGATTCTGAGAGAAGCTCAGGATCTGATAGAAGTTCTGACAAAGAATCTGGCAGCCAAGGCGGCCAATCAGGTAGAGGGAATTCTGGAACTAGCTCCGAAAGGAGCAGTTCTCAAGATATTAATTCGCCATCTGGAAACATTCAGGATATGGATACAACAGGTGAAACCCTAAGAGATAGCATGCAGGAAGACCAGGCGGTTGATTCAGATGATTATCTTGGAATAGGAGACGCTATTGGTGAAGAAGACAGGGGACTTTTGGAAACGAGCGGAGATATGGCTAGATAAAATAAATATCTAAAAAAGCATATAAAATATAAAAAATACTTGGAACTTTTTTATTTTAGTTCCAAGGCTCATCTGCACTAGGGCCATAAATAGATGGGACTTTAGCTCCAACTAATCTTAAGTATATTGAGAATTGTCCTCTATGATGTATGTGATCATGAAGCATCATCCATAGCAATTCTAATTTATCTAAATTTCCGACTACTTTTGGAGCGGTGAAGAATTGGACTGTTCCACTTATCTCATTAGTTCTGACTTTTTCCATTGCATCCCGGTGTATTACTTCATATAATGCTATAACTTCTTTTAATGTCTCGGGAGCAGGAGTCATCTTTTCCCATTGTATGTTCCCATCAACTATTCCTTCAAATACGACTCTTTCTTCGCTTGCAAATACCCATGCAAGATCTTTTGCGGATTTTGAAAGCTCATGAGGCTTATAGTCTTGCCTGTTCTCAGGGAATGCCTTAAGTATCTTCATTGTAATCTGGAATTCTCTGTCCCAAATCTCTAAAAATTTTTGTCTAGCTTCTGCATTATTCATTTGATTATCACCTATTTTTTGAGAATTTTTTTGATTTATAAATTTATTTCAACATATTTTGATTTCTTCTATTTTCTTTCACAAAGCATTTAAAGCCTTTCATCGAGTTTGTATGATGAAATATTATGATGTCATAATTGTAGGCGGAGGAGTGAGCGGGGCTGCCCTTCTTTATACTCTGAGCAATTATACGAATATAAAAAATATCGCGATACTTGAAAAAACTGGCGAATTCGGCAGTGTTAACTCTAAATTGACGCAAAATAGCCAGACGCTTCACTTCGGAGATATAGAGACGAATTATACTTTAGAGAAAAGCATTAAGGTAAAACATAATACTGACATGCTCAGGCACTATCTTGATAATACTAAATACAAGCATAAAGGACTTTTCACAATTTATCCAAAGATGGTGATCGCAGTCGGAGATGAAGAAATTGAAGAATTGTCTAAGCGATATGAAGATTTCAAGAAATTATTCCCTAAACTCAAAAAAATTGGCAGGGATGAAATAGCGCAGATAGAGCCGAATGTTATCAAAGGACGCGATCCTAATGAAAAAATAATTGCATTATATTCTGAAGAGGGCTATACTGTCGATTTTGGAAAAGTTGCAGAGGCGCTAGTTTCGGATTCAAAGCGTGAAGGTGTTGATATATTTACCAACACTAAACTAAGAAAAATAACAAGGAAAAAAGAATCTAACACATACATAATTGAAACAAAAAATACTCGGACAAAAGATGGCCAATTATTTGAAGCTCCAGTTGTAATAGTTACTGCAGGAGCGCACAGTATCTTGATAGCCCAATCCCTTGGTTATGGGACTGAGTATGGAATACTTTCAGTTGCAGGAAGCTTCTATAATTCGCATAGAAAACTCTTAAACGGGAAAGTTTATACCATGCAGAAAAAGAAACTTCCATTCGCTGCTGTCCATGGAGATCCTGAAGTTCATAATCCTAATATAACAAGATTTGGCCCTACGGCAAAAGCAATATTTATGCTTGAAAGACGAAACTATGGGACTGTTGGGGAGTATTTTAGGACGCTTGGATTTGGATGGAAACAAATTGCAACAGTTGTAAAACTAGGCGTTGATCCAATAATCTCAAGATATATGCTCCGGAATTTATTCTATGATTGGCCAATAATAGGAAAACGCTTGTTTTTGAAAGAAGCAAGAAAAGTTGTACCAACAATAACTGCAAAAGACTTGTATTATGATAATAGATATGGTGGAAACAGGCCTCAGATAGTAAATATCAATAAAAGGACTATGGATACAGGAGAAGCAAAAATAGTTGGAGAAAATATAATATTTAACATCACTCCATCGCCTGGAGCTTCGACATGCCTTGGAAATGCGTATATTGACGCGCAGAAAATAACAGAATTCTTGCATTCTGTGGGGATAAATGCACATTTCGATAAAGCAAAGTTTGAGAAGAAATATGTTAAGTAGAATAATATTTACTAAAGAAAATACTTCTAAAATAAATTTGAAAAGAAAAAAATAAGATAAACTAATTTATCTTCAAGGCCTTCATTATCTTGTCAAGCTTTCTATTGATATCATCAATATCTGCCTGTGATGGGCCGCTTGATCTGAATGGTCTTTCTTCTCTGCTGTCGAACCTGTCTCGTCCTCTGCTATCCCTATCTCTCGATGGTCCTCTTCCGCTTTCTTCCGGAGTCGTTCCTCTAAAGCATGATCTGCAATATACTGGCTTGTTATTTTTTGGCAAGAATGGAACGTCGCAATTTTTGCCGCACTTCGCGCACTCTGTCTCGAACAATTCAAAGCCCGAATCTTTGATTTTTGACTTGAATGCCGGCGGTTTTCCGCTATCCATTCTTTCTTTATGGTCTCTTCCTCGTTCACGAGCTTCAGATCTTGCTGAACCTCTCTTACCAAACCTGTTACCGCCGCCGCCTGAAAATTTTGCCATTGTTAATACCTCTTCTTGTTAGTTATTTTTTTAATTTATTTTTTATTTATTTCTTGAAAAATTAATATAATTTATTGTATCTTAACTGTCTTCATCGCTATCTGTGTCAATGGTTTGTCCATTCCGTTTCTTGGAGCATTTGAAATTTTTTCAACAATATCTTGTCCTTTTACAACCTGGCCAAATATTGCATGTTTTCCATCAAGCCAAGGAGTTGGAACAGTTGTTATAAAGAACTGTGATCCGCCGCTGTTTGGGCCGGAATTTGCCATTGATAATATCCCAGGCTTTGAATGCTTAAGGCCTGGGCCGAATTCATCTTTTATTGAGTAGCCTGGTCCGCCAGTTCCATTTCCTTTAGGGTCTCCAGTTTGTACCATGAACTTAGGGATTACTCTGTGAAATATTATTCCATTGTAAAATCCTGCATTTGCAAGCTTTATGAAATTTCCTGCCGTTATTGGAGCTTTATCTTCAAATAGCTCAACTTCAACAGTTCCAAGTGTTGTCTCAATTATAGCGTGTTTATTCATACTCTTAGGATTATTCATGAGTATTTAAATATATCCGAAAATTATTTAAGCTCAAATTTATTCTACTCTAAAATGGCTAGAAAACAAAAATTTACGGAGATTTATTTGCCTGCGTATGCTCAAAGACAACTTGAGGCATCCGATAATGCAAGCATCTGGACTAGACCTATTCCTTATTCTCCAATCCCTACTGAAAATCATCCTTACAAATTAGATCTTACTCATAAATCATTTCGCGATATAAATCCGCTCGGAAATGATGGATATTTCTATCCGGATAGGACAGAGCCTGATAGCGTTCTAGAGCTTCTTGAAGAAATAGCTAAAAAAGAATTAGCGAAAAATAAATCAAAATCAATATCTGATATTGTAAAGCCTTCAACCGAACATTTAAACGACGTCTATAGACGATTTGTAAGCAATGGAGATGCTGAATGCTGGGCAAGACTGCATAAAGGAGAAATTGAAATTATTTCTCAATTCAAGTATGCTGGTTTTGGAGGCTTCGGAAACGGCCCTTCTTCATTTACTTTAAACCAAGAAAGATCTATTGATAAGGTTCTTGAAGAAGGAGCAGGAATATTTGTAAACAAGCAGGAAGTTAATTTATGCAATGATGGAGCCCCTGACTTCAACGGCGCAAGTTATATAAAACTAGATAATGGTTATCTAAATTTTGATGGCAATGAACGAGAATCTCTTAACGGAAAAACTTACAAATTGTTCTATGACCATGACGGAGGAGCTCGCGGATGGGCAATATTTGTCGAGAAACAAAAGAAGAGAATGTCTGTAATGTACTCAGACCATGTGAGTAATGTACGTGATATAATGATTGATATTGATGATTTTGTAAAAGGCCTTGGATTAAATATAGATTTCAAGGCTCTTGAAAGATACAACCATGATTTCTACTCAACTCCCTATGTTCCTACGATGGAAGACTTTAAGAAAGCTTTCCACATAAATGAAAAAGGAAAGAAGCGAAAAGCTTGATTTTTTGATTTATTTTTATAATTAAATTTATTAATTGTTTTGTACTCCTATCAGTATGAGTGACAAGAATAAAAACAGTGCAAATGATTTCTTTAGCAAGTACTTTGATTTTCTAAATAAAGATTATAAAGGCACTTCTATAAATCCTTTGAATCCTATTGAGCAAACACGCATAAATGAAATTATGCGTCTTAGAAAGAAATACACTAGAGTAGAATTGATTGACATTTTAGAAAGGACAATAAAAACGGGTGACAAAAAAGCATTAGAGAAAGAAATATGGGAAAAATCTTATCCAGTATATTCTGCAAATTCTCCTGACGTTTTCAAAATTTATGCGATTGCTTGCCTTCATGCAGGGAACTATGAGTTGGCTATAAAGTCTGTCAAGGAAGCATCAAAAAATTACAAGAATTCTACTGAAGTTTTAGGCATGCTTCATTATTCAATAAAAGATTATCATAATGCATCCATATATCTTAATAGGGTAAAGGCCCCGGAACGAAAATATATGACTTTGCTGCTCAAGGCTGTAAGCGAATATAATGATGGCAATAAAGATATATACAAATATACATTTGATCTAGAATCCATACTTGGAAAATCTTCGCAGGCAAATAACTTCCTGGGAACATTATTTTATAATGATAAAAACTATGAAAAGGCTTCAGATTATTTTATCCACGAAGTATTGCTCCTTAAAGATTCGAAAAATACCAAGGCAATTGAAGAGTCCAGGATAAATGCATTAAGAGTATTGTACTCGACAGACAAATCTTCAGCAATCGCAAATTTCCCAGAGTTCTATGCAATTACTGGATCAAAATTGACTGCATCAGAGATAACTGAAAAGATGGACATAAAAGAATTGCCTGTGCCTCATTATAATATAAATTCCTTGCTGCCAAAAATAACTCGCGAACTTTTGAAAGATTGAAGCATAATTCCGCTACCTATTTAAATAGGCTATTTCTTCCTTTAATCATGAAGAATGTATTATATTATACTTACATGCCAATTTCTGATGTAGAGAAATTCAGGGATGAGCATTATGAAAAATGCCTGGAATTAGATCTTCTTGGAAAAGTAATAGTTGCCAAGGAAGGAATAAATGGATGCGTGTCAGGCGATGATTCTAATATCGAGAAATATGTCGAGTATCTCAAGACTTTAGGCATTGATGAGGCAGAGATAAAAGTTACTGCAGCGCAAGGCCATAACTTCAGAAAACTTTGGGTCAAGATAAAATCCCAGATAATCGGAACTAAAAACTGGAATGCTAAAATTGAAAACAAGGCTGATTACATTGAAGCTGATGAATTAAAGAAGATGTTTGATCGAAATGAAGAATTCTACATACTTGACGCTAGAAATAACTATGAATATGAAGTCGGGCATTTTCGAAATGCAGTATATCCAAACATCAGAAAATTCACGGAGTTCGGGGATTTTGTTAAAACTCTGGATCATCTGAAAGATAAAAAAGTCGTGACATTCTGTACTGGGGGAATTCGATGCGAACTCGCGTCAGCATATCTTAAAGAACAAGGCTTCAAGGACGTCAAGCAACTGCATGGCGGAATAGTGAGTTATGGAAAGAAGTACGGCTCGCAGCACTGGAAAGGAAAATGCTTCGTATTTGACAACCGTGTCGTATTGGACATGGACCAGATGAAGAACGAGTGATTTCTAGTAAAGTATTTAAAGGAAGTACCGATTTTTTTAGAGGGGTTTAAATGTCTATAAATTTATTTCATTTTTCAGAAGATGGTAAGTTTTTTCGACAATTAGATGGCATTAAAAAACTATCGGGTTCTCCTTTCAGAGTCACACTTTATATGTATGATAAAAGATGTGATATTATTAATATATTTTCTCAATTTCGTTCTGATATAAGTGTGGTATCTAATTTCATAAAAATTTCTGAAGATTCTAGTAAAATTGCTTATGAGTGTAAAGTAGAAATAGATTCTATACGAGAGTCTGAGAAAGATAAAGTAAAATCTTATTTAATTATATCTAAGGTTAAACAAATTGCAATATTAGTGAGTAATCACAGGCGAGATGAATATATTAAAATAGTTTCTTTTTTTAATAGATTTTACCCATTTATCAACAGAGTCTTTATGAGGTCTTTCCAAATATTAGAAATTTTAAATCAGTTAGATAAAACAAATAGATTAAAGATTATTGCTAAATCTTATGTTGCACGAAGATATTTTGGCAAACCTAAATCTGAAATATGCTATGAGACTAATGATTATAAAACTGTTTTTAAAAATGTCTCGGAAGATAAATTATGGGTGGATTCTATACTTCTATCTGTTATTCGTGAAAAGGATACTTTTATGATTCGATTGAATAGAAAAGGAATATTTTCGTACTCCGGAATTACTTTTTCTGAAATATATTATTTAGTTTTAGAAAAAATGATTGATTATTTCGTTGATTATTTGAACTTCATTGAAAATAAAGGACGTAGTATTTCTAAATTAGACCCTTCCCCTATTAGAATTTCTTTAACGGATGATGTTTTTGTAGATTCTCAATCCTTTGAGAAGATGTTGGCTAGAATAAGAACTAATTTGACTGATTGGGGATTTTCAGTATTGTCTTCTGATAGTATATTTGGTCACATAATGCTACATGATTATGCTTCAGGTAGCTGCTTTGATTTATACATAGGTTCTTCTAAGCAAATAGATATAATTCCTCAAACTCAAGTTACAGATATTTCTTTCAATCGATTGCTCTCTTTTGTTTTAGATAATTATGAAGGTGCGTTAGAAAATGCTTGATCAACAGAAATTTATAGAACAAAGAATGGCGGATGTAAATAATTACGAAAATCTTTTGAGAGCTCTCGTTTCTCTTAAAAAATATGTTGAAGAGAATATTGGTGGAAAGTATTATTTCGGAGGAAAACTACTTAAGTCTGGTTTGGATCCTCAAACTCCTGATATGATTATTGATTTTAAAGACACTCTTGTAATAGGCGAAGCTAAAAGATCTTTATGCAATCCTTTTCCTGAAGAGAATAAAGATAAGTATATTAAACGATATGTTGAAGGTAAAATAATTTCACAACTAAAAAAATATGATCAAACATTTCAAAATATTTCTGTCGATAAACACGATTTAATGCTCTTAGCGCCTGAGACTGACAATGAGGCTTTAGGTATATTGAAATTTGATTATTTAGATAAAAATACAAATACTTTTGAAAGAAAATTTTCGATAGTAGTATATTCAGTATCTTTAGGTGCTAATACTAAAACAATTTTAGTGAAATATGATTATGGTTCTATGTCTAATGATGGCCTTTTTGATATTTTAAGAAGAGGAATAAAATATTACGAAAAACAAATAGTTAATGAATTAGGGAGATATAAGATATATGAAGAAAATAATACTCCTATAGAATACATTATGTTACTTCTCTGGGACTCCATTTTTAATGAAATATTAAAAACTTCGGAAACTGATTGTATTATTAAAAGATATAAAGAAAGAGAAAGCACTTTTGAAGTAAATCTAGTTAAACTTGTAGAGTATCTCCAGAAAATGTATGTTCTTCCAACTCTTCCTTCTACACCTGCCTTAATGAAAGAAAATTCTAGGATGCAATTTAAAACTAAAGTAGTTAGAGATGCAATGGATATCTTCTGTATTATTGGATTAGCTAAAAAAATATCTGAAAAAAATGAAGATGTGTTATATGAAGTTACTCTAAAGACTTTACCGGAAAAAAATGAATTATCTTACTTTTTAAAAAAAATACATGAAATTCAAAATACTGGCTCCAAACCTCTTGATCCTACAGGTATAGAAAAATTAACTAAATACTTTCCTGAGAATATGAAATAAAATGGACGATCATGAAATAGAATGGCATCATAAGGCTTTTTTTGTAGCTTCTATAATTGCTCCTTTTTTACTTAGTGTCATTTTTAATTCAACGATGTTTGGGATTTTACCTTATGTTGCTATAATGTTTTTTGGAATGTTTTCTATAAATGCTTTAGTGATGGTTATTATTGTGTCTTTATTTAAACCAAAAGACTATAAGGGAAAAAAGCCGATTAATGTGAATGAACTACGTTATGGTTGTGCTATAAGTACTTCTGGTTTTATAATTGTAGAAATTTATAATTATCTTCCAAAAATATCCAGTAATATTATATTAAATATTTTAACATGTATTATATTAGTTCCAGCAATATTTTATGTTGCGTATAATATTAATAAAATTGTTTTTCAAGGATAATTTCCTTTTCAAGTAGTCACACTTCATCATATCTAACACACAACATTTTTAAACTCTTTTTCCCTAGGTCCTCTTAAAGGTGATTTTATGATTCAAGATACTGGATTATTGATTTTGAGACTAGTTCTCGCAATTATTTTCATTGTGCATGGCGTTTCTAAGATAAAGCATAGAAAAGAAATGTCAAAAGCTATGGGCAGCCCGCATAAAACTGGATTTGTCCATTTCCTTGGCGTCGCAGAATTTGCGGCAGCAATTGCATTAATACTAGGGTTATTCACGACGCTTGCTTCATTAGGCTTGATCATTGTAATGATTGCAGCAATCTGGATGAAGATCCATGCATGGAAGATTCCATTCACTACGCAGTCTAATACTGGCTGGGAATATGATCTTCTTATAATCGCAGCATTGCTTATCTTAATCTTTGTAGGACCAGGAGCATACTCAATAGATTCATTATTGATTTATTATTAGGTCATATCTTTAAGTTTTTTTTATTTTTTCCTTTAGTTTTATTCTGCAGTGCTTTGTGCTTCTATATCGCTTTTGCTAAATTCTTGCATTTTATGGTCTCCACTCATTGCAAGGCAAGAATCAGAGCATAACTTGCATTGTTCTGCGCAATCTTTCATGAATTGTTCTTCAAACATCTCGCATACAAGCGAACATTCAAGGCATATATCCGAGCATAGCTTGCATATTTCAGCATGATTATCTGACTCACGCATCATGAAATTTGCTGCAATGAGGCATATTTCTGCGCAATCATCCATCATCTTCAAATGCGTTGATTCAGCATGCTTTCCGCCAGTTTCAATACATTTATTTTTAGTTCTTATGCATACTTGATAGCAATCAAGGCAATCATCAATACAACTCTGCATTATGCTCTCTGTCATATAAATCACCCTAGTCAAGCTAAGTCACCTGCTTATAAAAGCCTTGTGAATGATTGATAGAATTTAAATTGATTATCTTCCGATAATATACAGTTTCTTGTTCTTTCCAGAATGATTATTAACATACTTGATTGCGCCGAAGATTTTTCCATTTGATATTGTCAGGCTGTTTTGTTTTGAAGGTATCTTCGTGACATTTCCTGAGCCGTCATTATACATCAAATATCCTCCCCATCCATTGAGCCAATTTTCTGTTAAGTCAATTGCTATTTCTGCTTTTTTGTCATGTATTAAAGAATAATCTTTATGTTCTAGCTCGATAATCTGGTACTTGAATTTTTTTCCTGTTATTTTTTTGATGAAATCTTCAAATTCCTTTGGCAATGAAATTTTGCCTGATTTATATCTATATTCGAATATATCAACATCTTGCTTTAATTTTGACTTCCTTGCTTGCGATAATAATGTGTAATAGAATTCCTTATCAAAGAATTCCTGAAGCTGGACTACATTCTCGCTGCTTAAGGCTTTCTTTATTGCAGAAATCTGAGTTGAATAGTGCTGGTTTATTATGCTGTTTTTACTTGTCATAATACCACCACCCTATTGCAAGCCTTGGCTTATTACCAAGAACTTCAGTTACTTCATGGAAAGATTTTTCGCCAATCTTAAATATTGCAAACCTGTTGAATTTTGGAGTTATAGATACTTTTACATTTGCAGGCTTTTTGCCTTTGGAATCATATAATACTAATTTTCCGCCATTCTTTTCATCAAGATCTGATAAATATATCATAATTGCAAGTCTTCTGTCATCAAGCTGATCATCATGGCATAAAAGATAATGCGTATCTGTATATAGTGTTGCATGGATGCTGATTTTTTTCCTGTCCAGTTTTACTCCTGATAATTCTTCCATGAAATTTATTGCTTCATCTGACAGCAAGTATTTTCTAAATTCAGATAGCTGAGGAATTTTGCTCGACGCCAGGTCATCAGTTTGGTAGAATTCGAATAAATCAGAATCTTTATGCGTAAAGTTTTCAGATCCTAGGGAATTTCTGATGCTGCTGAGATATTTAGAGTCAAAAAATCCATCTAAGACTAAGTTTGGATAAGGCTTATTCTTGCTGAACAAGCTTTTGTATTTTGATGCATTTTTCAGGTGCTTATTATCTATCATATCATATAAGACGTTTATAATTATTATAAAGTTTCTTGTTTCTTTGAAAGTGATGAAATTCCTGTTTAGAAAGTTCAATGAACTTTCATAAATAAGAAAATCGGAGATTTTCGTATTTGGAAAATCCTAGCGGATTTTCACAAACTTTAAAAACAATCTATTACGATTTTAAGCTAGGGTGATTTAGTATGAATAAATTATTGATGGTTTTAAGCTTAATATTCTCAGCAGGACTTTTGGTTGCTGGGTGCAGCAATGCTCCAACGGATACTCCAAATGTTCCTGAAACTCCGGATGTTCCGGCTGAAAATGCTGAGGACTCGGGCAGCGCAGCAAATGAAAATCCAACAGATGGAACAGCAAGCACCACAGGTGAAGTTATTGTAGCAGAAACAAAGAATGCAGCAGATGTGCATGATGAGACTCTTGCAGCAGTAGCGGACGGAACATATGTTGAAAATGTCAACTATATGTCTCCAGGCGGAATGGATACAATTGAAATAACTGTGGTTGTTGAGAATGATATTGTAACTGATGCAGAAATAAAGCCTGTTGTTGCTGATCCGAAATCCCAAACTTTCATAGCTAAGGTTAATGCAGCATTGCCTGATTTAGTAATTGGAAAGAAAATAACTGAATTAGATCTTCCAGAGCAGATCAGCGGAAGCTCACTAACTAGCGCAGCATTTGCTAAACAAATCGAGGATATAATTGCAGAAAATCCTGCATAAGTTTCATTTCTTTTATTATTTCATTTCTTTATTTATTATTTTTCTATAAATTTATTAATTCATTAGAGATTCTGTAAACATGATCATTTCCAAGAAATTTGAAGCTATTGGCTCAATTATAGAAGTCAAGATAGATTCTGATAGCAATGATAAAAGAGATTATTCAAGCGCCTTTGAGCTATTGTCCCAAGAACTAATAAGATTTGAGGCCGAATATTCAAGATTCAAGGAAACTTCAAAATTATCCCAATTGAATAATTCTTTAGGAGAATGGGTTTCTGTAAGCGAAGAATTCATCTTTATAGTAAAAAAGGCCCTGGAATATAATAAGTCTACTTTAGGATATTTTGATATAACTGTAAAATCAACTCTTGACAAGATAGGCTATGATAAGGATTATTCTTTTGCGGAAAAGACTGAAAAAGAAACTCCAAAAAATAACATGCTGCACAAATTAAAGGCAAATATACAGGATAAGATCCAAAGCCCAATACTTATTGATGAAAAAAATTCCAAGATACTTATACGAAAACAGATAGATTTTGGAGGCATCGGCAAGGGATATGAAATAGACAAGCTTGCAGAAATTCTCGAATCAAATAATATTGAAAAATACTACATCAATGCAGGAGGAGACATAAAGGTAAAGGGAGAATGGACTCTCTTGCTTGAGCATCCAGATAATCTGAAAATGGTGATTGGAAAAATTCCATTGAAAGATGGAGCCCTCGCGGCTTCAGCTCCAAACAGGCGAAAATGGGGCAAGGATGGGAAGCTTCATCATTTGATAAATCCTAAGACTAAAAAACCTGCAGACGACATGAAGGCAGTCTTTGCCATGGCAAAAACCGGGATTGATTCAGATGTCTACGCGACAAGCCTCTTTACAGCAGGTTTCTTAGAAGCAATCAAGCTTGCAAAAAAATTAAAAATAGAAGTATTGCTTATATCAACAGACAATAAATATTATGTTTCTGAAGGATTTAATGCAGAATTGTTTGGTCAATAATGTGAAAAATAGACTTATTTTTTCTTTTTTGCTTTTATAATCGGGATCTTGTATTTTCTTTTTTCAGGTTCTTTTATCCTTTCAATATAGTTTATAATTTCAGTTAATTTAGAATTATATTTCTTGTCAGGGTATTCTGTTATTTCATCTCGCAAGTCTTGAACGTCATCCAATAGCTTTTCCAGGTTTTCTCCTCTTTTTTCCTCCTTTAGATCTTTTAATGATACCCATTCTACAAATTCTGTGTATTTAGAAAATTTCTTTTGAGCTTCTGATTCTGCCCCTTCTTTTATTTTATATACAAAAACTCCTGCAGGCTGATTTTTTGATTCTTCTTTAAGAATTTCATATCCTAAGTGCTTTCCTAATGCTGGGCCCATATCGTAATTATTATTTTTGTAGCATACTATGATTTGCCCTTTAGCATAAACAGGTTTATACTTATCTGCCATGGTTTTAGGATCCTGAGATGGTTTATTAATATTATGGCGCTGCCTGCGTGCACAACATTTATAAATGAACTTTTATTCCCTATACTAACGCGATAGATAGCCAGAGTGAAAGCCCTGCTATGCTGGAGACAGTAATTATTGATACGTCGATCATTACTACAACTTCTAGCTTATTCTATCAAATAATAAAAATAAATACTATTGGAGTGAAAATATGTCAAGAAAATATTCAGGAGCAAAAGGAAAGGCAGGAAGCAAAAAGCCTATTAAGAAAGTAGTCCCAGCATGGACTAGATACGGAGCAAAGGAAGTTGAAATGCTTATCGTAAAATTAAACAAGGAAGGACAAGTTCCTTCACAAATAGGCTTGCACTTAAGAGATGTTTATGGAATTGCAGATGTCAAGACATTATGCAAGAAGAGCATAACTCAAATTCTAGCTGATAAGAAAGTATTGAACCCTATGCCGGAAGACTTGATGGCATTGATCAAGAGATTGACAATGATCAAAAAGCACATGGAAGAAAACAAGCAGGATAAAGTTGCTTTAAGAGGACTTCAAATTACTGAGTCGAAAATCCAGAAATTAATCAAGTACTACAAGGGAACTGGCAGGCTTGCAAAGGACTGGGCATACGACGTAAACAAAGCAAAACTATACGTATAAACGTATTTTTCATTTTTTTATTTTCATTTAATTTATCTTTCTGAGGTGCTTTGAAAAAAATAGTTGATAACAATGGCAAAATTAATCGCTGATGATTTAAGTGGAGAAATAAGTGTTGATGTTCCGGAGAATTCTCCGCTGACAGACTACGCAGAACAAGTAGGCGTATATTTCGGATGCCAAAATGGCAATTGCGGAGTATGCGACGTCGAGATAGTTGAAGGAATAGAGAATTTGACAGAACAGACAGATAAAGAGAAAGATTTTGAACTTCTGTTTAATCACAGATTATTGTGCCAATGCAAGATAAAGCATGGCAATGTTAAGATAAGGCTTTAACTTCTGTTATTATTCTAATATTATTCGAAAGGATTGTATTTTTGTTTTATCAAATTCTGAATAGGGATAAATAACGGATTTGGAAGATCATTCCAATCAAACCATTCCCATTTTTCGCACTTATTTGGTTCTAGAGTTTTTATTTCTCCTGAAAAATATTCTGCCTGCATGAAAATTGTTACGTAATGCTTGTTTTCTTTCTCGAATATGTCGTTAGTGAATGTTGCTCTTCTAAGATTTTTTATGTTGATGTCTCCTATCTCTTCTCGCATTTCCCTCAGGATACATTCTTCAGAAGACTCTTTGAATTCTAGATGTCCTCCGACAAATGCCCATGACTCTTCACCATGGGAATTTTTTCTTTTTCCAAGAAGAACTTTCTTATTTTTAGTTAGTATTAATGCAACTCCTACTTTAGGGATGTTTTCCATGAACTACTGATTTTTCTTTCGTCTTAAAAATCTTTTGGATACATTTATATATTACTGCTCTCAGAAATATATTTATGGGTCTTGGTGAGGATAACTCTTCATATAATAATTCTAATAATGACCCTGATGATGAGAAGAAAAAGAAATTAAAAAAACTTATCGATGATCTAAATAAAGAATACAACCAATACGGGCATCAGTTTGTACTTTCGACTGATGAGATTCATGATGAATTAATGAAGGAGCTAAAGCGTGTAAAAACTTCAAGCCTCAATGACTTAGTGAATGAAGAATTGCCTAAAATACTGTATAAAGATCCTACTGTCTTTACAAGATATGATGTTTCATTGCCTGATAATCATCAATGGCATTTATTTGAATTATATCAAAAAACTTCTCATAAGAAAGACATGGATTCTGTTTTCTATTCTGCTAAATTATATTTCCATGATATCTTCAGATATGTTGTAGAATCAGATGATCAGAGAAGATTGGATTTGACTATGGATAAGTATAAGAAAATTCTAGAAGGAGAATTTATTCCGGTTGAACGCTGGGACTAATACCCAAAAATATATAAACAACATTCAAAGCCCTAATTGTTAGATTAGGGTGTGAGTTGACTTATGGAAACTTCTGAATACAATCCGGACTATGTTGGCTTTTCAAAATTATTGAAAGAATCAGCAGAAAAATTCTTGCTCATACCAAGCAATAAAACTATAAGAGTCATAGGACATTTAGATGCTGATGGGATATGCGCTTCAGCAATAATGATCAGCGCGCTCATAAAATTAAACAGAAGATATACTCTTACTATTCTTCCTGCAATAACTGAAGAATCATTAAAGCCAATATATGAAGAATCTGAAGACTTCATGGTATTTGTCGATCTTGGATCGGGATCGATTGATACTGTTGGAAAAGTTTTGACTAACAAGACTTTATTTATCCTGGATCATCATCATTTGCAATCAGAAACAATCTATGAGAATGTGACGCAGGTCAATCCTCATATTTGCGGGATTAATGGATCTGATGAAATAAGCGGGGCTGGCGTCGTTTTTATGTTCACTCAGGCTTTGACTAATAATAACAATACTGAAATGTCAAGAATCGCTCTAGTTGGCGCAATAGGGGATATCCAGGAAAAAGATGGATTCAAAAAGCTCAATAGTGATATACTTGCAGCCGCAGTTGAAAATAAATATATTGAGGTAAAAAAAGGCCTGAAATTTTTTGGCGTCCAGACAAAGCCTATCTACAAACTTTTGCAGTATAGTTCAGATATTCTAATCCCTGGAGTCAACGGTTCAGAAAGCGGAGCAATAAATTTCCTTGTAAACCTCGGGATTGATCCTAAAGGCAAGAAAGGATGGAAGAAAATTTCTGATTTGAGCCCTGAAGAATCACAAAAGCTTGTTGCAGGGATAATAATGAACAGGACTAATAAAACTGGCTCAGACGCTAGCGATATTTTTGCAAATACGTATATATTAATGACAGAGCAAGAGGATACTCCGTTCAGGGATGCTAAGGAGTTTGCAACTCTTCTAAATAGCTGCGGACGTCTCAACAAAGCAAGTATTGGTATAGGCGCATGTCTTAATGATAAGAAAATGAAGGACATGGCTCTTCAAAATTTGATGGATTATCGCAAGGAGCTTGTTGGAGCCCTTAACTGGTATAAGGATAATTCTTCAACTCATAAAGTAATTAAGAAAGGACACTATATTATAATCAATGCAGAAGATGAAGTCATGCCTACAATGATTGGAACCCTTGGATCGATTCTTTCAAAGTCTCCGGAAATTAAGGAGAATACGTTCCTATTGTCTTTGGCGCGAAACCATGATGACACTACAAAAATATCTTTGCGCGTAGTGGGAAACCCTGATAATGTCAATCTGAAGGAACTTCTTGAGCAGGTAATTGCAAAAATCAATCATGGGACAAGCGGCGGGCACAGTTTTGCTGCGGGCGCCGTAATTGATACAGATAAAGAAGAATTGTTTGTGAAGGCTGCTGAAGAAGTGCTTTCTAGTGTGGTTTTTGAGAAATTAGTTATCTGATTTTCACACTAATTCATACTTATACTACTTTCTAGTAACAAACAATAGAAACATTTATAAACCTATTTTGGATACCTAATTCTAGAACAAATTTTCATTTGTTTAGATTGTTGGGGGATATTTTTATGGAGAAAAAAGCCTTTTTGAAGGTATTTTTGCTAGTGTTGGTATTCATGATAGGATTTATGACTAGCAATATCTATGCAGATATTAACTCACAAACAGAGCAGCCATCAGGATTGGAAACTGATAATGGCAGAAATTCTGCAAGCCCTGTGCAATTGACGGATGGAAGAACTGATGAAGTTCCAAGCCCGAGTTCCTGGATCAAGGAAAACCAGATCGGCGTATACAGCCAAAGAGTAATACTTGATATTGCAGATCCTCAATGGGCCTCATTTACTGACACTCATAGCATGGAGCCAGTATTAAGCTCCAGATCATACGCAATTGAAATCGTTCCTGAATCTGCTGATCAAATAAATATTGGCGACATTGTCAGCTACAAATCAAAGTATGCTGATGGCACTATAATACATAGAGTTGTTGACAAAGGCGAAGATTCGCAAGGAGTATACTTCATAATGAAAGGCGACAACAATCCTTCAAACGATCCTGGCAAAGTAAGATTTGACCAGATACAACGAGTAGTTGTGGCAATAATATATTAATCTAAAAGGTGTTTTTATATGAACAAATCAAAACTAATCAAAAAATTATCAAGCATCCGAAGAAAAGGAACTTCAGAAATAATCTTCATAGCAATGGCTGCTGTAATTATAGTAATAACAATATTTGCAGCGTTTCAGTAAATTAAATAGTTGAGTTTAATGACAAACAAATATTCTAAACACACTGCCGAATTCCTTGATAATAAGACTAATTCTATAATTAGTTTATTTTTCGAATTTGCACAATTAAAAAATCTTTATAGGGAAGGATGGCTTAGAAGGGGTGTTTCTAAAGAAGAATGTGAATCAGTGGCTGATCACTCTTTCTTGGTTGGTGTTTTAGGATATTGCATAGCGTCTGAATATCGGCCTGATCTAGATGCAGGAAAAGTTATGCTGCTAGGAATTTTTCATGAACCAGGAGAGATACACGCTGGTGATATGACTCCTCATGATAAAGTTAGCAAAGAAGAAAAACATAGAAGAGAATATGAATCAGTAAAAAAAGTATTTTCTAGGCTTTCTAATCCTGATAAGTATATTAATTTGTGGCTTGAATTTGAAGAACAAAAAACTCCCGAATCTAGATTCACAAAGCACATAGATTGTCTTGAAATGGTATTGCAAGCAACATTATATGAAAAAATGAATTATAAAAACTTAGATGAATTCTTCCCTTACGTGCAAGAAAAAATTAAATCTGGCGAATTAAGGCCGATTATGGATGAAATACTAAAATTGAGATAACTTCTAATATTATTAAATCAATAACCTATATAAATACCTATAGACCTGAGGATTATATGATAGTTCAAGGACAAGACAAGGAAAATGCGATACTTGCAGGAAAGATTGCAGGAAAAGCAATACTGTACGGAAAATCATTAATAGAGCCAGATGCTCGTGTAGTTGAGGTTCTAGATAAAATCGAACAATTCATCAAGCAAAACGGCGGCGAGATGGCATTCCCTGCTCAAGTTTCTTTAAACGATACAGCGGCGCACTATTGTCCGACACATGACGATCCTACTGTTTTCAAAACAACTGACATTATTAAACTTGACCTGGGAGTTCATATTGACGGCGTAATTGCAGATAATGCTGTAACTATTGTTTTCAAAAAAGACAATCATAATTATGAAAAACTTCATGAAATAAAGAAAGCTTCAGAAGAAGCTCTCGCTAATGCGCTAAAATATATGAGGCCCGGAACAAAACTTGGGGAGATAGGCTTAGTCATACAAGAAACAATTTCTAAATATGATTTAAGCCCGATTAGAAATCTTTCAGGACATGGCCTTGGAAAGTATCAAGTACATGAAAATCCTACAGTTCCAAATTTCAATACTGGCGACAAGAGGGAATTAGAAGATGGCCAGCTGCTTGCAGTCGAGCCATTTGCAACTAATGGACATGGAATGATTTTTGAGAGCAGCAATCCTACCTTATATTCCTTGACGCAAGTTAAGGGGGTTCGAAGCAATATGACTCGCGAAGTATTAAACTCAATAAAAACATTCAAGAACCTTCCTTTTACAACAAGATGGCTTACAACAAAGCATACAGCATCAACGGTCAGATTTGCCTTAAATGATTTAAAAAATTTGGGTATAATACACGAATATCCTCCATTAATTGAAGTTGGACGAGGAATGGTCGCGCAATCAGAACATACTGTAATAGTTGGGGATAATCCGGTAATAACAACACGTAGGGAAGAATAATTCTAAAAATTTACTCTGCTATCTAACTGTTTCCTTTTCTAAATTTCTGGTTTTCCGTAAAAGGATACTCTATTTTAGATTTAATATTCTCATACCCGCAATGCATGCAGGTTATTAACTCATAGACTCTATGATGGTGTCTTGTAAGAGTTATTTCTTTGCCAGGATTTTGTTTGCACCCGGCGCATATATCATCTAAATGCTCCTCTCTTATAAAATGCGGCATAAGAACTTTTGCAAGTCCGCAGGTCATTTATAAGCTTTGTTAATTATACATCGTATGATTTTTCAATATAAAATTCCATTGATTATTATAAAAATTTATAAAAAAGAGTCTTTTTCAGCAAGCATGGATTTAAAGGCAGTGCTTAATTCTACTGAGCCAATAGGCGTTGATATAGATGATGTAATAATTCCTTTCAATAAACACTCGATTCCTTATGTGAATAAATTATATAGAGAATATATTTCTCGAGAACTCAATGAGCAAGATATAATATTAAATAATATTGAAGAAACAAAAATATTAGTTGAATCAGGAATCTCTCGGGAAAAAATGTATGCAATATTTAAGATGATGGAAGCTGATGGAATTATAGAAAACATCATGCCTACAAAAGAATGCATTGATTGCCTGAAGATGCTGTATGAAAAAAGAAACAGCAAATTATATCTTGTGACTGCAAGAAACAGCATATTCTATAAAGATCCTGAAGGAATGACTCATAGATGGCTTGATAAAATCTTTAAAGAACATGGCTTTAAGCCTCTTGAAATAGTTTTTAATCATGAAAAACATAAAACCTTAGTGACTTATAGTATAACTACATTTATTGAAGATAATTTATTCAATGCAGAAAAACTTCTCGAGCATGGGTGCAATGTGATTTTGTTTTCAAACCCTACAAACCGGATTAATCCTGATGATGATAAAAGATTATCTCCTGAAATTTATGAAAAAAAGCGAAAGGCAGTAGAAAAAATAGAATCATACAGGAATACTAAATTATTCAGGATAGAAAGCTGGAATGATTTGCTGAAAAATTTTTAAGTAAGAAATAAACTATGCTATTATTTTTGTTTCTCATATATTTCTCTTAAGAATCTTTCAATTGTCTTTATAGCATTTTCTGGCTGCGTATTTAGTACTGCTGCTGCTTTTGAAAGTATCTTGTCATCTGAAATGTCAATTTCTGCAGTAGATTCTAAATGGAATTTTTCATCACTATTTTTCTTTACAATTTTTTTCCATTTAGCAAAGAGTTCCTCACATCGTGCAGGAACCTGTTTTTTATTGCATCCAAGTATCTTTGCAACATCGTCAAGTGTTGATTCTTTTTCTTCTTTGTTTTTTTCAGCTGCAAGACCTGCCGTGAATTCTATTCTTACAATTCCATCCTGAAGTTTTGAAGTCTTAATTATCTTTATTTGCCCGACATCTCCAGTTATATCAAGATGAGTTCCTCCGCATGCTTCAGTGTCAAATCCTAAAATATCAACTATTCTTAGATCTTTTCCAGGGACTGCTCCGCCTTGATATATCCTAAAGCCGTACTTGCTTTCAGCAATGTTTCTTTTCATAAATGACTTGTTGATAGGAATATTCTCCCTAACTATCTTGTTTGCATAATTTTCTATCTCTATGATTTGCTCGCTTGTCAGATTTTCATAATGAGTTATGTCAAGTCTTGCTTTCTCAACTGTTTTTGCGGCTCCTGCTTGCCAGACGTGCTCTCCAAGGATTTTTCTTGCAGCGCCGTTTAATACGTGTGTTGCTGTATGATGTTGCGCAAGCTGCATTCTCCTGTCAAGATCGATATTTCCTGTAACTATGTCGTGTTCTTTGAAATCAACTGATTTTAATACGTGAAGGATTGTTTTTCCCTGCTTGAACACATCAATGACTTCGCTCTTATTGATTTTTCCAGTATCATGTACTTGCCCGCCGCTTGTCGGATAAAATGCAGTTTTATCTAAAATTACTTTGTAATTATGTTCCTCAGTGTCGTGGATTATTTTAACCACTGTTGCCTTGAATGCTACTAGATCATGATGATCAAAATATAACGCGTCAGTCTTTAGTTCTTCAACATCGTAATGCTTGTCTTTTTTAGTCTGAGTTTTTAGAGTCTGCTTGCTTTTTAATGCATCTTGCTCGTGCTTTTCTGCAACTAATTTATAGAAGTTATCTGGATCTTTTACTTGCAGGCCTTGCTTTGATGCTTCTGTTGCAAGATCTTCAGGATTTACGCCATTGCTGTCGTATAATTCAATAAGCTTGTTTGTATCTATATGCTCGCCTTTTGCGATTAAGTTTTTGATTATGTTCTGCTCTCTTTGCTTGCTGTCATAATATCTTCTTTGCTCGTATAGCAAGATTTCATGAACTTCATTTACTGCATCCTGGAGTTCAGGGAAAACTGGCTCAAGATATTGAGCGTGAAGCCTTAATATTTTCTTTAATTCTATTTTGTCATTCCAGCCGTATTTATCGATGAAGCCCATCATTCTTCTAAATATTACTCTGAGATTGTGGAATCCTCCAACATTGCTTGGAAGTCCGCCATCTGTAATTGCAAATAATAATGATCTTGTGTGCTCAGCAATGCTATAGATTGCAGTCATTGGAAGGATTA
>DASPMU010000100.1:0-10346 GCA_035626895.1 Alphaproteobacteria bacterium
CTTATTGATCACATCATTGAGAAGTTTTATGCATGAGTTAGGCATTGAAGTTTATTAAATTTATTTTTCTCAATAAATATATAAATGAATATTTCGATCATAAGATAATGAAGAAAATATATGCAGCATTATCGCTTGTACTTTTAGGAGGATGCTCTCCAATCTATACTACGAGTTATTCAGATTATAAAGTAATCAAGGGAACCATAGTAGATGAAAAGGGAGACTTATATAAAATAAAAATCGAAAGAATTTATGAAAACCGGCACAGCTCGGGAAAAGACGCGTTCAGAGTGGGCGTCAAAAGCATAGATCATATATTTTACCCCAAAGATTCTTTCGCAATAGCACAGGAGCTTGATTCTGTAGAAGTGATTTATAGGGATAGATATTCTGAAAATATAAAAGTCGCCAATTTATCAGGCACAATAAAATTCAAGAAAAAAATGAACGGAATAGATATTTATTCTGTATCTGAAAAAGAAACAACCTTTGGCAAATACATCAAGGCCAATAAGAAAGAAGATTTCTAGCTTTTAGCAATCAACTTTAAAAAGACCACTTTATTCTTAATTAATGTGCATATATTAGTTATATGCCGACGTGGCACAATCTGGTACTGCGACGGTCTTGAGAACCGTTTCCGAAAGGTTTCCCAGTTCAAATCTGGGCGTCGGCGTTTCTATTCTAATATAACAATTCGGACAACTTTATGTTGTCCTTGATTACTTTGGTTGCGACATTTGTGAAAGGTCGCGTGCACATCTGGGCATCGGCGTGTTATATTTAATTTCTGCGGAGCATTCTTTAATCTATCAATAAATTTTTATAGTAAACATAAATTATAACCAGCATGTCAATTAGCGAATATGATGAGTATACTAATTATCTTAGCGGCAAAGGTTTTAGATACGCAATGGCTATTGAGAGATATAAAAGTAAGGAAAATAAAGAGGAAAGATTTAATATTTTGGGACATGTTGACAAAGGGATTCTAGTGACAGCAGAGAGCCGCAATGGGAAAATTTTCAGCAGCAGGGCATTTTTTCAAGTAAGTACAATAGTAAATGGAGAGCCGATTCGTGGAGATCGGGCAGATGCTTTTATAGATATGCTCGTTTACGATAACCTTCCCTGTCATGATGAGTCAGGACAAGAAGTGGCAAGATTATTTAATTATAATGTAAAACAGCATGGAATACAAACGATTCTTGAAAAACTGGAAAATCCAGATTTGCATCACAATAATCCTTGGATCTATTTTAATCCTCAAAACATCGATCTTCTAAAGCAAGGCGATAATAGATACAATCTGGAAAAAATAAATATTTCAAAAATAAACAAATTCTCAGAAAAAATGAAAATAATGGTTGGCTACAAACAACCAAAAGTCAAGAATCCCGAACTATTCTAAATATCTATTTGAAGTAAATCTTATGGAATTCTATCATCGTTATATTATCTAGAATGTCAGATGCCAAGTCCATCATTTTCTCAAGCTCGTAATCAGAATCTTTGGACTTTGGGAATTTGATTCCATTCAGCAAGGATTTTGCATGAGGAACATTAAAGCTCTTAAATATCGAGCCTTCAATTGCATAGATTATATTTTTGACAGTATCTATTTCTTTAGCTGAAAGAGATGTATCTTTGAATCCGTAAAGCAAATCTCCGACATTTTCGAGTTTTTTTACCATATCTTCGACAAAGAATAAATCTTCCGGATGCGATATTGCATTTATCTTTCGAGCCTCAATGCTTGCTGTACAGCCAAATATGATCCTGGTGGATAAATGTGAAAGCTTGTCTAAAGTCATCTCTATTTCTTCAAGCGCCAGAGAATCTTTCGACTCAAGAGAGACGCACATTGTCTTAAGCATGTAAACCATCCTTTGAAGTATTTTTGGCATAGTTATGTTAATCTCTTTGAACAGGAAAGAAATTTCAATTACAGACTCAGTTTCGTGAGTTATATCATATCCCTCAAGATATTTTAGGGTCTCACGGACTTTCTTCATCTTTTCATAAGGTATTTTAGTTGCATGGAACCTTACTGTGTCAATATTTTTTATATAGCATAAGAATAATAGTTCGTAAATCAGATCAACAGAATCAATATCAATTTCTAGGGCCTTTTTTGGCATTGAAGAAGGAGTCGCGCTCATAACCATAGAGCCCGTTGAGTCGTCAGAAAAGTATATGACATCTTGAGCTTTTAGCCTGTTTCGGGTAATCCAATCTTTTGGAAGCGACACCGCGTAAGATCTTCCCCCCACAAGCTGAATCTTGCGCATTTCCATGAATTGATAAGGATAATATAAACTATATAAAGTTTGTTATTGCTATGATATGCTATATAATGTATTTAGCATAGATATATATTTCTTATAATTACTAAAAGATAGTGGGTGTAGTGTAAATCTGCTAAAAGTTTGCGCTATGATTATATAACATATAGTCGTAGGATTTACAAGTGGGGTGTAAGTTATGACTTTAGAGGCTAAGTTAAAAAATAATTCTGTTCCAAAGATCCTTGAACAAAGGCTTTTGATCAATGAAACGCACAGGAAAATCCTGGGCGCAATCGATGAACTTTCACCGCGCGATAATTCTAATCTATATATGCTTGATTTTACGGCCGACTATGTTCCTTCTATTGAAAGTATAGCAGTAAAAACAAAATTAAAGGCAGCAGAGGTTAGAAAAAATATTCAAGAAATAAAATCAATTTGGCAAATTCCGGATGATTTGCCTCATGGAAGAAAAAAACTAAATAATGAACAGTCATTAATATACGCATTAGCAAATCAACATAGAACAAGATTTGACCCTAATATCAATGATTATAGAGTTAAGACTATCCAAATATTAACAGGAGAAGTCGGTGCAGGCATGTTGTATTCTAGAAAGGATTCTTTCAAGGGAGAAGAAATTCTAAGACAAGCAATGGGATGGAATGATCATTTAACAGCATATCATTTGCAGGGCGGCCATATGCCAATAATTATGCAGATGTACGGAAAAGTCAAGAAGGAAAGAGCAAAACTTGTCGGCACAACAGAAGAAGTTACACAGGAAACACTCAATGAGTTATCCAATATTATCAAGCACATTGAAATGTCACAATCAGATATCTCCAAAAACAGGATAACAAAATTAAGTGAAAAGGATATTGAAAAATTAAAAAAGAATGTTATTGGAACAAGCAACACTTATTCTGAAGCAGGCCAAAATGCGGCAAACGAATTGCAATATTTGTTCAAGAACATCAATCCACAGACACAAATTTTCATTTATAGCAGCTACAATGATGATGCTAATAGGGATGAAATAAACGATCTTCAAGTAACTAAATATAGAATGGCAAAGGATAAGGCAGACGAAGCAAAAAGAAAGCTTCCAAAGCTTGAAGAAGAAATAAGAAGTACAAGAATTGAATTAGGAAAAGAATATGTGAATCTAACTCTTGGAGAACGCGTTGCAAAAAGAGTAGAAGATAAAGAAAGCAGACTCGGCAAGGATGAAGATTTGCCTAAAGGAAAAGCATTCAGGGAATTCTTAGAATCCATTGCTGGAGATTACAGCAAAAAAGAATCTCAGATTTATACAAGAGCAAAGAGAAGTTTCGAGAAGCATGCAGAAACAAAAGATGAAAAATCTTTTGAGGACGCCATTAGTTCAGCATATCATAGATTTATAGAATCAAGCGGCATTACTGATAAAGAAGAAATACTTAGAAGAATAAAAATGGATGAAGAAAAGAAAAATACATTAAGCACAAAGCTTGCTGCATTAAGAGATAAACGTGAAGAATATCAAATGTATTTGACTGCTTATGAAACTGAGGTTCAGGAAGGACATGGATGGTTTACAAAGAAAGTTGCAATGAATAACACAGAAGCAAAAGGCCTATGGGTTGTTTCAAAGAATATTTACAAAGATATAATAGAAAAAGACTTATTTGCAAACATAAAGAAAAATGCAGGAGAGCATTTAGATTTGAACTACATTTCTGATGCAGAAATTTCTGTTTATATCAAAGATCCTGCTGAAGCTCATGGTTTCCCGATAAAGTCCGCAAAACATTTGCCTGGAAAGATTGTTTATTCAATTCCTAGAGTAAATAGGCAGATGTCTAATGAGCCTCACAATACATCTTTATTCATAGCACAGAAAAAACACGAGAGCGCAATTGCAGCACGGCTTGCGAACCCTAAAGAGAAACCAAAAACAATTGATGAATTCTTAGACAGAAAGTATCATCTTCTGGCTTATTCCGATGTAGTATTAACTTCGCACGGAGCTGAAGGATTCCAGCACATGGTAAAGCATGCAGTAGGACATACACAGCAGACAGGAGAATACAGAGGAGAAATAGAATTAGTCAATTACATCAAAGTCCCGACAAGACATGATGTGAAAAGAATTTCAGAATTAACTAAGAAAGGAAATGTAGGAACATGGGAAGCTAAACGTATTGAAAAAGGCGGAGCAACAACAGGCTTTGCTGTACTAATACATCACCCAGACGATACTGAAGAGAGCATCTTTGTTCATGATAATGTTACAGAATATGTAGAGAAAACATATGGAGAATCATACAGGAAATTGCAATCAGCACTGCCAAATGCTAAGAAAACAGAAAAGACAGCAATCCAAAATAAGCTCAACGACTTGTATGCAAAAATAAGAGAAGATTTGACAATGTATAATTCTCTGCAGGCAAATGATCTTCATTTTGGCGCATTTAACGAAAGAAACGCTCCAACAAATGTTGACTACATAAAAGCATCTCAAATACACATAATGCAAACTTACGGAAAGAAAAATATCAATGTAGTTACAGGAACTGAATTCATCAATGGAAACCAGCGATGGAGATCCTATGATGCAAGTTTAGAAGGAGAACTAGAAGATCCGGCTACCTCTGAGATAAATACTAATTTTGTAATAAAATCTCTTCAAGAAAAATTCAAGAAACAAGGAATGAAGGAGTCAGATATTACAAAATTAGTTTTAGAGCATGTAAGATTACTTGAAACTGAAAAAATGTATTCGAAGCCAACACACAGGGCAGATGATCAACTTGAAATATTCAGGCAAATAGAGTGGCCAATCTTCATGGAATTATTAGAATACGGCATACCAATATTTTTAGGAACTGGAAACCATTGGAAGGCCGGAACACCAACAATTGATGAAGCAACTCTAATCAAGAATATGTTTGATCCAAAATACCAATACACAGGTCAGCTAATAACAAAGAATGCACACGGACAAAGCTTTACAACAGCAGAAATAACTCTTCCAAGCAAGGATAGAAAAATAAATGCAGTATTTACACATAAGATGTGGCATGGAGAAACAGAAATCAGTATGCTTTCAAAGCAAGCTCTTGGACAGAAAGTAGATGCGCAAATCTATTTCATAGGAGACAGGCATCATCCAGGCTTTGCAGTAGAAAGAGAAAGAGCATTCGTATTAGATACTGGGAAGCAGAGCACAATGCCTTATGTCATGGAAATAGGAAAAGCCCCAAGTACTAGAGGTTCTGTTGTCTTTAAATATAATCCTAATGGAAAACAAATGTACTCTACGCATTTTATACTAGATAAGCCAGTGGATAGGATAATCAAGTGGGATGAAAAGTCCAAGATGTTAAAAGAATGCTATGATAATATCAAGGAAAGCACAAAAAAGGCAGTCCACTGGTAATTATTCAAATGAATAAAACATTTTTTTCCCTTACTTTTTTAGTATTATCTTCTTGCATTGGAAATAAAGAAATACAAAATACTATCACAGTTCCAAAACATAACAAAACCGATCGTTACTTCAAAGATATAGAACGATTTAAGCAAGTACAATCAGGAAATTACGAACATCTTGCATATAATATATTGCAAATTGATTCTGCAAAATACGAACCAAAGAAAATTCAATCATATAGATTCTAATCAGAACTGATATCAGAAGAATCTCCTACGTGGAGTTTCTTGAAATTGCCTTTTACTTTTGCGCATTGCCCGATTGTTGAATCCTGCAATACGCTTGCAGTAACAACTGCTTTCTCATCGATTATAGAATTTTTGATCACAGAATTTTTCACTGTAGTACCGTCGGCAATTGATACATTAGGCCCTATCACTGAATTCTCAAGAATGACATTTTTGCCTATAAATGAAGGAGCAATAACAACACTATTAACAAGCTTTGAATGTGATTCGTTGAATCTTTTTAATAACAGCGCATTAGTCTCAAGCAGTGTATCAAATGTTCCGCAATCATACCATGCATCCACTTTAGTAACGAGAAGTCTTGATCCTTTTGAAATCATATAAGAGAACGCGTCAGTTAGGAAATATTCGCTGCCCAGCTTGATGTTTTCCTTATAGACATGTTCAATTCCTTCAACGAGCAATTTATTATTTTTTATATAGTACATTCCGATGTTTGCAAGCTTTGAGACAGGATCTTTTGGCTTCTCCACAATTTTTGTCATTATGTTATCTTTATCAACTACCATTACGCCGAATCTTTGATAGTCCTCAACTTCCTGCGCCCACATAACTCCATCAATATTTTCATCATTTCTGATTTTATCTATTATTGAAAGGTCAGTATCAAACATTGTATCAGCGTAAACTATGAGTACATCTTCAGTCATATAAGGCTCTGCAAGTCTTAGCGCGCCTGCAGTTCCGTCCATTGATTTTTGTTCTACGAATTTGCATGGAAAATCATAATTTTCCTTAACAAAAGACTCAATAGAATCCTTTAAATGACCAGTAATAAATATCATTTCTGAGAATTCAACCGTTTTACAAACATCAATTATATGCTGAAGTAATGGTTTGCCAGCGACATGCAAAAGCGGCTTTGGCTTGCTATGAGTATGGGGCCTAAGCCTTGTACCTTTGCCAGCAAGAGGAATAATAATTTTCATAGACTTTCACTTTAATTGACTTTTCTAAAACATAGATAGAACATCTAATTAAATACTTTGTGGAAATGTATTTGATATTAGAATTGAATAGAATAATTGAATAAAACTGTGGGTGGCGAGATTTGAACGCGCGACTTCGAGCTTATGAGACTCGCACTCTAACCAGGCTGAGTTACACCCACGCATATACAATATATACTGTATTTATCATACAGAATGCGTATATTTTGAGAACAAAGGATGGTTTATAAATATTATGCACAAGCATAATATCCTCGAATGAAATGAGAAAATATTGTGCAGTGTTTTAATAAGAAGTATATTTAGCCGAGTTTACTATCTTTCAAGAATTTCATTAGCTTGTTGCAGATTTCTTTTGCTTCGCCATGATAATATCTTATTGGATCTTTGTCATTTCTTGTAAGGATATCAAGAATTGTGTCCTCTTCTTGCCTTATTACTGGAAGCTTTCCTTTCTTTACCTTGAATAAGTCATCCTCGCGCTGCTCTAATAGAACTAATCTTCCATGTATTTTTTCCAGGATATTTAGAAGCCTGTCTGCATCTTTATCCGTGTATGTTGCTGATAAATTTGAGAATGTATTGTATAAATGAGGATCTATCCTTAGCGCATCTCTTATTGCAGCATCAGCGCCTTTTTTATCGCTGTATACTCTTCCGATGACGAAGTTTATTGCCTTGCATTTATCTTCAATGCTTCGAAGGTTGATGGAAAAATTTTCTTTTGTGATTCGAAGTTTTGTCAATGTTTCATGAAGTTCGTTCTTCGTGTGCTCGAGTTCATGATGCTTTCCATGAAGCTCGCTTTGCGTATGACCTAGGACTTCTTTTGTAGTATCAAGTTCAGATTTTAATGCATTGATATGCTTATGATAACCTTCTCTTTCTCTTTTTATCATGCTGTTTCTCGTGTCAACATCAATCATATGTCTAAGTCCTAGTATCATTAAAACTATGAATGCGACAAGATAAGACAATATTACATTGATCACTGCAAGCGTTGGAACGTCAAGCGGCGTTGGGACAAATCCAAGCATTATCAAAAATATTGCTGGGAACACTAAAGGCAAGAGCCATAATATCCAGCCCTCTGTATACATATGAACGCTATAGAAAAATAATCCGATGAAAAGAAGAAACGGCAAAAGTCCTGCGAACACTAACGCCAAAGGTGATTCGGCAGTAACTCCGAAGAATATTAATGAAAATATGTATATCAGTATCGATATAAATAATCCTAGCTTCTCCCCTTTTACTAATTTCTCACTCATCTTTATGCAATAATTGATGCAATCCTTTATATTTATTTCCTTTTTTAAAGAGCCATTTCCTTCTTATGAATTGCCATCGGCTAGCGAGCCATCAAATATAATAAGCTTGAATTTGAGGCTGACAGAAATATTAGTAATCTTCCGAACAGTTACCATCGGGCTCGCATCGCTTCTCTTATCGCTTCCCGCAAACGAGTCTAGACGTAATAGAGTATATTATAGAGGACTCGCTAGCCGATGGCAACACCGAAGGAAGCATTGTTTTAAGCACAAATGAGCACAAAAAATGAGGCATTTTCAATAAGATATTTAAATGAACCTCGGCTCGCAAGACTATGCGGCTGCTCGAGCACAAAGGTAAAGAATTATTGAAGTTTTCAGGCATAAAAGTGCCTCCAGGCATTGTAACAGATAACAAGTCCTACATAAACCTATCTTACCATAAAGAGCGCTTTAGAGAATTCTTCTTTGAAAACAAGCCTGTAATCATAAAGGCCCAAGTAATAAGCGGCAAAAGAAAGAAAAGCGGCCTTATTGTTGAAGCTCTAGATTACGAGTCAGCTTTGACAGCAATCGATTCTATGTATAAAAAACAAGTCAATGGAAGCTTCATAGATACTCTTCTAGTTGAAAAAAAGATCGAAGTAAAAGAAGAATATTTCTTATCAATTTCCTACGATACTAATACAAGAAAGCCTATGATAATATTCTCAAAGAAGGGCGGAATCGATGTTGAAGATCATTCTAAGCAAAATAGCTCTGAATTCATAACAACGCATGTTTCCCCGAGTGAAGGCTTGTACGATCATGTTTGCCGTGATATTGCAAAAGCCGCAGGATTCACAAAAAACAATCTTTTGCAGGTTGCATCCTTCATCAAGAAGGCATACGATTGCTTTTGGAATTATGACTGCAAGAGCCTTGAGATAAATCCAGTAATACTAACTCCAGATAATGTATTATATGCGGGGGATGCGAAGATAATAATCGACGAAAACGCTTTGTCAAGGCATGATGTATTCAGCCACATTGTAGATGCTGAGGATAAAAGTTTCCTTAATGAAAGAGAGATTGAAGCAAGAAAAATTGATGCTAACGATCACAGGGGTGTTGCAGGAAAAACATACATAGATTTAGATGGAGATATCGCAGTCCTCGCATCAGGCGGCGGCGCATCGCTAACATGCATGGACGCATTGATAGAAGCTGGAGGAAAGCCTGCAAATTACACTGAATACAGCGGAAACCCTCCTCGGGAAAAAGTCAAGAAACTCACAGAAATAACACTTTCAAAACCAGGCCTTAACGGATGTTTAATAATCGGCGGCAGGGCAAATTTCACAGATGTATTTGAAACATTGTCAGGATTTGCTGAAGGCCTCGAGTCTCTCAAGAACAAGCCAGATTATCCAATAGTCATAAGACGTGCAGGTCCTAATAGCAAGCAGGCGTTTGACATGTTAAAAAAACTTTCAGTGGAAAAAAATTACGATATCACGCTTTACGGCGAAGAAATGCCAATGACAGCAGCTGTTCGAGTAATGGTCGAGAAAAGCAACGCATACAAAGAATCAATAGCAGTTAATGGAAGTTAATAATAGGAATATCAAATGGGAATTTTAATAGATAAAAATACTAGAGTAGTGATTCAGGGAATCACGGGAAAAGAAGGAAGCAAGGCAACTAGGGAGATGCTAGATTATGGAACAGTAATTTCCTGCGGCGTAACTCCTGGAAAATCCGGAAGTACTGTTGAAGGCTTGCCTGTTTTCGACGGCGTAAAAGAAGCAATAGAATATGATCCAAGAATAAATACTTCAGTAATTTATGTTCCGCCATTAATGGTTTTCGACGCAGCAGTTGAAGCAATTAGAAACGGGATCAAAACTGTATTGATATTTACAGAAAATGTCCCATCCAAAGACAGCGCAAAACTAGTCGATTACGCGTCAAGAAACAATGCAAGAGTAATTGGCCCATCATCAATTGGGTTAATAAATGTAGGTGTAGGAAAATTAGGTTCAATCGGCGGATCAAAAGAGCAGGACATGTATTCTAAAGGAAAGATTGGAATAATTTCAAAGAGCGGCGGCATGTGCGCGGAAACT
>DASPMU010000101.1:0-16585 GCA_035626895.1 Alphaproteobacteria bacterium
TTTTAAATCATCAAATTCGCTGTTTATTTTTTCCTGCTCCAGAGCTGCAAGTCTTCTGATCTTCATTTCAAGAATAGCGTTGCTTTGCTCTTCACTGAATTTGTATTTGTCCATCAATGCAACTTTAGCATCATCTTCAGCGCTTCGGCTGTTTTTTATAATTGCAATTATATCATCGATGTTATGCAATGCGGTTTTAAGGCCTTCAAGAATATGTGCTCTCTCTTCTGCCTTTCTTAAATCGTATGCAGATCTCTTTCTTACAACATCTACTCTGTGTTCAATGTAATATTTTAAGTATGCTTTTAATGCAAGAAGCTTTGGTTCATTATTTACAATTGCAACAACATTTATTCCAAAGCTGTCTTCAAGCCTTGAATAATTATAGAGCATATTCTTTACGATTTCTGGATTTGCATCCCTCTTTAATTCAATTACAATCCTGACTCCTTCTCGAGCCGATTCATCTCTTAAATCGCTGATATCTGGGATTTTTTTCTCTTTTACAAGCTCTGCTATCTGTTCGACAAGCTGAGCTTTGTTTATCTGATAAGGAATTTCTTTTACGATTAATCTCTTTCTGTCTTTCTTTTCTTCAATGTCAATTACTGATCTGATCCTTATGCTTCCTTTTCCAGTCTTGTAAGCATCTATTATTCCTCTTCGGCCGATTATCTCTGCGCCTGTCGGGAAATCCGGACCCTGAACTATTGTAAGAAGTTCTTCAATTGTTATTTCAGGATTATTTATTGCAGCAACTACTGCTGTGCATATTTCTGTCAGATTGTGAGGAGGGATGTTTGTTGCCATTCCTACTGCAATTCCAGAACTTCCATTAACGAATAGATTAGGGAATTTTGAAGGCATTACAACAGGCTCTTTTAGCGTTCCGTCGAAATTCGGCGTGAAATCTACTGTTTCTTTTTCTATATCCTGCAGCATTTCGTCAGATATCTTTCCAAGTCGAGCTTCAGTATACCTCATTGCTGCAGCTGAATCTCCATCAATAGAACCAAAGTTTCCTTGGCCTTGAATTAATGGATATCTTAATGAAAAGTCTTGAGCCATCCTGACTAAAGAGTCGTAGACCGCAACATCGCCATGAGGGTGATACTTACCAAGAACCTCTCCGACGATTCTTGCACATTTCTTGTAAGGCTTATTGTAAGTGTTAGAAAGCTCATTCATAGCATACAGGATTCTTCTGTGGACAGGCTTTAGGCCGTCTTTAACGTCAGGAAGGGCTCTTCCGATAATAACTGACATAGCGTAGTCTAGATAAGATTTCTTCATCTCTTCTTCAATAGTCTGCATCACTATCTTCTGAGTTATGACTGTATTTTCTTCGTTTGCTGCTTGTTTTTTACTGCCTTTATCTGCTGCCATTCTAACCTTCACACCCTCACATTTCCTCTTTCAGAATAGTCTTTAAGAAATTTGTATTATTTATAAGTGTTTTGGTTGAAAATTCACTGATTTGTCGACGAGAAATTGATATGAGAAATTATTTTTGGATGCTTAAAATCTGGCTGTCTTCAGGTCCGGAATGCACTTTAAAACTCTTGCCGCAATAGACGCATCTTTTGCTTTTTCCAGCTACTTGTCCACCTGCTGGAATGTAATTTTGAGGATTCTTGCAGTTCGGGCATCTCACTTTTAATATAGTTGCCATTTGATTTTAGAATTATTTTTTATCCTTATCCCTGACTCTTAATAGTTCATCCTTGAATTTCTTCTCAAGCTGCTTTTTAGTCATTGGCTTGACTTTTGGCTGCTCGCCAGGTTTTTGGAAGTGATGCTCTCCAGGAGTGTCTGTATTTACTTGTATGTCTTCTCCTTTCTCGATTACAGCATCATTTGATATTTCCTGTATTTCTACTCCTTCAGGAGCGACTGGCTGCTCGTGCATAGGTCTTGGTATCTCAGATACAACTTCGTCAGTCTTCTTTGCTGACTGCTCTATTTTTGAATGTATCCTGTCTAAGAATTCTTTTTCTGCATTCTTTTCTTCTTCAGTTCTATGGATGCTTTTCGTTTCAAGGCCTTCAAGCTTTTCAATGAGTTTTTCCCTGCTGTATACTACTTCTTCAGGTTTGTCATTCATGTCTGTAAGAGTTGATTGCTTGACTGGCATTTTTGCCTCGCCCATTACTCCTTTTAGATTTTTCTGGTCGATATCGAAGTAATTATAGAATTTCTCTGTAGTCTTTAATACAAAGCTTCGTCCTTTTTTATCCTTGGTGACAAAACCTGCATTGACTAATTCTTCAATATGATCATAGCATTTATTTCCCCTGATCTTGACGACAGTATTTTGATACACTGGAGTCTTCCATGCAATAACTGCAAGAGTCTCCATTATAGATTTTGAAAGCTCAGTATCAGCAACAATTTTTCTGACTAGAGATACGTATTTTTCCCGAACATTTATCTTCCAGCTCTCTCCTTCCTGAACCACCATCAATGCAGTGTTTCGGCTGTCATAGTCTGACTTTAAGTCATTTAATGCTTTTCTTGTTATCCTCAAGTCAATTTCGCAAAGCTTTGATATAGTTTCTTCATCAAGATATTTTCCAACTGCAAAAAGCAATGCCTCGACTTTTAATTTAGAATCTGTTTTTGGATCAGTCTTGTCAACAAAACCTTTTATTTCGGAATTGTCAGTTTTATGATGATTGCTTATTACAACTTCTGGATTGCTATCTATTTTTTCCATCAGTTTATTCTCTATATTTTTCAATTGAGAATTCTCTAATGCTGATGTTTTCGGAGCTGAATCATGCTTATCTAATTTAACTGACTCACTCTTATGCTCTTTTTTTGCCTTCACAGGATGATCTGCGTGTGGCTTACTTTTTTTTGCTATACTTATCACCATCTACAACTATGCTGTTCTCTTTTATCATTGCGTCAGCGAATGGTTTTAAATGTTCCGCACCGATTCCTACTTTTTCAGATATTTCTTCAAGAGTCATGGATTCTGATCCGAGTCCCAGCATTATATTATTTCTAATTGACCTGCTAAGATTTTTCTTCAAAAGCTCGTTTTCGCTGTTCAAGCCTTTCATAGTCATTCCAATTTCTTGGATTTTTGATATTAAATCTGTGTAGACTTCCCCAAGCCTCTTTTCACTAAGTTCCATTTTCTCCGGCTGCAATATTTCAATGCTTGCAGGGCCAAGATTGAAGCATAATATGTTTAATTTCTCGAGATTTTCAACAATTATTTCTGCTTCGCAGAAAGTGCTCCAAATTTTTTCATTTTCCTCAGCAGGAGCATATTCTTCATCCAAAAATATGTACGACGGATCTTCTTTTATTGCATTTATGTATTTTTTTAATGTCGATTCAACATGCTCTTTCGGGCTTCCTGCCATTTCAAATATTACTCTGCAATGAATGTGTCCTTTGGCAATAAGTTCTTGTATTTCTTTATCTTTCATGATTACACCTTTGTGATATATTTAAACGAAATATCTTATCTCTCCCCTCTATAATACTACTCTAGAGAACAAGTTTTTTTATAAATCTATCGCCTCTGCAAGAAGCGCCATCGGCTAGCGAACCCTTAATTACACAAGCCTTTAATCTAGACTCGGCTGCGGAAGCGACAAACAAACTATGTGAGCCTGATGGCGCGCACAGATCTGAATTTTATCACTTTATTTCCTAAAATGCTTGCGAAGAAGGATTAGGACTACAATTATCGAAATTATCACAAGGCCTATTATTGCATAGATTTTATTCTTTATATTTTCAGATTCATAAGATATCATCGCCGAAATTTTAGATGAAGAGTTTTTAGTGTTTGGTTGTATTTGTTGATTTTGCGGATCCGCCGACATATAATCGATAGATGCATCAGATGATTTATTGGCGGCTTGCTGAGTCGCTTTTTCTTCAATGATGCTTGATCCGTAATTTTTTATCGTCGTGTTGCAAACATTAAGTATTTTCAATTGCGGTGGATCTTTCTGAATTGATGCAAGCAGAGTGTCGCAATTGCATTCTGTTGTGCTGTTGGTTTTTTTCTTGGGATCTAAACATTCTTTTTCATTTTCTTTGGATTTCTCGTCTTCATTTTCGCCAAATTGCGTGTTTTTTATTATGATTATTTTTTCTGAATGGGAATTTGTGATATTGCATTCGCTTGATGAAATACTGACTATTTTATTCTTTATTATTAGAACTTCATCTTTAGTTTTTATTTTCGGAGTATATGATTTATAGTCTTCATTATTCGTCACGACTTTGTTCTTTACAATATTTCCAAGAAGATCTTCCACCCAATATTCGACGCTGGAGTTGATTTCATTATCTTCAGAAATTATTATTTTATTTTTGAATTTTATTTGTTCATTATTTTGGATTATCGGAATTGTTTGATTCGTGTAGTTTCTTAGTTCTATTTTTAATTCTATTAAGCAACCGGATATGTTTTTCGAAATATTTACTGATGAGTTTTCTGTCGTGTTGAATTCAATAGTTTCATTGACCTGAGTTTCGTTTATTGTCATGTTTGTTGTTGCGTTTATTGTATTATTTATGATTGAATTCATTGTTTCATTTATCGTCGTATTGATTTGTGTTTCATTTATGTTTGGTATTTCGTTTGGAATTTCTGTTGAATTGTTTGCGTGCATATGCATTCCCGGACTTCCGTCAAAATTCACAGACTCTGTCCACGCTCCAGAATTATATTCTATACTGTATCCTTCTTCAATTGTTATGCTGGATTTTATCAGGCCATAATCGATGTAATCAACAAACTCTTCTCCAAGCTTTAGCGCTATTGATTCTCCATCGTTATTCAGGCTGAATACGCTTTCATAGATGCTTGTATTGGTGATATGTGGATATTTGGAAATAAATAATTCTGCATCGTTTGATATTATTGCATAATTGCAGAATATTCCCTGGTTTGAAGAATCAAATTTACTCGATTTGTTATATTCTGTTATCTTATGATTTACATCTGCTTCGTATAATTTGTATTTTGTCAGATTAATGCATTCTTCTGCATATAATTCAATCCATTCTGCTCCGGAATCGCTTCCATTAGGATTGAACATTATTTCAGTTATTATGAGATTTTGGGCTGATGCCACGGAAAGATCTGATACGAAAAATAGCAGGCATATAAGAATTGCCCAGCTAAAAATTCTGTGCATTTTTTTCATGATTTGCATAAGTGTATTTTTTTGATAAGCTTAGCTGCAAAATTTTCGAAAGGATTGCGATTTTTTCGCATAAATTTTAGTGTTATTCTCGATAAATTTTTTTCACTATTGGATAATAATAAGAAAACTTTTAATAGTGTCCTGAAATATAGTTTTAAATAGTATATTATATAGTATTTTTAGATAAAGAGGGGTGTTTAGTTGGGATTTTTTGGTTTTGGAAAGAAGAAGTCAGACTCGCCTACTGTCCAAAAGAATGATTCTATGGGCATGGAGTTACCAACAATAGATGGGAAAGTCTTAAGTGATGATATGCTGACTAGAGATGACTCCATGGATATGCAGATGCCTCCTTTGACAGCTGATACTGATCCATCAAGCATAGATCTTCCTGACATGAACATGGATATGACTGATAGTATGCCTGGAGTCGCTCCAGTTATTGATAATTCTATAAACAATCAACAATACATGGAAAATCCGATTATAGATCAAGATCTAGAGAATATTGGCGATGTATCTGATTCTGAGATAATTGAGCCATCGGCTCCTATAGACTCAAATATGAATAATAGGGGCGCAATGAACATGCCTGATTTGAACAGCCAGCTTGGCCAGAATCAAGGATCAAACTCACAAGCACAATATGCTTCAAGCATGAATTCTCCAGTTGATTATGATGATGTAAATAGATTATTCATCAGCGATGATTGGAAAGAACCTGATTGGACTAACTACGATCCATATGCAGAAGAAAAAATCGATGAACCAACGCCTGATGATTTTGGCATGAAAGCCCCATCGTTTGATGATTCGAATAATAGCAGCTTTAATCAAAATCCATCATTATCTATGCCTTCAGCAAACGATAATTTCTCGCTTGCAGGAGCAGCTAATTCAGCAAGCATGCAAATGCCATCTTCGAGCAATGATGATAATGATGATTCAGATTCAGACTCAATGAATGATTTTAATTCAAGTCCTAAAGTTGCCGAGCCAAGTTCGCCAAGAAGGCCTACACTGACTCCAAAGCCTGTCGAGTTATTCATCAAAGGAAAGGCATATGCAAGAGTATTTACAGAACTTGACCAGATGAATACTACGCTTGCAAAGATAGATTCAAAGCTTGGAAATTACGAAGATATAATCAAAAGGCAAGAGCCACTGATAACTGCGGCAAGGGATCAGATGGAGAACTTATATAAGAAATTAAACACGATTGATAAGAAGATATTTACAAACTAAGGTGAAACAAGATGGCAGAAAAAAATCTACCTGTATTCGTTAAAATAAACGATTATAAAGAAGTATTGAATGTTGTTGATGTCATGAAGCAAAAGCTAAAGGAGACTACTCAGACACTTGAACGCATCAAGCAGCTTAAGACTGAAGAAGACAAAGAGCTTGCAGAGTGGGACAGAAACATTTCAGAGATTTCAAGAAGAATAGCGTTCATCGACTCGGCATTCTTCGAGAATGAATAAACAACCAATAAACTAATGGATAAAAACAATGAGCAAAAAAACATCTCCAAAGGATAGCGCAAAAGAAAATGCAAATATGATGTTTAATCCTGTGGAAACTCCAGCTTCAAAGACTAAGACTGCTAAAGTCCAGCCTGCAGCAAAAACAGCTCCGGTAAAGACACAATCAAAGCCTGCTGCGAAACCTGCTTCTAAAGCTCAGCCAAAATCTCAGGCTAAACTACAGAAATTTGTAGCAAAGAAATCTGCTCCAAAACTAAAGGTACAAAAAGAAGTTCCTAGTGCAGTAGTCAGCAAGACAAAAACAGATACATTAGTTTTGCCTCACGACCACGATTCATATTTTGTATACTTAAAAAATCCATTAGAATATAGAAGACATCTTCTTGAAAGTTCAAGAAAAATATTATTCTCACTCAAAGGATATCAGAAAGTTCTTTTGATAAGGCAGAAGAAACTTGAAGAAATGAGAAAACTGAAAAATTCAGTAAAAGAATTAATCTATCTAAACAAAAAATTCAATGAGATGCTGCCAAAATACAATATGACATTTATCGATCATCACAAGGCAGAGCCAAAAGTTGCTCCTCCTGTCCAGAAAATTCTAACGCCAGTCCAAGCAAGAAAACCTGTTCCTACAAAAGAGAAGACAGAGATAGAAAAACTCGAAGAGTCTCTTGCAAATATTGAGAAAAAATTAAGGACGCTTCAATAAATTCTTAAAATTTAAATACTAGGGATTACTTACACAACTCAGCATAACTTTGGTATCATCAGAGGGTCCCGTGGGCCCTCAGCATTCCGGAAAGATTAAGATCATTGTTGTGTAAGCAGCCGCTGGTTAGAGCGGCAATAATTTATTCTAAATATTATTAATAAGATATTCTAAGAATTATTCGCAATGTTTTCGGTTTCATAGTCAATTTTATAAATGGATAAATAGTCCTCTAGATAAGCTTATTTTCATTTGCGGAGATACCGTAGTGGTCAACCGGGGCAGACTCAAGATCTGCTGGCTTAGTGCCTTCGTGGGTTCGAATCCTACTCTCCGCATTTTCTATTCTTGCTGCTTTAGCAGCTTCTTTTGGTCGCGACATTTTTTAAAAGGTCGCCGTCGGTTTCGAATCCTACTCTCCGCATTTTCTATTCTCATCTTTAATAAAATTCTTAAATGTAGGCTTCTGGACAATATAATGAAGAACAGGCATGTAGGCATATTGATTGTTGCCATAGCTGTACTTATTGGTTTTCTAGTATGGTTATTCAACAGGGCACTAACGGGGATTATAAACAATTCTTGCAGCCATGGGCCGACTTGCCCTATGTGGGGAACTCTTAGGCTTCAGACAAATATAGGATTAACTCTTATGGCATTTATAGTTTTCCTCGGATTATATATAATATTTTTTATCAAAGACAATGAACATGTCGTCAAAGAAGTTCATCGGGAAGTCAAAGTCATAAAAGAACAATTCAAGCCTAAAAAATTCGATAAAAAGAATTATTCTAAACTTCTTCATACTCTAGATCCTGAAGAAAAAGCAATAATAACAAAATTGCTCGATAATGAAGGATCTTTGTTCCAGTCAAAGCTTGTCAGCTTGACCGGCCAGTCAAAAGTAAAAGTCACAAGAATACTTGACAGGCTTGAAGGAAAAGGCTTGATTGAGCGAAAAAGACGAGGAATGACTAATATAGTTTTCTTAAAGCAATGATTAGTTAGTCGAAACTAGTTTCACAACTATATTTATAAGCTGTTTCACCATACTGGTTCTTAGGTGGAACAATGAAAAACGTTGAAATCAAGATTAAAGGCATGCATTGCAAATCCTGCACTATGTTAGTAGGCGATGCTCTGAGGGATATTGAAGGTGTAAAAGATGCAGACGTCAGTCTAGAAAAGAATACTGCGAAAGTATCTTTTGATGAAAAGCTAGTAAAGCCTGAAAAAATGATAGATGCAATAAAAAAAGAAGGCTATGATGCCAAGATATAGTTAATATGAAAAAAACTGATCTAAACATAATAGGAATGCATTGCGCAAGCTGCGCAACTCTCATTAATAGATCCCTCTCTAAAGCAGAAGGAGTTAGCGAAGCTAATGTAAATTATGCAAATGCCAAGGCAAGAATTGTCTTTGACGACACAAAGCTTTCAGAAAATGATCTTATTAACATTGTAAAAAACAAAGGTTACGATGCAAAGTTATCTACAGGAAAAGATTTTGAATTCGCCCAAAAAAATCAGGCATCAGAACTAAGAAATCTTAAGGCTAATCTTTATCTAGGATTATCATTATCTATTCCAGCATTTATCATAGCGATGATTCTTATGCCTCTAGGAATTGAAGTTCCATATGCAGAACTAATACTTTTCCTCCTGGCAACTCCAGTACAATTTATTGTAGGAAAAGATATCTACAAAAGCGCATGGGTTGCCCTGCAAAATAGATCTGCAAACATGGACACTCTCATCGCATTAGGAACAAGCGCTGCATATTTATTCAGTTTGTATAGCATAATATTTAACATGGAATTAGGGCAATATTTTGAGACATCAGCAATACTGATAACTTTTGTCATACTTGGAAGATATCTTGAAACAAAGGCAAAGAGCAAGACAAATGACGCGATACAAAAACTTATGCAGCTTGCTCCAAAGACTGCAATCGTTTTAAGGAAAAACGGTAAGAAATTCCAAGAGCTGACTATTTCAATTGATGAAGTCAAGCGTGACGATTTAATTCTTATAAAACCTGGAAGCAAAATACCAGTAGACGGAATAATTGTTGAAGGCTTATCTTCAGTTGATGAAAGCATGATAACTGGCGAGAGCATCCCTGTTGAAAAGAAAAAAGGAGACAGGGTCATTGCTGGAACAATCAACAAACATGGATCATTTACATTTAAGGCGACGCAAGTCGGCGAAAACACAACTCTTGCAAGCATCATAAGATTAATAGAAGATGCGCAGGGAAGAAAAGCCCCTATACAAAGATTTGCAGATGTAATATCAGGATATTTTGTGCCGATAGTAATTGCAATATCATTACTTACCTTTATAACATGGTATTTCATTATTGGAGAAACAGCATCGTTTGCTCTGATTACTTCAGTCGCTGTTCTAGTCATTGCATGCCCGTGCGCATTAGGCCTTGCAACTCCGACAGCAATAATAGTCGGGACGGGAAAAGGTGCAAGAAATGGAATACTCATAAAAGGGGCTGATAGTCTTGAAATGGCTCATAAAGTGAAATACGTAATATTTGATAAGACTGGAACTATAACAAATGGAAAACCTATAGTCACAGATATAATATCTTTTGATTCGAAATATCCTGGAGAAAAAATATTAAGTTTAGCATCTAGCTTAGAAAAACATTCAGAACACCCTCTTGCAGATGCAATAATCAGCAAAGCTGATGAAAATAAAGTAAAATTATCTAAAGTCTCAGGCTTTAGTGCATTAACGGGCAAAGGTATAATGGGAACTGTCGACAAAAAGAAATATTATTTCGGAAACAAGAATACTGTAAAACTCAAATCTTTATCAAATGAAATTATAGAACAGATGGATGTTCTTGAAAGCAATGGAAAAACAGTGATGCTATTATCTGATTCAAAAAAAATATTTGGACTGATAGCAGTTGCTGACACTATAAAGACAAATTCTACAGTTGCTGTACGAAGATTGCTTGATATGGGAATTGATGTATATATGATAACTGGAGACAACCATAAGACTGCAAAAGCTGTTGCAATGCAGGCAGGAATAAAATCTGAAAACGTATTTGCAGAAGTTTTGCCGGAATATAAGGCAAGCTATGTTAAGAAATTGCAAGAATTAAACATAAGGCCAGGCAGCAAAGACAGAAATATTGTAATGATGGTTGGCGATGGGATAAATGACGCCCCGGCGCTTGTGCAGGCAGATATTGGAATTGCAATGGGATCAGGAACAGATGTTGCGATGGAATCAGGAAATATTGTACTCATGAAAAACGATTTGATGGATGTTTCTCGCGCAATAAAATTGAGCAGGCAGACCATGTCAAAAATCAGGCAGAATATGTTCTGGGCAATGTTCTATAATGTTTTAGGCATACCTATTGCTGCAGGAGTATTGTACTTCACGACCGGATGGCTTCTAAATCCGGTGATTGCAGGAGGCGCGATGGCTCTTAGCAGCGTAAGCGTCGTCACAAATTCATTATTATTGAAGAATTCGAGGATATAAAGACATTGAAAAATATCGGGGTAATAAAATGAAACATGAATTTCATGATCAGAAAAAATTGATTTTATACGCAGGTGCATGCTTTGCATCAATTATATTATTGCAGACAATAATGTATTTCGTGTTTTTCAACAGTATTTCAAACTTTATCCAGGATTATGCCTGGTGGATATTTTATCTTGATATAACGATAGCTTCGCTTGCTGGAGCATTATGGTATTATAATTCGTATAAAGGATTTATGAGCTGCATGGCGTGCATGATGGTAGCAATGACTCTTGCGATGCAGACAGGCATGATGCTAGGATCAGTTTTTGGAGCAGTAAATGGATTCTTTATAGGATCTATGATAGGAATGCTTCTCGGAACGTTTGTCGGAGTAATATCTGGAAGATCGTATCCTATGGGTGTTGTCCAGGGAGCAATGGCTGGCGTCATGGGAGGAACGATGGGCGCTATGATATCACTAATGATGTTTGTCGATAACATACTGATTTTCATGCCATTTTACATGATAATAAACGCCGGAATATTATACGGCTTTGCATATATGTATCATGAAGAAGTCATAAAAGACAATAAAGATTTAATAAAGAAAAAAATTGGCCTTGGGAAAACAATCTCATTGACATTGATAGTCACAATAATACTTACAAGCATACTAGTTTATGCTCCAAAATCATTATTGTTTCCCTTAAGTTAAAAGATATAAGATAATTAAAGGATGAAATACTCTAAGAGGATAAAATGGATAAAATAATAAAAAATGTACTCATATTTGGAACTTTGCTTCTTGTCATTGCTGCTATTGCAGTAGTTTTAGCAATATCCGGAAACAATCAATCCAAATCAAATCAAAATAACGATATCAATGCAGATACACAAACAGTTTATGTCGGAGATGCCCAGCAAGTAAAATTATCTGTGCAAGGAGGCACTTATATTCTTAGCCCATCAACATTGAAAAAAGATGTCCCTGTAAGGATGGAAGTTGACATGAATACTGTAAAAGGATGCGCAAGAAGCATAGTCATTCCGGAATTTGGAGTAAGGCAATATGTAGAGCCAGGAAACAATGTCATCGAATTTACACCTACAAAGACCGGAACTTTCGATATAGCATGTTCAATGGTGATGTATACGGGCACATTTACTGTTGAATAATGAGCAATATTTCTTTTCTTTATAAAACAAACTTTTTAAATAACTAGTGACATATTTCTCTATACATGTCAGATGGTGGCTTAAACAACAAATCTTTTGAGGATTTATTAAAAGAGGCGAAAGACATATCGTATGTTCTTAACGGTAATTCTAGAATTAAAATAAAAAATAATACCGATGCTGCTCACCTTGTATTGCTATACGATACAAATTTGGGACAGAAAAAAGGGGATAAAGTTCTATTTTACAAAGAAAAAGATAAGGATGGATTATATTTTATTCGCCTGACCAGCTATGGTTCGAGTTATATCAAAAAGCATGAAATGTTCTCTGAAACCAAAAAACATGACGTTAAAGGATATCAAAAAGCGCTTAAATTTTACTCTAAGATACATTCTACTGATTCTAGCGAATTGGAAAATAATGTTGATAATTCTATCAAGCAAGAAGTAGAATCAAAAAAGAAATCTAGAAACCTAAGAGATATTATATTTTCTAAAGAATCAGACTATTCAGATGAAAAAACAGGCCAATTAGTATGTATACAGTATAATCCTTTATTCTATGGCGAGAAGACTGATTATTTTAAGCAATTCATATTGCCAAAGCAATAATCTCATATTATCAGCTTCATAAAATATTTCTGCTATATAAAAAAACAAACTTTTATATATCCTATTTCCATCTTAACACTCATGATCGAGATTCTGCCGATTGGCGGCTATAGGGAAGTAGGAAAAAACTGCACTGCAGTTAGGATTGATGATGAAGTCATAGTTCTTGATATGGGACTTCATCTGCAGCATTATATTGATTATACTGGCGACGAAGATGATGTAGATCTTTCTCTTCATAAATTAATAGAGATAAAGGCAGTTCCTGACATCACTGTGATGGAAGAATGGATTCCTATGACAAAAGCTGTGTGCATAAGCCACGCGCATTTAGATCACGTCGGAGCAGCGCCATTCCTTGCGCAGAAATTCAAATGCCCAATACATGGAACTCCATACACGATAGAAGTTCTCAAGGCGCTCATTGCTGACAAGGAAATAAAAGTCCATAACAAATTAATGTCTCACGATATAAATTCAATGTTCAAGGTTTCTGACAATATTAAGATAGAATTCATCAGCATAACTCACTCAGTTGTACATGCAGCTTTAGTTGTAATACATACTAAATATGGTTCTATTGTCTACGGAAATGATTTCAAGCTCGACAATACTCCAACTCTTGGGCATAAGTCCAACATTGGAAGGATGAAAGAATTAAAGAATGTAAAAGCAATGATATTTGATTCATTATATGCTCACAAGCCTATCAAGACTCCATCAGAAGCTGTTGCAAAAGAGCTTTTGCGTGAAGTAATGATCAGCACTAACAGCAAAGGCAAGGCAATTGTCATATCAACATTCTCAAGCCATCTTGCAAGAATAAAGTCTATATTAGAATTCTCAAAACAGCTTAATAGAAAAGTCGTATTTTTGGGAAGAAGCCTTGATAAGTACGTAATGGCTGGAGAGAAATGCGGCGTTGTAGAATTCTCAAAGCAAGCCAAGATAATAAAATACAGGCATCAAGTCCAGAAGTTCCTGAAGAATTGCAAGAATCCTGAAGATTACGTATTTGTTGTAACAGGCCATCAGGGAGAGCCTAAATCAGTTCTTGCAAGAATGATATTCCAGAATTACTTCAAATTCAAGATGGAAGACATCGTTATATTTAGCTGCACAATAATTCCTGGAGAAGCAAACATTCGAAACAGGGAGCTCATGGAAGCAGAACTAAAGCATAAAAGAGTAAGAATATTCAGGGACATTCACGTATCAGGACACGGCGGAAGAGAAGACCAGAGAGATCTGATTAATCTAATCAGGCCGGAAATATTATTGCCTTCACATTCAGAACTTCCAGTCACAGAACAATTCTTAGAATTAGCAGAAGAGATGGGCTACAAAGAGAACAAGAATGTATTCATCTTGAAGAATGGCCATAAGTTCAAGATAGAGTGATTTTATATTAATTTTTTTAATTCATTTATTTCTTCTTTGATAATATCAAATCCTGTTTGCCAAAATTCTTCTTTTCTAGGATTAGCACCGAGTATTTTCATTAAAGGATATGTGTCTTTTAATCCTCCATAGCTTAGAAATTCTACATATTTATCGACGAATTTTTTTCCTTCAGTTCTATATTTATCGTATAGGAATAGCGACGTAAGATTTCCCCATGAATAGCCTGAACAATAAAATGGATTATCATAAAAATGATGTATTGATAGCCATTCTTCTTTGAATGCTTCATCAATTCTAAAAGTTGATAATCTGTCCTTTAATAGTTCATAATACTTATTATCAATATCTTGCTTTGAAGCACCTTTTGGTATATTTTCATGCGTATATTTTTCAAACATAGCATGATATGACTGCACCACTATAGTCTGATACTGGCTTTCGAGCAGATTTGCTAAGATTTCTATTTTTTCCTTATTATTTTTTGAATTATTTAACATTGTATTGTGCAATAATGTCTCAGCGAAAATAGAAGGTATTTCTTGTATTATTGGAGGAACTGTTCGAAAAAAATATGATTGCTTGGAAGAAAATTCATCATGAATGGCATGGCCGAATTCATGCATCGTATCAAGCACACTTTTCAAATCTCCGCTCGGATTTATTAAGATATAAGGAGAGTGATTCGGCACTTTCATGTTGAATGCTTCTTTATTCTTATTAGGCATTTTTTTTGCATGGATGTGGTTTTCCTCGAATATTTTCTTTGCATTGACATAAAATCTTTCGTCGAATCTTTTGAATGTATTTAGAATTATTTTTTCCATGTCCTGGAAACTATATTTTTTTGGCTCATCAAATATAATCGGGGCATATAAATGATATTTTGAATTATTATATTTATATCCTTGTTTTTTATTAAAATAACTTTTTATATTGAAATATTCAGAAAAAATGTCTTTATTTTTTCTGACTATGTCAAGCATTAAATTTAGGGCTTTATTGGTTATAAAAGAATTTTCAGTAAAGATGCTCAGAGAGTCTTTATATTTATGTATTTTTACGCCCTCATTATATCTATCTAAAACAATATTCTTGTATAATTCTGACAATATTGCGCTATCTTGGCTATATTTTTCTAATATTTGCTTGTATGCTTCTTCTCTTATTTGAGGGTTTTTATCCCAACATTTCGGCACTAGTCCTTCAATTCCTATTTTTTTGCCATTAAAATTAAATTCATATTTTCTTGTAATCATGTGGTATATATCATAAAATGATTCAGAACCGACTATATTTTTTAGATTTATTACTTCCTCTATTTCTTCGCCCCTGTTGTATCCGGTAGAGTCTCTTGTGTTTTGAAAAATATATTTGTAAATGCCTATCTTTTTTGAATTTATTATTCTATTGGCATCTTTTTCCTTCAGATTTCGAAACCAATCATCAAAAAAATTTGTTTTATTAAACACGTATGTTTGTAACTGGATCACTTCCGAATTTTTTGCTAATATCTGTGTATCTTTGTTATTTTCTTCAAGCTTAAGAGAATAATAATCGCGCAATTGCTCGGTTTTTTCCTTTAATTTTTCCTCTGATTTCGTAATTTCCAAAAATTTTTCAGGACTTATTTTTTCATTAAGAATTGATTTGTATTTTCTAAATTTTAGAACATCTTTTTTTATTTCTCTGATCCATTCATCTGTTGTCTTACCTTCAAGTATTTCTTCAAGATTCCAGACTACGTCAGAATTCTCTATTTTCTCACCACGCCTTTATACTTATTATTACTAATAATGGTGTGATGTCTATATAAGTTTTTTCAATTCACTTATTTGATCTTTAATGATATTGAAGCCGCCTTGCCAGAATTCTTCGCTTTCAGGATTTGCTCCGATTTTATTCATAGTATCATACGGACTGGCACTTCCTCCGGAACTCAAAAAATCCACATATTTATCAACAAATGGTTTTCCTTCTTTCTGATACATATCGTATAATGAAATTGAAACTAATCCTCCCCAGGAATATCCGTAGCAATAAAATGGCGTTAAATATATATGCGGAATATAATTCCATTCACTTTTATATTCTGACGGGATTTTCATTTTTCCGAACTGTTCCTTGAGCAACGAATAATAGTAATTATCTAAATCTTCTTTTGTTGCTCCTTTTGAAATGTTTTCATGTGCATACTTTTCGAATATGACAAGGTATGCTTGTCTTGATATTGTTGCATATTGTCTTTCTAGCATTGTTGCGAGCAATCCTATTTTTTCTTTCTTATTTTTTGACTGCTTAACTATTCTTTCTGCAAGCAGCATTTCATTAAATATTGACGCCGTTTCAGCAAGAGGCGTTCCAGGATCAAATGAAAAATATGACTGTTTATTATCCGTCAAATTGTAGTGTATTCCATGCCCTAATTCATGCATCATTACCTCTATATCTTCTAGTTTGTTTTTATAATTGAGGAGTACAAAAGGAGTATAGCCCGGAGTTGAGG
>DASPMU010000102.1:0-3524 GCA_035626895.1 Alphaproteobacteria bacterium
TCAAATAACTTCAATTCAGAAAAGCCAAATCCAGCTTACGACTACATGGAACTGTCGAAATTTGATAAAAGGTTCCTTAAGACGATTGTAGAAGAATCAAAGCTTGACTTCGTAGGATTCCATGACATTCACCTTTTATGTAAACATCATAATATTGAAATAACTAACTTTGAAAAGCTAATCGAAGGCATAACTTCAAAAGGCTACAGAGTATCCAGAGTACATTCCAATCCTTACGGTCTGAAGACGGATATGCCTATAAAAGAGCTTATGCTTTTGTTAAAGTAGAATTTACTCGTATTTTTCTAATTTATATCCTTTCCTTAGAAATTGATCCAGCCACTGTCCCCAATTTCCTTCTTCAAGAAGATATTTTTTTGAATTAGGAATTTGATCAGTATTTACTGCTAATCTCCTATATCCGGAGGCAGTCATTAATTTTTTCTCGCCTAAATCTAATAAATAAGCTGTCTTATCGATCCAAAGGCCACGCAGCGGAATATTTTTTGGCGGCAAATTTGATGTTTTACCATAATTTACGCCTATAACAACAGGAAGGCCTACACTATCATCATTTCTGTCTTTATAGTATATTACTGCTTCGCCATCTCCCTCAAGTATATCTGATAAAGAAGATATGTTAATTTTCTCTCCAAAAGGTCCACTCATGCTACTTTCAGGGATTTCGTATTCTTAAAGTTTGCGTAGGCGGCTGGAAAACATTTATAAATCCCCTAAAATTCCTCATATTATATTAAATATAGATAAATATATCATAATTCGGAGTGATTAATATGACTAAATGCATAACATGTAAAACTTCACTAGTAAACAACAAGGGAGCAGTAAAGTTCACTTGTCCTGCTTGTGGAAAATACGAAATAACTAGATGCGGCAAGTGCCGAGAGATAGTCTCAAAGTACAAGTGCCCTGAATGCGGATTTGAAGGTCCAAACTAAGTAATACGAGGATAAAATGGGTACAGCAATCGCAACAATAACAATCATGCCTGAAAGTCCATCAACAGACTTAAAGCATATAGAGCATGAAGCTTTAAAATTAATAACAGCATTCTCAGATGACAGGCAAAAGAAAGTAGAAGTAAAGCCTGTAGCATTCGGATTGCAGTCAGTTAACATAACATTCTTGATGGATGAAAAGAAAGGAGACACTGAACCTTTAGAAAAGCAGATAGCAGAGATCTCAGGCGTTCAGAACGTTGAATTATCAGACATCCGAAGAATTGTCGGATAAATTTTTTTATAATATATCTTAAATTTATTTTCGTTTAATTATGCTTTTAGAAGCCTTGCTCCAGAACTTTCAAATCTCGAGATATCGGATTTTATTTTCTCTATGTATTTTTCTGCCTCTTCTTCGCCTTTCTTCATAAGATTTATCAGATCGTCAAACTCCAAAACTCCGTGAGATTCTACTTCCGGCCTGATTAATGTATAAGGAAGCGAGCAATTTTCAAGGCATTTTTCAACAATCGTATTCTGCATAGTAAATGCTGCCTGAAGGACAACGTCTTTAAAATTGCTATTCTCATCAATCTTGACCTTCTGCTTTGAAACATCAATCATTATCAGATAATCAACATTATGTATCAAATCAAATGGCAACGGATTTATTGCTGCGCCATCAATGCATATTTTGTCATTGACTTTTCTCGTCGTGAAAAAACCAGGGTATGAAATTGATGCCATGATTGCAGGAATCAATGGTCCGCTAAAGAAAACTATTTCTTTTTGGTTTACAATATCAGTTGCATTTATTGCAAGCGGCAATTTCAAATCCTCAAACTTCATGATTTTTTTTGGATCATTTGTGAAATATTCTGTTATATATTTTTCAAGTTTCTCCCCTTTAATTAGGCCTTTAGCTGAGAAAGCATAATCGTACACATCTTTCTTGCTCTTTATCTTAAGAAATAGCTGAGCAATTGCTTCAGGATCTTGATTATGCGCGTAGCATGCTCCTATCAATGCCCCGATGCTTGAACCGGAAACAAAGTGCATATCTATGTTATTTTTCTTTAGAACTTTCAAAGCTCCAATCTGAGCAAATCCCCTGGCTCCTCCGCCACTAAGGACTAAACCAATCTTTACCATTCTCAACCTCTTTAATTACTTTTAATTTATTTAAATAAAAATAATTATAATCTACAATGCTAAAATTGCATTAAGTATCTTGCTTCCGTCAGATCCGAAGATCGGAATCATATTGAATGCAAATAGGAATATATTGATATGTTTTGTAAGAGTCCAATATCTTACTGCATTATTCTTTAGTTTCATATTTTTCAAGATTATCCATGCAATGAAAAATAATGTCAAATTAACTAATGGTCCTGCAATAGCAATCCAGATGCTTTGACTTGACGTTGCTCCCATAGTCTGGACAAATGCTGGAACAAAGAATATGAAGCCGAATCCGATAGCCTTCAAAACTATTGCAACAAGTGTTAAAATGCATGCAAAGTTTAGGAAATATCCTGTTCCAACAAATGATGATGAGCATGCCGCGTGAAATACTGAAGTAAGTCCGTATGATAATCCGACTAATTTGTGGCCAAACTCGTGAAGTATTACAGATGGAGCGCTGACAGATGCAGCAAACCAGAATGAATTCCAGTCAAAATATTTTTTTGAATTAGACAGATATCTATCAAGGACATCTTTTCCGGCTGCATGAATCTTGGGTTCCATGAATAGATATCCCATTACTGCAGTCAAAACAATTATGTCTATTATTTCGAATATATTCAAGAACATACTTCAATTATGTAAAGGATATTTTTAAATCTTGTTAAAATATTTACTTTTGCTATTATTTTACCAGCAGTGATGGATTATTTGCTCGATGGCAATGTAAGGAAATATTTAGTGAAATTGAGAAACTTAATAAAATCATGCAACCAAAATACAAAAATAATGAAAAAGGATATGGTTATTGGTTTTTTTAGTGGAATTATACTTCTAGGATTACTCGGCTTTTTAATATTTAATAATTTAAATTTTGATTCATCAAGTTCTGAAATCCAATTAGAAGATACTGTCTATTCCAAGCATTGGAATCGCATATTTACGAAAGCTTTCGAGCCAGTTGATTGTCCAGCACTTCGAGATCCAGCAACTCTTCCTCAAGGATACTATAAAGGTCCAATGGTTGACACGCATATTCACTTTCAAAGCCTGCCTGATGGAGCTCCCGGATCATCTTATGAAGATTATGCAGGTAATAATATAGGGGTGAAAAAAAGCGTTGATGAGTGGGCATGTATGCTCAACGTTGAAGGAACAAAACAAGCGTGGGTTTTTTTCCCTGTTTGGGAGCCTATTATTGACGAATCTATAAAGCTTGGCCGTGAAACAAATGAAAAATATCCGAATCGTTTTGTTTTATTTATAATGCCGCCAGACGATGATGGAAATCCAAAAGGCTATCCAACAGTGGATGCAGAGATGCTTCAAGAAATGCTTGAAATTAATCCGGCTTTATTTACTGGCTACGGGGAAATC
>DASPMU010000103.1:0-9304 GCA_035626895.1 Alphaproteobacteria bacterium
GTTCTTCTAGTCACTGACAAGAGGCTTGTAGACAAGCTGATTGTTTCTGAAAGTTTAGAGAAGATATGGCAGGTAGACGATCATATTGCCATGACTGGCGCAGGAATATTGTCTGATGCAAGAATTCTAGTTGACAGGGCAAGAGTAAAGGCGCAAGAACACAGAGTTGTTTACGACAGTGCAATAGATGTAATTACAATCGTAAAAGACATTGCAGATCTAAAGCAGATGTGCACTCAAAGCGGTGGCCTGAGGCCTTTTGGAGTCTCGCTTCTAATTGCAGGATCCGACGAGGATACTGTGAAGTTATTTGAGACTGATCCTACAGGAATATATTTCCAATATAAGGCAACAGCAATCGGAGAAGGAGATTCAGAAGTCAAGGCAATTCTTGGCAAAGAATACAAGGATAATTTATCTGTTGATGATGGTTTGAAACTAGCATTAAGCGCTCTTAAAAGAGTAGTCAGCGAAGGATTTGATCCGGACAGAATCGATTGCGTATACATAACTAACGAGAAGAAAACATATGAAAAAATGCCTAGAGATAAGATTGCAAAGACGCTCGCATCTCTTGACGGAAAGAAGAAGTAATTTTTTATTTTTGACTTAATATTTTTATAACAAATCAACGAAAACGATTCAGAGAAAAAAGAAGTGTGGTGAACGACAATGGGAAGAACACAAAATTTCAGCAAGAAAGCTCCAGAGATAGAAAGACTGCATGTGAACTTGGCAAAGATCAAGAAGAATGGCAGGAAATTCGAAATAGTGATTGATCCTGACAATGCAATAAGATATAAAGAAGGCTTAATCGACGACATAAAGGATGTTTTGATTGCTGAAAGAGTGTTTGAAGACGCCCAGAAAGGAGCATTCAGCCCGAAATCCGATTTAGAATTAGCATTCCCTGGAAAAGATGAACTTGAAGTTGCTGACATTATATTGATGAAAGGAATGCTGCAGCTTAGCGCAAAATACAGAGAATCAAAGCGCGAAGAAAAATTAAGAAAAGTAATTGAACTTATCCATAGGAATGGAGTCAATCCTCAGAATAATTTGCCTCATCCAGTAACTAGGATACAGAATGCATTCGAGGAAGCAAAGGTAAAAATCGATGATAACAAATCTGCTGAAGATCAAGTTCAGGCAGTAATAAAGCAGATACAAAAAATCTTGCCGATAAATGTTTCATACAAGCATGTAAGCATACATATCAGCGAGAAATATGCAAAAAAATATTACAAGAACATCCATAAATATGGACGAGTACTAAAGGAAAAATGGGTAAGTGATGGACACTACACATGCATACTTGAAGTCCCGGCCGGATTATACATGGACTTGATTGATGAGCTCAATTCAAAGACTCACGGCGGAGCAGAGATAAAATTGCTCGACCCTAAAAATCATAGATTTTTAGAGTGAATAAGGTAATTAAATAAAATACGATTAAAAAATAAAATAACGAAATAGAAATTCACAGTTAAATATTTGGAGTTGATTGACAATGGGTTTATTAGTGAAAGACAAGCAAGTTGTCGTCCCTGGAGACGTTCTTGCTGATGATTTAGGTTTTATTCCGGGATTTGGAACTTACAGGAACAATCATAACTTGATGTGTTCAAGGCTAGGTTTAGTGAATATTGAAGGAAAAGTTGTAAAAATAATTCCTTTATCAGGAAAATATTTGCCAAGAAGAAATGACATCGTCATAGGACGAGTATTTGATATTTTGATGGCAGGCTGGAGAGTAGATATCAACAGCCCGTACAGCGCAGTTCTTTCAAGCAAAGAAACTCAGGAATTCATCGAGAGAAATGAAGATCTTTCCAAGCATTTCGATCTTGAAGAGTATATTGTATGCAAAGTTACAAATGTTACTTCTCAGAATTTGATTGACGTTTCATGCAGAGATCAGGGACTAAGAAAGTTAAGAGGGGGAAGAATACTTCCAGTCAATACTAACAAGGTTCCAAGAATCATCGGAAAGAAAGGTTCAATGGTTTCAATGATCAAGCAGGCAACAAACTGCAGAATCATAGTTGGACAAAACGGCCTCGTATGGATTGATGGTGAGCCAGACAAGGAAAATATTGCAGTGAATGCAATAAGAAAAATAGAAGATGAAAGCCACATTCCTGGTTTAACTGACAGGATGAAGACTTATCTAGAAGAGATAACTGGCGTAAAATTATCATTAAGCGAGGGCGGTGATTACAATGGATTACAATAAACGTTTAGACGGTCGAGACTTTGACGAATTAAGGCCGATGGAAGCAAAAGCTGGCGTCATAAAGAAAGCCGACGGATCAGCATATTTTAAGATGGGAAATACTATAGCGTACGCTGCAGTATACGGCCCAAGGGAAATGTTCCCGAAATTCTTGCAGGACCCAAAGAAGGGAGTTCTAAGATGCAATTATAACATGATGCCATTTAGCGGGGCTGGCGAGAGAGTAAGGCCTGGACCATCAAGAAGATCCAAGGAAATCTCAGCAGTTACTGATAAGGCATTAGGAGCAGTTGTTGATCTTTCAGATTCTCCGAATGCAGTTGTTGATGTTTTCATCGAATTACCTCAGACTGACGCTGGCTCTCGATGCTGCGGAATAAATGCAGCAGCAATAGCACTTGCAGATGCTGGAATTCCAATGAAAGACATGGTTGCAGCTGTAGCTGTAGGATATGCAGGAAATAAATTATGTATTGATCTTACATACGAAGAAGAGCACTTGCCTCACTATTTAGAAGGCCTAAGCAATAAAGATGTTGCAGATATTCCTGTAGTAATGGTTCCGTCAACTGGCGAGATATCATTATTGCAAATGGACGGTATCGTCGATAAGGAAACTGTAATCAAAGGGCTTCATAAAGTAAAGAATGCACTTGCAAAAGTTGCAGAAGTACAAAAGGCAGCACTGAGAGATAAATTCAGCGCTCCAGAAGGCAGCGGTTCAGAAGACTCTGAATCATACGATGCTAATTAATGTTGATAACGAGGAATGATTAATATGTTTGGTCAAGAAGGAAAAAAGCACTTGAAAGATTCATTAGCTAAAGGCGTTAGATATGACGGACGAGCTAAGGATCAATTTAGAAATATCGAGATAACAACTGGCGAAATATTGACTGCAGAAGGAAGCGCAAGAGTAAAATGCGGCGACACTGAAGTTATTGCAGGAGTCAAGATGGCTCTTGAAAAGCCATATCCGGATACGCCTGCTGAAGGAGTATTAATGGTCGGAGCAGAATTATTGCCAATATGCAATCCTAAATACGAGTCAGGCCCTCCAGGAGCTGCAGCTATTGAAGTTGCAAGAGTGATCGACAGAGGAATCAGGGAGAGCAAGTCGCTTGACAACAAGAGATTATGCATCATTGAAGGAGAAAAAGTCTGGACGATATCTGTAGATATCTGCCCATTAAATGACGACGGAAATTTAATTGACGTAGGATCAATTGCAGCAGTTTCAGCAATACTTAATGCAAAATTCCCTGCTATTGAGAATGATAAAGTAAACTACAAGTCAAAGACTGAAGAGAGTATACCAATAAGCAAGATTCCTGTAGCAGTTACAGTTTTAAAAATTGGAAATGCATTCATTGTAGATCCAACTGAGCTTGAAGAAAAAGCACTTGATTCAAGATTGACAGTAACTACTCTAGATGATGGCAGATTATGCAGCTTGCAGAAAGGCGGCGACGGCACATTGTCAATAGAAGATGTTGATAAGATGATTGATATCGCTATCCAGAAGGGCAGGGAAATCAGAAAACTTATAAAACAAGAATAAACCCTTATAAATAGGTTAATTTATAGGTAATATACTTAATATTGTAATAACGAATCGGTGATCATTATGGTTGAATTAAAACTTGACAAAGACAAGCTTACTAAATACGAGAAAGCAAGAATTATTGGCGCAAGAAGCATGCAGATATCAATGGGCGCTCCAATAATGGTAAAGCTAACTCCAAAGAAGCTTGAAGAATTAAAATACGATCCTCTAGAGATTGCAAAGCTAGAATTTGCTGAAGGAGTAATTCCTTTAGAAGTTGTAAGAGCTGCAGTCAAGGAAGTAAAAGACAAGTAGTTCTTCAAATTTTTTTCTAATTATTTTTAAATCTATTGCATTCTAAATTTATCTAATGATGTTTCTATTTCCTGCTGTTCTTTGTTTCACCTTTTTCTCTTCTTGTCTTGTTTGTTGTCGCTGCTGCAATTCTTTCCGCAACTTTAGTTGATCTTCCCTGCTTTTTAGCAGAATCTTTGATATGTTCGTATTGTCTTTCTCTTTTAGCGCTCCATTCTTTTGGCATAGAAATCACCTCTATTTTAATATTAAATGTAAAGAATTTTATTATATAAAATTGATGAAAGATAATTACTTTATGATAACATATTTGAGAATTATAGGTCTAATTTCTTGTCAACGTTTCTTGCAATAGTCTTTAGATTGTCAAATGTCTTGACTAGGTTATTTTTTACAAGTTCTACTAATTCTTCCATGGTATCAACAGCAAGCATGTAGTATCCTTTTTGGCTGACGACAATTCCTGATTCCATTAATCTATTAAGGTGATGTATTACTGTCCCTCTTGTAAGATTATTGTGCTCTGCTATTTCGTCGCTTGTAAGCTTTTGCCCCGCCTTCAATGATTTTACAAGCGTTATGAATATCCTAAAGCAGCTTTTATCTTTATCTCGCTCGCTGAACAATCCAAGAGATTCACCTAGAAACTGCAGTTCTTCATTTATATGATCCTGGTTAGGTTTCTTTATTTTGATTATTGTTATTCTTGTGAATCTCATATATTGGTATGAGGTAAATGATATTTAAATAGTTGATGATAATATATTAGTGAAATATGAGAAAAGTTTCTTCATTGTATTCAGAACTATTGCATTCACTGCGCAACATTTATAAATAACTATTCCGAGATAGATTCTATTATAATACTTAAGCAGGTGGGTTTGATGAATAGGTGTGTGAGTAATATTTTTAAAGTATTTTTTTCAGTGATGATTTTAGTGATTTTTGCAGGGAATGCGCATGCAGTTCTTATAACAAGTGTTAGCGTTTCTGAACAGGACTTGTTCTACTCGAATTATACTGGGAATAATATAGTTCATCTTAAAGTCAATGTAACAAATATTACTGCTGGAAATGCAGTTACTGTGACTGCTGATTTTTCAAACCTTGGTGTTAATGTCTGCTCAGGCACTAGCAACAATACTTTATCTCTTGTAGATTCAGGAGACGGAGTCTGGACTGCTGAATGCGACCTAGGAAATGTTGCCGCAATAAATTCTTTCAAGACAGGCCAAGTATTGATCGACGCCAGGGAGTCTAATGGCGGCCCTACAAGTCCTCAGGGAAGCATTACTATAGGAATATATAATGTAAGCATCCCTCAAGGAAATTCCTGCTATAGGTTCACTGAAGGCTCGACTGATTTTGTCCAGCAAAATAATTTCAATAGCATTGATATAACTTTAGTCGTGCAGGCTTATGGTTCATCCTCTTGCGTCCAGAATGGAAAAGCATGGGGAGATTCTTGGATTACAGTCGCAAAGATAAGATTCCTTGGAGTGAATTTGGTGGATCCTGCAAAAGCAAGCAAGATACAGAATCTTCTCGATGTTGTACATATTAATTACAGCGCTCCAAAAAGCAATCAAAACAATAGGTTAAGGATAGATACAACTCAGCTTAATGAACTAAGCACTAACACATTTATAGAATTCTACAGGTTGCCATTTTTGACCCAGCCGACGATAATTAGCGATAATACTGTTCCTGCCCAAGCAGTCACTTGGACAAGCAACGGCGTGGATTCAATATTAAATTATACGACATTTAATGTATCGTTTACTGCAACTCCAGGATTTACTGGCTATACTATAACTGATAATTCTGCTCCAATAATAACTTTGAGCAGCCCTGCTGCAGGACAAAACTTCAATGATACTTTGCAAGTAATTTCTGCGTCAGTGAATGGCACGAGAACTGAAGTCAGCCAGGTTTTATTCTATATAAATAATGTTTTAGTTGCTCAATATTCTAATAATGGCGCTACAAATACTGCAAATTGCAATCCATCAAGCAGCAATTTGGAAACTTACGCGTGCTCATTTAATGTAACAAGAACTGATGGCATATACAATATCAGCGTAGTGGCATATGATTTCGGACAGGGACCAGGAAACAACGCAACAGTATTATCTAGCTATGTTGTCCAGACAGGAGGCCCTGCAATTTCAGTAGTCTCTCCTGCAAACGGTTCAACATATCATGACACTCAAGGATCTGTACTGAAATTAAATTTCTCATCTTCTGACGGAAATGGAATCAGCCGATGCTGGTATACTATTGCTGCAGGAACAGGATCACAATCATCGAACGTTTATCTGGACAATTGCAACGTGAGCGCGTCATTAGAATTATATCTTGCTTCGGCAGATTATTCGCTTTACATATTTGCAAACGATACTCTTGGAAGAATAAGCAGCAAGCTACTCCAGTTTACAGTTAATGATGATAATGCTCCTGTATTGACGGACAATACTAAAGCGAACGCTACTTTGAAGAAGACAACTGTCTTGTCAATAAACACTGACGAGAATGCAACTTGCAAATATGATTTCAGCGATGTAAGTTATAATAAGATGAAATATTCTTTTGTTGATAAGATATTGTCTCACAATGTCACTGTAAATACTTCAACAAATGATACTTACAAATTCTTTGTAAGATGCGAGGATATGTCTGAGAATTCAAACACTGCTTCCCTATCTATCTCTTTAGGAACTCCTAGTGAGACAGTTGTAAACACTACAACAGATGAATTCACAGATCCTCATGAGATAATTGATATGGGGTTACTTGCTGCAGGACAGCACATAGTTGAAGTTGACCATAATGCCATTCCATTCACGGACATTTTAGTGACTACTATTGGAATTGCTGACAATGTTGCAATCACAGTTTCAGTTCCTTCAAAGCCAACTGCAAAATATGCAGGAACGGTCTATAGTTATGTAGAAATAGTCCATGGTTCACTAAAAGATTCCCTAATTTCTGAAGCAAAGATAAGATTTAGCGTCACAACAAAGTGGCTTGAGGACAATAAGATCAATGCATCTGAAATTTCATTATATAGATATTCAAACGGCAAATGGGTCAAGCTGAATACTACAATAACTAAAGTCTCAGGCAGCAAGGTTGAATTTATTGCTGTCAGCCCTGGCTTAAGCTTGTTTGCAATATCAACTGAAGAAAAAGTAGTAGTCGCAGCTCCTGTTGCAGCAACTTCAACACAGGCATCAAGCAATAATACCAACACTTCCCTTTTAAGAGAAATAGTATCAGCGCCTGAAGGAAAATCTAATCTTGTATGGTGGCTTGTTGCAATATTAGTATTTGTCCTATTAGTATTATACATACTGGCGGAAGTAAACTACAGGAACGGCCCTCCTCCAATTTTCCCTCGAGAAAAGACTCCATGGGCAAAGATCAAGAAATTGTTCAGGTAAAGATTTCTTATCTTTTCTTTCTTCCCTTATTTTTTATTTGTTGACGCCTAGCGAGCCCTCTATTTAATAAAACATATCGTCTAGACTCGTAGGCGGGAAGAGATAAACTAATCTGTGCGAGCGCGTCAAATAAAAAATATCAAAAAATTTAGATTTAAGTTAAAATGTTAGAATAAATAAGAATAAGATAAAAAAATAATTTATACTAAAACAGCATTAACCATGCCATCTTGGCCAGGTCTGCTAGTTACTTTAGCATTTCCCTTGCTGGTTGATATGATTGCGCCTTTAGTCATGATGTTTCTTCTGATGAAGTTCTTATCTGACGGGCTGTCTACAACATTCTTGATAGTCTCTATGCTGTATTTTTTAGTCTTTGGATCGTATAAGTTTACTTTGTCAGTGTTTAACAATCTTAATTTTCTTCCATCGCTTCTTGACCTGATCTTTTGCTTCTTTAAAGCTCCGACCTTAGTCATTGCTGGTATTCTTCCAATTAAGTGTTGTCTCTTCTTGATAATCTTAGACTTGTATCGTGCGCCGCTTGGCTTTCTTCTTGATTTTGATTGTACAATAACCATTTTTTACCCTCGAATGTTTTATTTGTAGTTAATATTATTTACCTTCTTATTTAGTTGGTTTAGTTCTTTTTGATGGTCTCTTCCACTTATATGTTCGTAGCTTAGTGCTCTTACCATAGCCGCAGCTTGAGCAAACACCAGTTGAAACATTTCTAGAATGCTTTCCGCATCGTCTGCACTTTATATGGTTCTTTCCACCAGATTTCTTACCCATTGAAGCAGTTCCTTTCATTTAATCCACCTTGATTGTAATTATCTAATCTGTAGGCATTACTACAGTGATCATATCTCCTCTTAGGAACATGATACCTATCTTTCTTTTAACTTCGCCGTCGATTCTTTCTTCAGCATGCTCTAGTACGCAGTTGATATGCATGTCTAGTGCCTTTAATATTCCAACGTATTGTCTTCCGTTCTTTAATTCTATTATAACTTTCTTGTTCTTTGCATTGTTTAATGCGTCGATTGGTCTGCTTGAATCCATTTTATACCCTCCAAAAAAACAAAATAACCTATAAAATGTTATATAAGTATATTCTGATTAGTATGAGGATTAAAACTTGCTTTATAAATGTTTTGAAACTCTTTGACGAGTTTCAAAGCCCGGAAATTTTTTAGAAATTTCCTATGTTTTGTAGATTGTGCTGCAATTTGCTAATATAAGCAAACTATAATCACAAATATTTTAAATTACATAAAAATCTTCTCTTTATGGATTCGATTGATCGTGGAGCAACCATAAGAATTGGTTTTGAAGAAAATTATTTGCCTGGTTATGCAAATTGTATGCGCATGTTTAAGGTGCCGACTTATTCTTTGAAAATTGACAAAAAAACAATAATTTCTGCTACTGGCGGCAGATCCGATGAGTATATTAACATTTATGAAAATGCAGCTATGCAAATTGCTACGCTAATGAATGATAAAGGAGTTAAAGATTTTGTCATATATAATGGTGAAATGATCGGATTTGATAAAAAGTGGGTGTCTTGTGGTTATATTCCAAAAGATGGAGAAGAAATTTTTAAAAAAACGCTGGAAAGTTATCTGCTTAAGTAAATTTATTTCTTAAGTCTTGAGAGTATTTTTTACAGCTCCATGTATTAATTCTCTGCTATAATCTACTCCTTTGTGCGCAAGGCTTGTGAGATTTGGTTTTCTATTAGCATTGTAAATTTGAGCG
>DASPMU010000104.1:0-4876 GCA_035626895.1 Alphaproteobacteria bacterium
TATACCAAGATAACCATAGCCGCTAACCATTATTTTTATTACTGATTCTACATAAAATAAGAATATTAATCCTAGAAGTGATGTTATTATTACAAACGCCCAAAATCCTATTCCGAGACTATTTAGATAAGTATACTGCGGCGTATTTCTGATGCTCTTTATTTTATCAATAGTGTACTTCGGACTGTTCTTTATCCTTCTCTTTATATCATCAAGCATTATATAACATTTTTAGAAGACATATATAAATGTTTATGTCTGTTTTATTATAATGTGTTTTATATCACAAACCTTAAAAAGCATTGAACTAAAGATTAGATTATGGCTGACTTGAATTTATTTATTGCAATGTTTGCAGGATTTGTATCTTTTTTAAGTCCGTGCATATTGCCTATCCTTCCAGGATTTATGGCGTATATTTCAGGAAGGACTGTCGATTATACTCCTACAAGATTTGAGACTTTTCTTAGCAGCCTGTTTTTCGTCTTAGGATTTTCACTTGTTTTTGCGCTGCTTGGCGTATTGCTTAATACTGCGCTTTCAAGTTCATCTTTTGCCGTCAGAGTTTGGCTCTCGCGCATAGGCGGGCTTGTCATAATAATATTTGCCTTGCACATTCTTGGCATACTCAAGATTCCTTTTCTTATGATGGATCATAAGATAGAAGTCAAGAGATACAATTCAAGATATCTCACATCATTTGTGTTCGGAGCTGCATTTGCAGTAGGCTGGAGCCCGTGCGTCGGAGCAATTCTTGGAAGCATATTTGCCCTGGCAGTTGCAAATCCTACGTCAGCATTCATATTTTTGATGTTTTATGCAATTGGTCTTGGAATTCCATTTATACTTGTAGGAATATTTACTCAAGAATTCATGGGGCTAGTAAAAAGATCAGGAAAATTCCTGAAATATTTCAATATTGTAGTCGGAATATTGCTCTTGATACTTGGAATATTAGTATTTACAAATAGCATCAATTATGTATCCTATTTTTTATTGCCGAATGCATTTTCATAATTGTTTGTATTAGTTTATAAAAATTAAGATATTAATTAAGATATTCATAAATTATTAATAATGTCGATATCTTATGCTAGTGAGAAAATGAAAGATACTAATTCAAAAATGGAAAAACAAATGAAAAATCTTACAGAGCAGCAAAAACACATCTTATTTGAAAAAGGAACTGAAGCCCCCTTTACTGGCGAGTATGTTCATACTAAAGACAAAGGAATGTACAAATGTGCTTATTGCGGCAATGCATTATTTAGTTCAGACACTAAATTTGATTCAGGGACAGGATGGCCAAGCTTTACTGAGCCGGCAAATTTAAAAAACATTGAATTAAAAGAAGATAAAAGCTTATTTATGACTAGAACTGAAGTTCTATGCAAAAAATGCGGCGGGCATCTGGGACATGTATTTGATGATGGCCCAAATGGTAAGCAAAGATATTGCATAAATAGCTGCTCGCTCAAGCTTCATAAAGAAGAAAATAAAAATGACAAAAAAAATCGCTAGTAAAAAATCAGTAAAAAAAGAAAAAAAGAAGGATGTAGTTTCTGAAACAGCAATATTTGCAGCAGGATGCTTTTGGAGTGTTGAAGAATTATACAGGATACTTCCAGGAGTCATAAGCACTGAAGTTGGCTATACAGGCGGACATTGGAAAGATCCGGGCTACTCAATGGTATGCACAGGAATAACAGGCCACGCTGAAGCAGTTCGCATAGTTTATGATCCCAAGAAAATAACTTATGAAAAACTTCTTGACATATTCTGGGAAAACCACAATCCGACAACTCCTAACAGGCAGGGTTGGGATATAGGAACACAATACAGGTCAGCAATATTTTACACAACTGATAAACAAAATGAAATAGCGCAAAAAAGCCTTGACGCATTATCTAAATCCGGGAAATTCAAAAATCCAATAGTTACAAAGATAGAAAAAGCCGTGGAATTCTATCCTGCAGAAGAGTATCATCAGAAATATTTATTAAAAAAAGGCTTGAAGAGTTGCCATATATAAAAAAAGATAAACCTTTATAATTCCTCTTCTTATTTTTTCTATAATGAAAGACGTTCAGGTAAAAAAACATTCTCTTCCTTATAGAAAAGGCGTCCAGGCTTACATAATAAAAGACAATAAGATTCTAATAGTTACTGAAATCGAATTTCCAAAGTTTTGGAAAGTTCCTTCAGGCGGGATGGATCCGGGAGAAAAACCCGAAGAAACTGTAAAACGTGAAATGCATGAAGAATTAAACATACATATAGATATAATCAAGAAATGTTCTTTCAAAAATAAATATTATTGGCCTGATAATGTAGTCAAAAGAAGCGGATATAAGTATAAAGGACAAGAGCAATACATATTTATTGCCCAAATGAAAGAAGGAGAAAAAATAAAGCATAATCAAAAAGAGATAAAATCCTGCAAGTGGATAAAATTCCGGGAAATAAATAAGTATTTTTCTATTGATTCACAGAAGAAAATGGCTGTGAAAGTTTTGAACGAATATAAGAGATTGAAGAAAAATAATTTGATAAAATAAATTATTAATAATATTTCATAAGTTTCGGTTCAAATGACTTGTCTTTAATGAGTTGCTTTTCTTCCCATCTAAGAATTCTTAAAATCATTTCATCATCTTTAGGGTAATTTTTGGATGCAGCAATCAAGTTATCTCTCGTCTTTATATCCAAATGATTTATTTCATATAGTCTGTCATATAAGAACTCGGCACCTGTACGATTATTATTGATAATAAACATAGGCCTGGTATGAACAAAATCTGCAATTGATAATCTATCTTTTTTGGCACTTTCTTCATTCATTCCAACCCAATGGATTGTACTTTCGTATTTTTGGAATCTTCTATGGATATATTTTATGAAATCAGCACTGTTTGCAACAATCTTTCCAGGATCTGTTGTGAATGGAAGTGCGCTTCCATCCTTCATTTGAATATATAATCCCGGAGATTCACTTCCTAGAAGCCATGTTATCAAACCTATATCGGGATGAGGGCTTGCTCGTAGAATGTTGTTATGTCTTTTTCCATTATGTATTATATCTACTACTTCTACTCCATCAACTTTTGTTCCACCAATCGCCTCAACACCATTTAGAACTCTGGCACCTATAACTTCATCAGGTTTTGGATAAATATGGAGCCTTATGAAATATTGCCCATATGCTAGAGGAGCAGCCATTGTTCCATTCGGAATATCAAGATATTTTTCAAGTTGTTCAGCAGTATATAATGTTAATTTCTCCATCGATTGAGCAAGTTGTTCTGCTCTTGGAATTAGAGTCGGGATTTGAGGTATTTTAACATTTGGAAGATAAAATCCGTCTTTTCTATAATCATTTAATGGATGTCCTTCAGGCAATACTCCTGCCGTCATCAAATGTGTTCTAAGCTCCCAGAGTTCTCCGGATTTTTCCACCCAAAGACCAGTATATCCTCTTTGACCTTCTGCCCATCTGTCTATTTTTTCTTTTTCAGATTCTGGAAGATCTGCAAATTCTCTTAGATCTTTATATAATAATATTTTTTGTTCCTCGATAGTCTTTCCATCAATTGAAAACCTGGGATCAGTGCTTGCGTTTGCTACTGCATTAAATCCTATCTCTTCAGAATTGCGATGAAAATCCGCCGTGAAATTTTCACTTAATATGTCTGCTATTGGAAGTTGGTGTTTCATTTTATCCCCCTCGCTCTTTTATTTTTTTGATTAACATTCTATTTATAAATTTTCTTTGGTTAAAAAATTAAGATAAATAGCGTTAAGTCTTCTATGCTCTTTAAATTTTTCAATCTGCATATCTTTGCGATGAATGCTTTTTAAGTCTGAATAAGTACGGTCTTTACCATTACAATCTGTTATTATAGTGACTTTTCTATCTATATAAATGTCGATATCACAAATCCGTTTACCGTTCTCATTTATTTCAAGTTCCATGCAAGTTCTTTTCAAATCGTATGGATTTACGCTTTTTTCAATGCTCATAAGATATCCTGCTCTATAATCAAATAATTCACTGAAAAAATCTGGAAGATATGATGTAGGTCCATCAATTTCAATTATTTTGGCTTTATTTCGTCGCGTAAGCTCGTTGCCTACATACTTTACGAAAGATTCGAGATTATTCCCTCTAGGATCATCATCGCTCCATAATTGTATTATGTAATACTTGCTGAAGTCTTTTATTTCTATAGGCATGATTTTAGGAGCCAAACATCATTTTTAAAATTATCGACATATACCGCAATACATTTAAATTGATTCAAAATAACTAAATCATGCAATTCAATCCCGATGGAAGCTTAAAATTATCGAACGCCACTGTAGCAAAAAAAGCTCAGGATCAAATAATGATGCAAAAAGGGCGATGCATGCAGGTAACTAAAGAAGTTGTAGAAATTACAGCGCCAAAAAAATGCGTTCTAAGAATAAAATTATCTGACGCGATAACTGACACAAGATTTATTGAGACCATTCACAAGCAATTTAGAGAAAATGCGTCAACTCCGACTAAGGTCACTAAATTAAATGATAAAGAATTTGAGATAGAGATAGGATCTGATTTTAGAAGATGCACTGATTGCTGCAAGCTTGTAGGAAAATACAGGGAGTTTCTCGACGGCAATATAATCCAGAAGAAAGTCGGCTGTACATTTGAAGAAAACAGAAGAAGCTTTTCTTACGAAGATTATTTCGACTGAGATTGTGATTTTTTCCAATTGTTCACATCATGTATGAAAAATTTATGTGATGATGTGTGATGATTTTTCTAGTATATACTGCCTATGCGACTATATTTCATTATATAGTGCAATTTAGATTAATATATATTCTCTCGTCG
>DASPMU010000105.1:0-4253 GCA_035626895.1 Alphaproteobacteria bacterium
ATTGTTTTTTATAGCACAAACTCTTGAATGTTTGCTTTAAATGGACATTAAATGTGCAATTTTTCCATTCACGGCCCCTATATCCAAGCTTAATCATGGATCTATTGTTATCCATTCCGGTAGATGCCCAATCCTCATGCATCGTAATTACATTGTTTGATCCATCGGGAAAATCACATTTCCCTTCAAATATTAAATTGCAATCATGAAAGTCTATGTGGCATGAAGAGTAAGGAGCGATAAATCTTATAGAAGCATTCTTTTTTGGCAAATTAACAATCATCCAATCTTCATTAACGAAAGTTATATTGAGGCGTTCCTTGCCGATTTTTTTAATTCCTACATCAAAATCCAGCATAAACTCCCTATGTCCTTCATTTACCATTGAATCAAAAAAATGTTGGATCAATAATCTAGCAGTATCTGTATGCCTGAAATAATGGTAATTATTTCCTTTCTTGTAGTTCAGTTTATCGAATTCTGAAGTTATAACCATCAATTCTGAAGGATATTTCGGAAGATCGTTTTTGAATTTTAAATGCACTTTTTCAGCTATTTCTTTTGCATGATTATTTTCATAGGAAAATGCGTCATTATACTTGCGATGAAGCTCTAGAGCATATTTAGCAATATCTTTATGCAAACTTTTAATAACAACATCATTGACTACTTCAATACTGTCATTCTTTTTCCTTAATTTCATTTCCAAGTTTAATGTTTGATCTCCCATGTTTATCTCCAAGAAATTACCTCGTGCTTTACTATTCGTTTATTCTTGATAAGATTTATCCTATTTGTGCACCAATCGTGCGTGTGATAAGTTTTGCATCTTCTTGCGCCTTTATTCCATATCCTAATTGCATCTTCGTAAAGTTGCTTGTCATAAAAATTGTATTGGCATGATTCCGGAACGCATGTGCCTGGAACAGGATATTCTATGTTTTTAAAAATATTAAATACACTATTAGTTCCTGTTGGGAAGCTACCAATTCCTTCACGGAATGTGACTTCACAGTTGAAAAATGGGCCTTTGACATCCCTATAGCCCCGGAAGGATGGAGCGCAATTAACATATTCTATTGTTGCAGAATGCTTTGCATATCCTGAATATGTTATATCGCAGAACTTTATTTTAAGATCGGATCGTTTTCGTTTTTTATTCGGATCTTCATTAACAATAACATCATTCAAGAATAGAAAATCACTATCGCCATTTGAGCTAAGGAAATTTATTAAATTTGCAATTAAGTAGTGGGATTTTCTATTAAAATCTTTTTTATTCCAATGTCCCAATTTTTCTATTATCATATTTGATGAATATTTTTCTACTTCAGATACAAGAAGAGTCAATTCCGTTGATGTTTTTGGAAGCAAATCCTTTTTTTCAGAATATATTTTCTTGAAATTAGATTTTGCATTATACTTGAAATTATAAAATTCTTCAACCAGCAGACTAAAATCTCGAGTTTTTTCTATATTTACAATATTTTCGCTCTCGAAATTTTTCTTCCGAAGTTTCATTTCAAGTGGCTGTGTGATTGATTTCATTTTTCTTATTTCTCCTCATATTTGCAGTAAAATTTATCCGAATATATTATTTTCCCACGTTCCACAAGATTAATCCAATTTGGATACAATGAAGATTTATTTTTGATCATATCAGAATTTTCTTTTTGTCCTAATTTCGAAGATGCCTTGAAGTAAGACTCTAAATCATAAAAATTGTATTTGCAATATTTAGAGTTCACATAAGGAAGCAATTTGCATGGGCTCATAAAATTAAAAGTGCTTCCAGTTCCTTTTGGAAAAGTCCCGAGCCAGGAAAGATCATTATTTACTATAACGTTGCAATTATTAAATGAAGTATAAAATGCAGGAGAACAATTAGAAAACTCTATAGACGAATTATTTTTTTCATCCAGTATTTGATCCACATTAAAAAATCTTATGTATAAATTATCTGGCGATTGGCTATCGTTTTTATTGCCTATTGGAATATCATGAAATAGTGTAAATTCTTTATGTCCGCCTTTATTTATGATTCCGACAATATCTTTGATCAAATATTTGTAGTGGTAATGCTCATCAGGTCTAAAATCCAAGCTATCAAGCATTGCCATCAAAGCAGTTAATTCCTTCGGGTTTTCAGGCAAATATTTAGCGCTGCTCAAAAATTCTCCTCTAGACATATTTGTCCTGCTGCATGATTTAATTATTTCCGTGCAAAGGTTATTTAATTTATCATATGGAACATTATCTAAAGAAAGATTTTTTTCACTCGAAACATTCTTTTTCCTTAATTTCATATCTAATGTCTGCGTATTCATTTGACTGCCTTGACGTATTTTTCACATAATACTCTGCAATTTTCATCCTCGAGGATTATTTTTCCTACAAACTCATTTTCATTTAAGGGATTTAAGAATTCCTTTTCAGAACATTCGCATGTTACAAATTCGGTGAATCCGTCGTAGATAATCTTGTCATTGACTACGTAAGTATTTCTTCTGCCCCAGTATTCGGGATAACAAAGTCTTTCTGCTGCTTTTTTTACATTGAAAATACTATCATCACCCATAGGAAGACATTCTATTTTCTCATGAAAACATATATTGCATCCAGAGTAAAGCGGGCCGTCTCCTTTCAGAGGAGAGTAATAATTTATGTTTGAGTCTTTAATAAGAAACGGAGCTTCAATTAAATCAAAAAAATTCAGGTTAATTTTCTTGCCTTTTAAATTCCATGAGTGTTTATTTAGAGGAACATGTATATTAAGGTTGAAATCTCCATATCCTGCTTCCAAAAGGTTATAGATTATTCTTCCGCATACAAGAGATGCCGCAATTCTTATTTGTTCGGATTTGTTATCAGAAAATTCATTATACTTAGAAAATATACTACTGAATGCGAATAATTCCTGAGGAGTATTTGGGTAAATTCCTTTATAATTCCAGTCAGTAAGGTCACTATCAGTATAATTTAAGTTTGTAGATAGGGAAGCATATTTGTAAATCTCCGCAGATAAATCCTTGAATTTATCAGAGTATGATTTCATATCTAATTCCGAAACTACTTCGCTCTCGAAATTTTTCTTCCGTAATTTCATTTCCAGATTAATATTATTATTCATTTTTTATAAGTGGCAATTATCTTGCCGTCTCCCATCATGTTGAAAGTACATGGTTTTATTTTTTCATTGGATGGTTTTTTGAAGAAATTCCAGACATTAATTAAGTCTATTTCATTATTGAAATTATATGTGCATCCACTATGGTGTTTTTCATTAAACGCCTCAGATAAGGCGCTGCACATCGCATCAGGATTATCCCTGATGCTTTTTCTAAATCCTCCAAAAATATTGAATGTGGAATTTTTACCTTTAGGAATAGTTATGCAATCTCCAAAAAAAGTAATAGTAGAATCAATATATTTTGCATCAGAATTGACCTTAGTCAAATAAGTTATATTCACTTTTTCTTTAGTATTCCAATAACGAGTGAAGAACATGCCTTCTTCTATGAATGTAATATCTAAAGGTTTCTCGTTTTTATTGATTATTCTTAAATCAGAAAGGAGTGTGAATTTTTTATATCCTTCACTTGCCAAGCTATACAGGATTTTTTCCAAGAATTTCTCCCCTATATCCTGATTGTGCACATTTTTGTCATTCATGATCAATGCACTATTAAATAATGTTAATTCTTCAGGAGTTCTCGGAATTAAGTGAGCATAGTTATTTATTGAAGAAGTGTAAGCTGACTTGAAATCATTTTTATCTGTCCCCAAAGAGATACAAAATGATGCTAAATGGTTGCATAATTCATCATAGTTTTTCGTTGAAGCTTTCGGAATGTTAACTAATTCATTCGCAATATTCTTCTTCCGAAGTTTCATTTCCAATTGTGATGATTGTGTCATTACTTTAAATCCTCCATCATATGAATTGAAGATCTACATGATAAAACAGGATCTATATTGTAAAAAAATTCAGCCAATTTATCGCGCATTGAGTTTTCTCTAACATAATAATCACACCTATTGGCCGCCTTTTCCTTGCCACTAAACTTAATATCTTTATGGATAATGAATTTTGAATTAAAGCCGCAAGGAAGCCCTATGCAATCGCCATAAAAATTGACAACAGAATTATCGAAGCGATGAAAAGCATACAAGTCCGCACCTTTTTCAAATGAGGCAGTGCAACCATTCAATCTTCCTTCAAAATAAGTTTCTAAAATAAATCTCATAGTTAG
>DASPMU010000106.1:0-6764 GCA_035626895.1 Alphaproteobacteria bacterium
CTTATGACACTGAAGATCTAGGATTTACAAGCAATCCTAAAAATCCATCCCTCAGAAAAGCTCTCATAATGGCTGGCGGATTTGGGACAAGAATGAAGGAATTAACTAAAGACACTCCAAAGCCCATGCTTCCTCTTCAAGATAGGCCAATACTTGATTATAGTATCGAATTATGTAAGAGGCATGGGATCAAAGATATTTCAATAAGCATATTCCATTTTGGAGACAAAATAAAGAATCATTATGGCTCTGGGGAGAAACATGATGTCAATATTACTTATGTTGAAGAGCCTGAAGCTATGGGAACAGCAGGAGCATTGAGACTTCACAAGCATCACTTGAGCGAGAATTTCATGATGTGCAATGCTGATGAATTAAAAGATATTAATCTTCATAAGATGCTTGACCAGCATATAAAGACTAATGCTATAGCAACTATTGCTCTGACTGAAGTTGACGATCCATCACAGTACGGGGTTGTAGATCTTGATGGCACAAAAATACTTAGATTTGTAGAAAAACCAAAGAAAGAAGAAGCTCCAACCAACTTCATAAATGCAGGCCTCTATATATTAAGCCCTGAGATTATCGATTTTGTCCCTCAAGGCTACGCCATGATTGAGAAAGATGTTTTCCCAAAGCTTGCAGCAATCGGCGCATTGCACGGGTTTAAATTTAAAGGCCAATGGGTCGACACAGGAACAATTCCTAAATATGAGAAAGCTCAGACTTTATGGAAAGGATTCAAGGAAGATCTTGAAGGATGACATTTTTAGGGATTAATTTAAAATTATTCGATAATTAATATTTTTGTGGATAAATTTGTTTGTTGATAACTTTTGAATACATTAATCTGTGAGGTGAGAAAATGGATTCAAAAGCAAACATGAAACTAAAACAAACAAGACACTCAGCAACTGCAATCAAAGGAATGCTAAGATCATTCACTATATATTTACTTGGCATTCTTACAATCTTTACACTCATAATTATAACTCTCGCTGGAGCTGAAGGGCATGAAGAAGATGCAGAGCATCATTTGAAGGAAAATTCTGATTACATAATAAGTAATACCCTTGCTGTAAATAATGAAGAGAAAGAAAACAGCATGGTTCAGGCAATGGCAGCTCAAACAAGTCATGGAAGCGCTGAAACAATAGTTGTAAGGGCAATTGCATACAATGAAGCAACAAGAAATTATACGTTCTCATGTACTATTCCTAGTGACGCAAATCCTAATAGGAAATGGAATTTGAGAATTGAATCTCCATCACTTGCAACTCAACAAGGAATTTCCCCTAACTGGACTGTCCAGCTAACTCAAGATGGATTATATCATGTAGGATGCGAAGTATTTCTCGCCAATGGATCTCTTAAAAGAGGAGACTTTCATATTGATCGAAGAAAATCTGTTGACACAACAAGACCGAATATAAGAGTCACAGAAACTTCAGGAACTAGCTTCACGGCAACTTGCGATGTGCCGTCTGGAACTACTAATTATAATTTATATTGGAATCTGATTGGGCCATATACTATCCAGCTCCCGCAATTCAATAATCAAAAAACAATTTCTTATAATGTTCCAAATGCAGGGCTTTGGGATATTGATTGCGGCGTCTGGGATATTGACAAGCAAAAATGGACGCAATTTGGCTATCCTGTAGAATTCTTTTCATCAGGCCCGGCGTATCTTCCAAACATAAATGGATGCATCCCTGGAGAAACATGCTTGAGTGGGGGAAGTTCAAACAACACCAATACATCAATTCCACCATCTAACACTACAAATTCTACAACAAATAACACAAACATTTGTTATACTAGCGTACAGAATATTCCAGCAAACTGCACAGGAACTATCACCAGTGATACGTATAATGGCTGCAGAATGATATCATGCCAAAATTCAGGCAATGGAATGCAAGTAATGGCTTGCGACAAGCCGGATTTCGGGGCAAAACAATATTTTGAAATGTATATGCAATCAAAAATCGGAAATGGAGTAAAGATATGCATTGGAAAGACTTGCATGCAAAATGAAGGCTATATTCCTTCATCTACATATCCTATATGCATGGGAAACGCTACAAGTCCACAGGCAAATAATACTAACACGACAAACAACACAAATAACAATAATTCTAACTCAATTCCCTACACTAATGTGAAAGATATTCCTGCAACATGTACTGGAGGATCAATCACTAGCGATATTTGGACAGGCGGCAGAAGAATAACTTGCGCTGGAAACGGAAATAATCTTACTGTAACTGCATGGAACAAGCCGGATTCTGGAACACCGACGCGTTTTGAGATGTATAAACAAGTTCAAATCGGAACATCATTAAAAATATGTTTGCTAAATACTTGCATCGACAATAATAATGGATTTGCAAGAAGCCCTGATTATCCTATTTATGGACCTGCAGGCTCAGGAGGAACAAATACATCAAGTAACAACACAAATACTACAAATCTAAAGCCTCAGCCTCCTAAATGGTTCGAGCCAGTCGAAGGCCAACCTGACGTCGAGCCATATCATTTCAATCTTCATGTTGATGTAATGAATGATTCTGAAAATGATGCATGGCAGGGAACTGATTATGAATTATATGACAGTGCAACAAATGAATTAGTCTGGAAAGCAAATAAAATAATGAATCTCCATCCTAGAAACGGCGACGGAACATTCATGGGAAGCCTTTCAGGTTCTGACCATTTGTTGTTTGATAGAAATTACAAAGTAAGGGCCAGGCATTATGCATCAGGAAATTCTCCAAGCGACTGGAGCAGTTATGTTAATTTCAAAACCAGAAATGAGTTTATAGGAACAGAAAGTAACTGGACGTGGACTGCGGCTTCAGGATATAAAGTTGAACTCGTTGCAAAGGACTTGAATCTTCCTGTAACACTAGAGCCTGCTCCAAATATCTACACTCATTTGCCGTCTGAAAAAAGACCTAAATTATATATGACTCATTTATATGGCCAGCTTGGAGTTTTATTAAATGATGGAACATACGTAGAGTATGCAAATAATCTTCTAAATTATGATGATTTCGGAAGCTTGCCTGGAAGCGGAGAGATAGGAGTTGTAGGATTATACGTTGATCCATCGACAGGGGATTTGTTTGCTTCAATGAGTTATTGGAATGAAACATCACAAAAACTCCTTGGAAAAATCGACAAATTTACCACTAACAATGATGGAACAGGATACACTTCTGTAAAGACAATAGTTTCAGGAATTCCAGTAAGCCCTGCTCATCAAGTCCAGGAAATAACAAGAGGCCCTGACGGATATCTATATGTTGGAACTGGAGATGCAGATAATCCTCAGGAAGCAGATAATCCTAATACTTTATTTGGAAAAATATTGAAATTCAAAGACGATGGATCGGATTTGAAAATTTATGCTGCAGGATTTAGGAATCCTTACGGGCATGAATGGAAGCCAGGGACTAATCAGATGTTTGTTTCAAACAATGGCGAAGATAGCCATGATACATTGTATAAAGTCTTTGGTGGAGAAACATTCGGATGGTGCCAGGATACTTGCAATACTTCAAAAGGCGCATGGAAAGTCTGGGAGCAGACAGTAGTTCCTACAGCATTATCGTTTGACGACGGAACTAATTCGATGAAAGCAGATAGCAATGGAGACTTATATGTCGTCCATGTAGGCCCGGCATATATTCCAGGCCAAGTAGATAGGGGAAAAAGAATAAAGCAAATACAGCTAAATTCCGACGGAAGTTATAACTCTGAATCAGACTTGGTCGTCTATACTGGAGACGGATACGGGACTCCGCTAGGGTTAATATTCCTTGACGATGGATTATATTTCACCGACTTGTTCGGAGAACAAGGATTTACTGGCTATGGAGAAACAAAAGGAAATATTTACAGAGTAGTGCAAGGCACACAGACAACCGATCCTGCGCCAGGAAATGACGAGCTAAGCGCGGCAATCGGTCCTGCAAGATGGTATCCTCAAGGATTGAACATGGTTTGGGAATGCAAAGCTAGCGGCGGAACAGGACCATTTACTTATGATTATTATTTCGGAGATGGACAAAGCCAGACAAATACTGAGTCAGATAATGTATATCACACATATCCTGCAAACGGAACATATACAGCATATTGCAGAATATTTGACAGTTCCGATGGAACATTGGCCCAGTCAAAATCGACTACAATAGTCATAGGGCATCAATCAAATAATACCAATCCACCTTCAAATAATACAAGTACATTTACAGCAACACTTTCAAATGCTGACTGGTATCCTCAAGGTTTGAATCATATCTGGGTGTGCAATGCTGCGGGAGGAAACGGAAATTATACATATGATTTTAATTTCGGAGATGGAACTTATCAGTATGGTTCGACGCAAAACAATGTGTATCATACTTATCCGTCAAGCGGAACTTACACTGCAACATGCACTGCGCGAGATACTTCAGGAAAATCTGCAACTAGCTCTCCAAAAAGCGTGACAGTTAGTGGATAAAATAATCAGGGGATAGAAATAAACAATAGAAGAGTTGCAAAAAGAAACATTAGAAAAGAAAAAAATTATTTGGATTTATCCAAAGACTACTGCTTTTGCAAATCCGCTGTATCTATCAACACAAGCTGTGGCCATACATGCTTTGAAATCAAAGTTGTCTGGATATGCCTGCCTGTAGACTTCGACGTTATTTCCGTCTTTTTCACAGCCCATTATCTTGACATCTCCATTTGATGTTTCAAAAACAACAGTCCTGCAAGTTCCGCTTGTAACATCGCTCTTCACTCTGCTTGTGACAGAATTGTATGTATTAGATACTGTCAATTCTGAAATGTCGTCAGGGAGCGAAGGTGCCGGAGCAGGGCTTGAAGTTGTTGGCGTCGGACTTGAAGTAGTTGTGCTGCTAGTTGTAGTCGGTATAAACTTCACAAAGCCGCTGTCTTTTGTGATGCATCCATTTGCAAGGCAAGCCTTGAATACAAGTCCTGATGGAGCAGCCTGCTTGTAGATTTCTACGTAATTATTTTCTTTCTGGCATGCAAGGATCTTAATATCTCCTGATGACGTTGAAAATATTACTGTTCTACAAACACCGCTTGTTACATCACTCTTTACAGTTGCAGCAATGTTTGATGTTCCATAAACTGCCGATGCCTTAAGGCTTGCAATTCCTGTTGTAGTTGGAACTGGAGTTGGCGTCGGTGCAGGAGTAGTCGTTGGAGTTGGTTCAGGACTTGTTGGAATTATAGTTCCTGCTGGCTTGAATGCCTGAGCGTCTCTTCCAATTCCCATTCCTAATGCTCTTACTGCGATAGACTGCGTGTAGACTCCAATGCTTGGCGCATAATCGAATGTCTTCTTATCTATAGTATAATGCGATAATGCACTATCTAATGAAGACTTAAATGACGAACTACTTACGCCTGAAAAGTGCAATGCCTGTAAACCTTGGGCAAATACACTATTCTGAGGGGAACTAGCTGCATTACCATCAGGATAATATTGCAATGCAACTTTTGTCGTGCTGCTCATATGCCTCTGATTGAAGAGTTCACAATACTTCGACAATTGTGGAAGTGTAACTCCCATCTGCTTTGCGTAGTAATTTGCCTGGCACATTCCAAGCGCTCTTGACGCGTCATATGCTTCCCAAGCTACAGGATTACAGTTGCTTGTACATACTGCTTTCATCTGGCCGTTTGAATCTATTGTCCATTTGAAAGCCTTTCCTGGCGGAGCCGTGAATTTAGCTCCGTCGAATTTTGCTGCCTGCATGTAATTCAAAGTAAAGTCTTTTGCTGCGTTGTAATACTTTACATCGCCAGTACTTGAATATGCTGCAAGCATTGCAATTATTGCGTCAGCATAATATCCAGTATATGCGTAATCATTTGATGCAAGTCCGCCATTTCTTACTTGGGATCCGCCTGCAAGCCAGTGGCATACGTCACCGTATGCAGTCTTCTTACAAGTCTTGTCTGTTTCGTAAGTTAGCATGTCATCAGCTAATTTCTTTGCAAGAGTTGCGTATTCTGTTTTCTTTGCTGAATCTGTGAAATGCGAATTTTTGCTTGCAGTAAATAATGCAATGACTATTCTTGCAGTAGCATCAGACGCAGTATCACAGTTTCCATTGATTCCGTCTCTACATGGCTGTATTGTATTGCCATCCCTATAAATTCTCCATGCTGGAATGTTTCCGAACTTGCTTTTTGTAGCAAGCACAGTATTATAGAACTGATTCATTCTATTCTGATCTTTTCCCATGGCAACAATTACTCCGATCTGAGAGTATTCATCAGTTACCATGCAGTTATGCGTATAATCTATAGTCTGGCCGGAGTTACAATTAGCTCCACTCTGCAGGTCTGATACTGCGCTGCCAGAACTAGTCTTATACCAAGGCACCCACATTATTCCATTGATTGTCGTTACTACATTAGTATTGCTAAAGTAAGCATCCATTAATGTATCATAGTTGTTATCTCTGCTCTTTCCGCCAAATCCTATTTCATTAGGATCAACTAATGTAGCTGCGGAAACATCTGCAGAAACTACAGAAACAACCGATACTAAAAATAGAGCGAACATAGCTGTCGCTAACAAAGTCTTCAACACATTTTTCATTTCAACACCCTTTAAACCCACCCGAATATTTTAAGAAAAATTTCGGTTCTACCTTTATTTCTAATTGGCTCCAATTTAATAGAAGCTAAAAATCAATTAGCAAAATTAAAACAAAACA
>DASPMU010000107.1:0-4398 GCA_035626895.1 Alphaproteobacteria bacterium
CAAAATATGCGGCTAATGCCCAAAGGCCTGAAGAAGCAAGAACAATTCCCCAAATTTCAATCCCTGAAGGCAGTACGAAATTTATTTTAAATAACTCATATAATGCAATTGGCAATAAAAATATCGATGATATCAAATGCCATAGAAATGCATACGCAAGGCTATCTTCTTTTACCAGGATCTTTCTATGTATTACTTTCTCAATTCCTTTGAAGAAGCTGGCGATTATTGCAAATATTATTCCAAGCATGTTTATTAGAATAAGAAACGCTATTTAAATGTTTATTTATCGTATTGCTTGAGTTTTTCTATGAACACCTTGCGGTTTGAGATTAAGTCGTTTACTGAAGCGATGTATTCTGATCTTTTAGAAATTGAATCTTTTATTCTTACAGTAAATTCCTCTATAGGTATTGAATCGGGAGAATTCCATCTTTCCGCAAGAAGAGGATGTATCTTCATATTCCTGATAGGTGTTTCTTGAGTAATTTTTTCATATATTGTGTCATTCATACACTATGGGATGGAAATATTCTTTATAAATTTTCTGAGAGATCTATATCAAAAGTAGTTAAATGTCTTATCTGATAATACTTTTTGTTATATCTTCAAGCTCGTAACTTTAGAAATTCCATGCTCATTCATGGATACGCCATAAAGATTATCAGCCTCTGCAATCACAGAATCATTGTGGCTTATTATAATATACTGTGCTTTCTTTGAATAATTCTTTACAAGCAGCGCAAGCTGCTCTGAATTTTTCTTATCTAATGCTGCATCTACTTCATCAAAGATATAAAATGGCGCCGGGAAGTATTCCTGGACTGCGAAGATGAACGCGATTGCTGTCAAAGTCTTCTCTCCGCCGGATAATGATTTTATGTCAAGGAACTTTGTTCCTGTGATTCTTACTTTCAACTGTACTCCGCCATTGAAGGGATCATTCTTATCTTCTAGTTCCAAGAAGGCCTCTCCTTGCTTTGTTGATAATGCTCCAAAAATTGCCCTGAAATTGTGATCAATTACTTCGTAAGTCTTCATGAATAATTCCCGCTTCTTGCTGTCGATTTCATTTATCATGACTAATACATCTTCGCGCTCAGACATTATCTTGTCTTTCTTTTCGATGAATGTCTTATATTCTTTTTCGATCTTTTCATAGATTTCAAGCGCTCTCATGTTTACTGCGCCGATGTCGAGGATTAATTTCTCAAATTGCGCAACTTCCTTTACTATCTCGGATTCTGGCTTGTCCTTGAATAATTCAACGCCTTCATACTGCTTGAACTCTTCAAGCATTCCTGATAGTTGCGCTCTTGCTTCAGCTCCCTGAAGTGAAATGAGATTGATTTTCTGCTCGATTTTTCTTGAATCATCTTGCTTGTTGAAGACTTCGTTTTCAGTCTTGCTGATTTCATCTGATAATTTATTTCTCTTATTGAATAACTCCTTGAACTGCGTGAAGAATTTAGCCTCAGCTTCTTCCTTCTCTTTAAGTATTTTTGTCATGTCAGCGATTTTCTTTACAAGATTCTTCTTTTCTTCATCAAATCCGCTTCGCTCTTTTTCCTGCTGCTTTAGAATCTTTGAAATATTGTCTCTTTCTGGAGCTAGAACGTTTGAAATCTGGGCGTCTCCATTCTTTATTTCTATCCTGTAATTTCCAAGTTCATCTTTGATATTTATTTTCTTTTGCTCAAATGCATTTAATTCTGCAAGCAGAGATGGATTTCGCAGTTCATTGATTTTATCCCTTAACTGCTGCTTTTTGATTTTTAATTGCGCAAGCTGCTTGTTCTTGTCACTTATTTTCATCAGTATATTATCGATTGATTTGTCGATGTCTGTTATAGTTTTCTTAAGCTCTGTTTTCTGCTTCTTGCTAACATCAAGATCATTTGAATCAAGATGCAAGGATTTTTCCATGACTATTACTTCAGCGTCAAGATTTGATTTTAATTGTCTTAATCTGTCGATCAACTCTTCATTGTCAAGCCTCTTTTGCTCGAGATTGCTCTGGACTGCAGCTAAGTCTGCGATTTCAGATTCTAATTTGTTTATCCCGTCGGAAACTTCCTTCTCCTGGAACCCGACGCCAGTTTTCTGCCTGAATCCTCCTTGCATGCTTCCTGATGTCTCCATCAAGTCGCCGGACATTGTGACCATCCTGTGAGTTCCGATTCCTATCTTTCTTGCGACTTCTACATCTTCAACAACAATCGTGTTTTCGAAAACATATCTGAATACTTTGTCGAATTTTGGTTCGTATGTTATTAAGTCCAATGCAAGGCCTCTAACGCCTGCCATCTTGATATTTTTTAATTCGGATTTTATCGGAACGTCCCTGATCTTGTTGATTGGGATAAATGTTGCAACGCCTAGCTTGTTATCTTTTAGATATTTTATACACTCGGCTGCAATCTTGTCATCTTCAACAACAATGCTCTTGATTCTTCCCCCGGCAGCAACTTCTAGCGCTGCAGAGTATTCTGATTTTACATTTCCAAGCGTTGAGATAAGGCCATAAATTCCTTTCTTTTCAGATTTCATTTCGAGAATTCTTTGGACTGCAACACCTGCAGCAACACTTTCTCTAATAGTGTTATCTTTTGCCCGGAGTTTTGCAAGCTCTTCTTTTCTGCTGTATGTTTTTGTCCTTGCATTTTCCATCTGAGCTGCAATTGAGGAATTCTCTGATAATGCTGTATTTAGATCGAGAGTTATTTTCTTGAATTCATCTTTCTTTTTCTTTAAAGTTTCAATTTGTCCTTTGTTTTCTTTTTCTAATTTAAGGACATTTTCAATGCTGTCGTCAATGTTTCTTAGGAGCATCTCTGTCTTATCTTTTTCTCTTAGTAGATTCTGCTGCTCTTCTCTTGTCTTTTGCATTTCTTCCTGCAAGGCTTCAGTATCTTTATCTATCTGCTCGATTTCTTTATCGATTGCAGAAACATTGTCAAGATTGTTTTTTTCAAGGAATGATTTTATCTTATGCTCTACTTGCGCGAGGTCATTTTCTTTGTTTCGTATTGCGCCTTCTAAGTCTTTTTTGGATCTGTTGATTTTTTCTATATTCTCATTTATTTGCTCAAGAGAACTTTCAAGCTGAGTCTTTCTGTCTGTTATTTTAGTCAACTCAGAATCAATGCTTGTGACTCTTTGATTGTTTAATGCTAATTCGATTTTGAGTTTCTCGACTTCTTTGTGAAGAAGAACTTGTTCCTTTTCTCCTTTCTCTTCAATCTCCCTATTTATCTTGTCAATCTCTGATTTCTTGTGATTAATCGTGTCTTTTAATTTCTTGACTTCTTCGTTTAATTTTGATATCTTTGCATTTCCTTCATCAATTTCTTTTTGGACTTTATCCCTGTCTGCTGTCTTTGCTTTTATTTTTGAGTCAAGAAGAGTGGCCTTGTTGCTCTTTATCTTGTCATTTAAATCTTTGAATTTTAATGCTTGATCCCTGTCTCTTTTGAGTTCTTGGAGATGTGTCTTTCTTTCTGCCAAGATTATCTCGACTTCATTCATCTTCTCTTCAACACGCTGAAGTTCTCTCAGGGCTTTTTCCTTCTTCTCCTCGTAAACTGAAAGTCCTGCAATTTGCTCAATCATCTGCCTTCGCTCAAGCGGAGTCATTTCAATCATCCTGATGATTTCTCCCTGAAGAACAATATTATAGCCGTCAGGATCAACTTTTGCAAAACTTAGAAGATCTAGAATTTCCTGCCTCGTCTTTGAAATATCATTTATCTTGTAAACGGACTGGCCATTTTCCTTGATTATTCTTGTGATCTTGATTTCATCTTTGAACTTATTCTCTTCGCCCTGTTTTTTCTTGGAATCGCTTCTTATTTCAGGGAATATTTTATTCGTGTTGTCAAAATAGATGGATACTTCTCCATCCTTGGCCGGATTTTTCATCTTTCCGCCATTATAGATTAAATTAGAAGACTTCTCTGCTCGCATGTCTTTGCTTGAACCCTTTCCCAGAACGAAACATAATGCGTCCATGACATTTGATTTTCCTGAACCATTTGGGCCTAGAACGCAGTTAAAATTATCTCCAAAAACTAATTCAGTCTTATTTGCAAAACTCTTGAATCCTCTTATTTCTAGTCTTGTGACTTTAGTACTTCTATTAGCATTCACGCAAAACTCACCATTCACCCACTATAAATCCTTTCCTTCAACTATAATTTAAATTATAGGATAAACTCTTTATTTCATATATAAAGTTTTCCTATGCAGTAGATAAAAATTTCAAAAATTGCGTAAATTTAAGCACAAAATTGACACCAAGTGATAATAAAAACGGATGTTTTCTAAAAGTATTTATATAAGTTGAAAATAGGAAAATTGTAATAATTTTAATGTTGTGGGTGATGTTAGATGAGGATT
>DASPMU010000108.1:0-58711 GCA_035626895.1 Alphaproteobacteria bacterium
AACAGCGAATTTGATGATTTGAAAGTCCAGATAACAGATCTGAAAGATATATTAAATTCTGAAACAAGAGTTAGAAACATAATCAAATCAGAGATGGAAGAAATAATCCATACTTATGGAAGCAAGGATACAAGAAAAACAAAAATAATCGACACAGCAGATGAAGATTCCGAATTTGCTATGGAAGATTTGATCCCTGACGAAAGCGTAATCATAACATTATCCCATTCAGGATACATAAAGAGATTGCCGCTTGAAACATACAAATTACAAAATAGAGGCGGAAAAGGAGTTATTGCATCAGATGTCAAAGAAGGAGACTACATTGAAAAATTATTCATCGCAAGAACTCATTCATATCTATTGATCATAACAAACAAAGGCCAGCTATATTGGCTAAAAGCATATAAGATACCTGACGCTTCAAGACAGTCAGCAGGAAAAGCAATCGTGAACTTGCTAGAGCTTGATGCAGATGAGAAAATTAATGCAATAATACCATTAAAAGAATTCGACGACAAGCATTATCTAGTCATGGCAACAAAGGCAGGTACTATCAAGAAGACAAACTTGATTGAATTCTCAAATCCTAGAAAGGGTGGAATTGCTGCAATCAATCTTGATGAATCAGTAAAGGATGAGCTTGTAAATGTAGTTCTAACTGACGGAAAACAAGATATAATACTTGCAACTGCAAAGGGAGTTGCTTCAAGATTCAGCGAAGAAGATGTAAGATCAACTGGAAGAACAAGCCAGGGAGTTCGCGGCATAAGACTTGAAGAAAATGACAAAGTAATAGGAATGATCATTGCAGAAGATTCACAGAAAATCTTGACGCTTACTGAGAATGGCTATGGAAAGATGACAGAGATGACTGAATACAGGAAAATCAACAGGGGCGGAAAAGGAGTAATCAATATCATCTGCTCAGAAAGAAACGGTGACGTTTCAGCAATATTGCCAGTTGTAGATACTGATGAAGTCATGTTCATTTCAAAGAAAGGAATATTGATAAGAACTAGCTGCGATCAGATATCAACAGTCGGAAGAAATACTCAAGGAGTAAGACTCATCAAGCTTGCAGCAACAGACAAGGCAATCAATATGACTAAAGTTGTGAAAGATGATGAGAAAACGCCTGTAGCAGAAATAAAGCCTGATGAATCAGCTGTCCATCAGTAAATTTTTATTCTTATTCTATTTTTATATAATATTCAATTTCCGATTGGCGGCAAATTGCTAATATCTCGAGGATCAATAATATAAGGCTTTTTTCTTCCTCCCGATTCTTCTTTCTTGACAAATGTTAATTTACCGTCTTTAACTAAAGGCTCGAGTCCCTGAACTCTGATATTTTTCATGTCAAAATATTCTTTATTTCTATCATAAAACTCCGATAGCCTGCGTTGAGCATAATTGGCATAACCAGGATATAAGTAATACTTGTTATTATCTACGCCGCCTGTTATTCCTTTCGCAGGATCATTTCTCCAAGTAATTTTATTGAGTGTTGCATCGATTATGTAAGTAGTATCATTTACGCTAACTTCAAGCCATGCATGGCCTGCCCAAACAGTACTGTCTAATAATCCGATAACTACTTCTGATTTTATGCCTTTTTCCTTTAATAAGTAATATAAAAATATAGTATAATCTTCGCAATCGCCAGTTCCTTTTTTTATTGATTCTTGCATAGACTGCCAATAGTCTTCTGCAATTGATGGACCATCAGATTTAGAATTTAAAATATCACGCACATAATCAAACTCTTCTTCAATAATTTCTATTAAAGTTTTTGGTCTAATAGGCTCAATATTTTCATATACACATCCAGATAGCGTTGCTGTAAGAAGAGCAATGCCTGCTAATTTCTTTAATCTACTAACCATAACAAATTCAGAAAGTATTCCTCTTTTATAAAGAATATGGATTTGTGTTATTATTTATTTCTGATATTTTTAAACCTTAACCTATCTTGATTTCTTTCATAATATAAGATTATGCTATATTCAAGATAGTCGTCCCATGGAAGTTTTTTGTAATTATTTCTAGAAATACCTTTTACTCCTCGTTGAGTCTTGTAAACCAGAGATTCTTTTTTTGGATCATAAATATATGTTGTATCTGAGCTATCCCACTCCAGCCAAATTCTTCTCTTATCATTAGAATCATAATTTCCATAGACTAAGCGAGAATCAATCTTAAACACTTGCATTCGAGATTGCAAATATATTGCCTTATCCTCACTATCGCCTGAATTTAATCTGCTTGTCTCGAGAGGAGATTGCCAGTGATCAAGAGAATCGAGATCTTCTACATATGTTATTTTGTTTGTTGCATCGATTAGCTGTTTTACAAGAACCATATTTACCTTTGGAGGAATTATTTTCTGATTCACGAAAATAAGCGTATCTCCATTTCTGGATTTGTAATTATTAATCAAACTATCTAGACGATCCAATTCATCATTGGAATTCCATAACACATAACTGTTTTTTCCGATGTTCCCTTTTATTCCAGGTCCGTCCCTGTAAAGCAATTCGTATTCTGATGTCGCCTCTAAAATAAACGTAGTGTCATTACTAATATATTGAACCCATGCATGATCACTATCATCTGAGACTTGTAATTTCCCTCCAGCAAGCTCGGAATAAATATTTTTATAACATAAACACCTCTGTACGGCCTCGGATTTATCTTCACAATCCCCAGTACCTAGTTTTTTTGTCTCCTTATTGCTCTGCCAAAGTTCATCAACTCCGTGCACTTCCTTATCGGTTTTATATTCCACAGTCCTATTTACAGAATCGACACAATATTTTACATCAGAAATATTTACTGATTGATTTTTCGAATGTGGAATCTGAGAATTTGTTGACGTTGATTGGGCATGAAGACCGGTATATGAACAAAGCGCAATTATGCTTGTGAGCAATAATTTCTTCAATTAACCACCAACAAGTCTTAGTTGTTATTAGAAATTTATAAAGTTAATCCGAAATTAGAATAATAAAATAATATAATGTATCGATTTGTTGATTTTTTCGGCTATTAATGTCCCGTAGGTTACTTTCGTTCTTCACTAAATATTAAAGCCTACATCATTGCTTTTAGACGATTTTTGAAATTGTTACAATTTTTGTTGTGTGTAAATTTTCTTTTTTGTAAGCCAATTTCAGTTCCCATCTACGTTTTTACTATCTGTAGTCTCATTTCTTCTTTAGTTTTGCCTTCTAAAAACACTGTTATATGTTTTTTTCCGTTGAACTTTTTTCTCCTGCTAACTTTATCATTGTCCTTTGTGCTACTTTTGTGCGGACCATGATTATAGCCTATACCTCAACTCCTCGATACATTTTATTCTTCTTTGTTTTTTTTACTGTTTTACGAACTTTTGCATGCATTCATTCTGCATGACTACTCTTTCCCGCCTGTATCTCTTTTTCCCGGTTTTTTATGCCGTTTCGTCGTCGTTTCTTGTCGTCCCTATTCGATATTTCTATCAAAGTCGTCGCTTGTTGTCATTAAGGAATGTGAAAGGGGCCTTCCGAGATTTCTCCCGGAAGGTTTAAAGGATTGCGTGAATACTTTAGTGTGAAACACTGAAAGTGAACGCTTGTGAACTTGAAGGGTTGAACACTAAAGCTACGAACGTCAGTGAGTTTGCTTTAGTATGAAGCAAATGAATATAGCTAACACTAATGTTCTTTGTTTTTTATGCTCCCTCGTTGATCTTTATTTGTTGTTATGGATTCAATACTTGAAAAAAAAAACAAGTTGATTGAATGTCAAAGTCATACAACACATTGGAACGTTGTATGGGAATAAAACCAAAGTCTTGCTTTCGTCCTACATTGTTCGTAAATCAGTTTTAATAGCCTTCTTTTTTTGGTCCATGCTGATGGACTTTGAAGGGTGGAAACTCGTCACACTGCCATTCAATGCTTGCTTATTGTTTCCTGTAGGGTTTGTAAGGTTTTATTCAAGTCATCCAACTTCTCTACAATCTTCGAGTCTTGCTGCGTCTGCTCGAAATTATACTTTTCAGATAATTTCTTTGCTATCTGCAAACTTTTCTCGATTTTTGCTGTTATCGACTCTTTTTTCCAATTCGTTTTTCTGTGATTGAATGCCTCTAACAATTCAATCATTCTTGATAGTGAAAAATTGACGCTGCTTGCGATTAATCCAATTCTTAAGCCTGCTTCTTTTTTCTTTTCTGGGCTCAGGTTGCTAGTTGCGTTGTCTAAATCAGTTAATGCCAGTACAAGCGTGCTTAATGATTGATCGAAGTTTCGAACTTCTGAATTAACCTTTTTGCTCATCTTTACTGATTCGCTGATGTTTCGAATGTCGCTTCTGAATATGTACAGTTCTGAGACTGCGCTGTTTGTTGATTCTTCAAAGCTTAGCTCTTCAACTTGATGCTTTATTTCTATTGACGCAATTTTTGCGATCAAAAGAGCGAATAATGCAGCGCTGAATATCGCTTCTAGTATTACTAGCAGCTTTGAATAGCCTAATGGTACAATGTCATTGTATCCAATTGTTAGCGCAGTTATGAAACTGAAATAAATGCTGTTTGCAAAACCATTAGCGTTTGCCGTTAATGATTCACCGTTGTAACTTAAGTGGTGGGCTGTGAATGATAAACTGAAATATAATATTGCGAAAGCGACTATGCCTAGAGCCCAGATTCCTGCTATCTGTTTGATAGATAGACTATCAAATACTGTGGACTCTTTCATTTTCGTTATGGACGCTGCGAAGCGGTTGTTTTCAATCGCTTTTTGGATGTTTTTACTGTATCTAGGTATACACTTTTGTATACCAATATCTACTTTAATGATTGAGCTTATATTTAAATGTTCTGTTTTGTGCTCATTTGTGCGGGAAAAAAGTGTCCAAAAATGCATATTTTTGCAAATTAATACAAAAAACACTAATTTTATCGACGAGAAAATAAAATCACTATTTTTCAAACTGCCTTAAACCGGCTAAAAAAAGGTTTCAAAACATTTAAATTAAGCACGCCCCAAGATAGAAAAAAAGAGGATCATATGGCAATAGACAAGCTAGATTTATTATCAAAAGGCTGGACTGCAGCAGAGATAAATCATGCATCAAAAATTCTTGAGGAAGCCGAAGATAAGAAAGGCGGAAAAATTAAGTTTGCAGATAAAGCCCTCATAGCAATAATGGCTTTTTTGATGATAGGGAATGGTTTTGCTTGTTCAATAATTCTTGTCCCGTTCATATATACAATCAAAGGAAATTTTATTCTTGCACTGGCTGGAATCGTAGGGCTTTTATTTAGCGTCTTATTTAGCATAATAATATATGACATGGAGCGCATCCACCACAAAAGCGAGACAAATTTGTTTGTTGCTTTTATTGTGAATGGAATAATAAACTTTTATCTTATAATAGAAGCTACAGCAAGATTTGGGGCAACTACAACACTCCCAATGAGCCACAACATATACTATGTTGCTGGAGCATATCTTGCAGCATTCCTGCTTCCGCAGGTAATATACCAGATGGGCAAAAGAAAAATCATCGATATCAAGGCGTAACAATTCACTTTCAACTCATAGAAATATTTATAAAAAGTCATACAGTAGGCAAAAAATGGAAAAGGAATTATTCGAATGGACTCTTCAATATGTGAAGAATAAAGATCTCACTTTCAGGAAATTAGTCAAACATACAGATCATTCTAAAGAAGGATATATTGAATTTGAATTCAAGGACAAGAAAGTCTTCTATTACATAACAGAGAGATTAAATGAGAAAGTTGTAGATCAAGCAAAAAGCCGAGATCATAAAGTAATAGTCTGCAATAACACTGATGACAATTTCAAATTCCTCATATCTCATTGGAAAAAGCTTTCCGAATACAAGAATCTAAGCGTATTATTCGTCAATCTAAAGCTTAATGACAAATGGATAATAAATCCACACACGCATAGCATGATAGCTGATCCTGCAAGCATAGAATCAGGCCTTAGGACTATTTTTGACACAGCAAACGGCAAGATTGCAGAGATAAAGGCAGGCAAAAAGAAAGCTTCAATGTTTGAAGAATCCTCAAGTTCTGAAGAAGATGAAGAAGGATTTGATGATAAGTAATTTCTATCAGTCTCTTGGAAGTACAAAAGCATACATAGCTTCTTTCTTATAGTATTGGGCAGCTATAATTCTGGCAATGTTATTGAAATTTTTATTATATGAAAAAATTTCTACTATGCCTGCATCAAACATTTTTATCGTACCGTAATCAGAAGGAGAACTAATCCAGTATTTTTTATGTTGTATAAGAAAGATCGCATAAGCAGGAGTTTCTTCATCCGGATGCTTGAATGAATATAGATTTTCTGGCTTTTCAAGCATAAGCTTATCAGATATTATATACTTTTTAGGAAGTTGATAGACAATTTCCTGCAAAGAACTATAGCATTTATTCAATGATTTTTGATATGTTGTTAACCTGTTAGAATCAGAATAAGATGAAAAAAATTCGAAGGGATTACTCATCGCCCTCTGGTGCATTTGGTATAGCCTGCCTGTTGATAATCATGATATCACCAATACTCTTTACCAAATTATGCGGGATGATTACTCCCTTAGCGCTTCCAAGCACCTTGTTTAAGAATGAATTCTTAGTGGCTCGAACTCTCCAGCCAGTGATCTTAGTATTCTGGATTATTGCTTCTTCTACGTCGCCAAAATAATCTCCAGTATCAGTAAAAACTCTCATTTCGTAAGTTTCAGAAACTTTTTTCATCTTTAACATTTTACATCACCTAACTCCTACAGCTCTTCCTCTACACTCTCTTTTTTTAACTACTATGCAAATAAGAATGAGCTTGTTTATATAATTTACGATTTAGATTATCTTATTATCTCAGGCGCCAGCATCTTGGATTTCAATTGTTCTCCTGGAATCGGCTTAAAAACAAAAGCATTTTCGGAATCAAAATAGCCGCATCGGAACTTATCTATAGGAATTCCTGTCCTTTTACTAAGCATGATGGCATAGAAATTAGTCTGTGTTGTCGCGTATTTTTCCCTATGGGCGTTAGGCTTATAGTCCCATATCCAGACCAGGCCATTTTCAATTCTCAGGGCGTCAATGTGCCCAGTCAGTGCTTCTTCGCTGTTGAAAAAATCCTTGTAATCCGGAAGTTCGGTTGCAAGAAGCCAAATTGGAACTTCAACACTTATTGTCATGGCATCATTTTGAAGCATGAACATCTGTACATTTGTGTGAGCTGTAGTGTATTTATCTTCTTCAAGTCCGTATTTTGCAAGAGAGCAGACTTCATGGCCTGGAACTTTTATCAATTCAACTTCAAATTTCATCCTAAGACTGCTTGATCTAGGTCCTGTCGCGAAATAATTATCAGGGCAATTATCCTTGACGTCAAAAAGATACTTTATCATCGAATCCAATTCTTTAGAACATAATTCTTTAGTCTTAGGGTCGTGTATCCTATAATGATACCACCAACCATGCTTCAAAGACTTATGAATTATCATAAAACGAATTGCAAGCAAGTTCATTATAAATATTTTGGTTGAGAAAAAAGTGTGTCCAGTGAAGAATTTAGAAAATTTGAATAAAAAAATAAAGATGAAAAGAATTTATCTTCTCTTCTTCTTTGCATGTGAAGAATGATGCACAGAATGCGGATGACCATGAGCGAGTGCATGCTCAATCTTTAATTCTTCCTGCTCGATTCTCATAGCTTCTTTCTCAATATGATGAGTCATTCTCTCGATATTCTCATCCATTCTTGCAATCCTTCGTTCAAGTAGAACTAAAACTCTAAGTGAGTAAACTATTGCTGCAAGAGTACCGATAATAATTGCTAAAATAACGCTATCAGCTGCCATTCTCAAAACACCTCTTTAAAAACTAAGATAAATATATCCTCGCACGGGACATTTAAATAGTTTGCTATTTTTTACAAATCAATTAGACACTCCAATGACTTGCTCAAAACTTAGTCCCTTGCGCTTTGCAGTAGGAATGTCAATGACATAGCTATTTTCAGTTTTTTCCAAATCTTCAATATTAAAGAAAAACCAATCCATCCTGTCAAATTTTATTGCAATCCAGGCTTCAGCGCCGAATTTCTGAGAGAAGAAAATCAATTCCTCGACTTCTTTTTTAGTCAAATATTTCTTAAGATCGGCAGTAGTCTTGCATTCAATTGCAACTCTGCGAATATTGTTTCCTGCCAAAATATCAGGAGCTGCATACTTCTGGCTTCCCGATCCTGCTGCGCGTATAGCAACCCATCCTGCAGCATTGAATTTATGTATCAAGTCCCTTTCTGCATTCGATCCTTTAGCTTTAAGATTCATTTAGATAGAACCTCTTGATTAATACAGGCAAATCAAATTTAGCCTTATCTCCTTTTTCAATCATTTCTATTACTTCCTTTGGAGTAAGCCAATAATATTCACAGAAATCATCTTTGTTATAATCAGGCAGTTCGTCGGTTTTTATTTCATATATTTTTTGAAAACATCTAACACCGTCTAGTGGCCCTAATTTTCCCAAATATTCCCATTTTACAGCATCGATATCTACATTTATTTCTTCAAGTGTTTCCCGTCTGAATGCATCTTCATAAGATTCGCCACTAGATACGTGCCCACCTACAGTCATATCGAGCCATGATGGCAAGGTCTTTTTGTTTTTTGATCTTCTAAATATAAGTAATTTTCCATTAGAGTTTTTTATGAATGCATTTATGACTCTGCAATTAGTCAATTTCTGCCTGTCTTTTTCAGAGCGCCATATCTGTCCAATTACATTATCGTTTTCGTCGACTAAATCAAGCAATTCGTCAGACATTGTTATCACCAAGATATAACCTCTTTACAAATTTAGGAAGATCTTGTTTTGCCGAGTGGCCTCCATCTATTCTAGTTATTAGCTGCTGGGGAGAGATCCAATAAAATTTATCAAAATCATTTTTGTCGTAATTAGGTACATCTTCACTTCTAATCTCATAAATTTTTTGAAAACAAAAATATCCGTCTTTCGGATGGCCGCTGCCTAGATAGTTATATCCTATTTTAGTTATATCCAGTCTTAATTCTTCCCAAGCTTCTCTTTCAATAGCTTGTTCATATGACTCGCCGCTTTTAACATGACCTCCTGCAGAAAAATCTAATCCTAGAGGACATACTTTTTGATGGGCTGTTCTTCTTGGAATCCATAGATTTCCATCAGAATTTCTTATGAATAAGTTAGCCCCGCGAAAATGAGTCAATTTTTTTTCGTGAGCTTCTCTTTTATAGATTGTTCCTATGACATTATCATTATCGTCAACTAAATCTAGAAGTTCATCATTAATCATAATCATTGGAGAAAGAGCCACAATATAAATTTTTTGAAGCTTGTATCTCTTACATGTTCTTTATTGCGTATAAGCATTGTTATCGGGTAATGATCTGACATTTCTGTATTTGTTGTCTTGTCTATATCATAACCTATAATTTCTTGCATCATGTTTTCATTGACGATAATTCTGTCGTATGCGCAATTAGAATTGCCTGCAGTGGTATCTTCATTGTTTTTGATAATCCAATAATAATCAAAAAAATCTCTTTCTAATTCATCATAATATGCACAGTCGGCGTTAAGATCGCCAAGTATTATTATGTTGGTATTAAGCCCTGAAGAAATTTCTGATTCTACTAATTCTTCAAGATGAACTATTTCATTAGTTGCATCTTCTGGCTTTGCATGAAGAATATAAATTGAGAATGAATAATTATTCTCATTTGAGAAATCAACCTTTGCAGGAGGACGCTCCCATCTGTCAATTGCGTCGGGATTATAATCTTTGAATTCTTTTAATTCCAACGTATTTCTATATAGTACAGCATATTGTTCTTTTGATGTACTTCGTCCTGCCCTGCTTGAAATCTTGCAAGTATAGCCTTCAAATCTGCTGCATAGAGCGTTAAACGCCGAGCCATCACTGTCTCTTATTTCTTGCAATATTATTATATCATAGCCATCAAGTATATCTACGTAATTTTGCATTAATTCGCTATTATTTGCTTTTTTATCTCCAAATATCTGCAAGTTCCATGCTATAATAGAAATTGTTTCATTTTCATCATATATCATGTCCTGTTGTTCAATAAATGCTGCGTAAAGTCCTGCAAGTATGAAGAATAGAATTAGAGCACCTGTTATAGAAAATGCAAGAATTTTCTTCATATAACTAAATAGGAAATGGCTGTTTATAAACATTCTTTAATCATAATCGCAAAGTATTTATTCCCATAAGAATTTTATAAATTATGGGAGAATATAGAATTACATCAGCAGATCATTGGGCAGATGGATATATTCCGGAACTGAATTCGGATGGAACGATAACTCTTTTTGATAATGATGGCAATATAGAAAAGATAGTATATCCTGACCGTTCAGGTCTTGAAGCAAAAGTTGACCTAGAAGCAAGAAAAGCTCTTCCTAAGGAAGACAAAAAATACTATTCTGGAAATACGTCTTATTATTGAATTTAGTTTTTATAAAATTCTTTAGAATTAAATTAAAGATAATAAAAAATAATTAGATAATGTCTTCTTCAGCTAGAACTACAAAGTCTCCGACTGCAATTACTGCTGAGAATGGGACTAGAATGTTTCCTTCCTTAGTCTTTTCTAGCTCTAATTTTTCAATGTAAGACGTTGGATTTACAAGTATTACATGGATTAATTCGCCAGTTCTTGCTTCGAAGACTATGTCTCCAACTTCACCGAATCTTTTCCCTGATTTAGATATAACTGTCTTTCCGATTAATTGCTTAGAAAATTTCTTATCATCAGTCATTTTTGGCTCTGCTTTGCTGCCGCCCATTGCCTGTTTGTTTAATAAATCAACCATTCTGCATCACCTTGATCGTCACAATCGAAAATCTTTTTTCGTCAATGATTTCGTCAATAAAATAATTAAGATTGCCCAGATATATAAAGTTTACTATTTGAAAATAGAATCAATTTTGGGCCTGTTTTAGGGTTATTTTAAGCTCAGTTTCTGTTTTAATGCTGGTTTTTACGCTTTCTTTTTTGAGTTTAGCCTGATCCAGCAAAGTTTTCATTTCCGAACTGTTGTAACAAGTCTCTTTGAAAGGGCAAGTCTTGCATTTATTTCGATTATCAACATAATCAGGCAAAGTGAAATCGCTGATAAGTTTATTTACAGCTCTTATTAGATCTAAAACTTCATCGCGAAGCAAGGAATTCATCTGAAGGACTCTTCTATCATCTGCATCTTTGTATTGAAGGACTCCTTCTGTTGATTCGTATCCTTTGTCCTCAAGAAGCATTATATATGCTGCAAGCTGCACGCGATGGCCGTCCCACATTCCTTTTGAAGGAACCTTGCCAGTCTTTAATTCTATAGGAAGATATATTTTCTTGTCATCCTGCAGAGTATTATGAATTTCAATGACATCAATAACTCCTGAGAGGTTCAATTTTTCCGACTTATAATATTGCTCTGAAAGTATTTTTGGCGTCAAAATTTTCCATAATTCCTGGCCGTAAACTTCATGCTTATTCATGAAGTTTGATAAATTCAAAGCTCTGTTTTTTGCTTCATTCTCAAATCCGGGCCAATAATCTTTGAATAACTCTATCATCGATAGATTGAATTCCTTTAGTCCGGACTTGTTTTTTATTATTGCATTTCTCAAATATTTTGAATAATATTTTCTATAGATATCAAATAATTCCGGATAAGACTTCTTTTCAGAGATGGAAGATACAATTGCTTCCTCTCCAGTATTTATCAATTCGAAAGTTTCATGCCAGATTTTTCCCTTGACTAATTCTTCCTTAGGAGGAGATTCTAATGAGAGAACAGTAGTCATGAATAATTTTCTTGGGCAATATAGATAAGAAGATAATTGTGTCGCTGTTACCATTTCGGGAAAAGACTGTCGAAGATTTATAAAGTTTGGGCAATAGTGTCCAGTGAAAGATAATCTAATATATTGCAATATTATACACCACTATTAAATAGATACAACAGAAACACTTTTAAAGATCTGCTTTCTCCAATCGTCATGCGTAAAAATACCAGTTCAGTAAGTTTGGCATTCATAATACTAATATCGTTATTCTCTAGTTTTTCATTCGCAGCAAGCACGCAAGAATCTATGGAAAATACTATAGATAAGCAGTTAGGACTTCAAGACAGTATAAACAGGGCAAGTATAGAAATGAGTTCATTTTTCTATGACGTGCAAAAATCAGACATTTTAATCATAACCGGAAGCAAGATAAGTGTTGAGGATAAGATGATATTTAGAATCATCCAATCTCACTTGGGCGCGGGAAGCTTTGCGACCATGACTGATATTGAAGCTCTAAATAATTCAGCAATATATGGAAAAACAATAATACTTCTCGGAAGCGACAGGACAAACTACATCAGCAAAGAAGTATCTGATAAAGGCTTTTTGGACAATTCTAATCAAAGCGAATATGATCCTTTGAAAGTAGAATACGGAATCAGCGATTCCGGCAAGAAAATGCTTATAGTATATTCTCAAAAAGAAATCAAAAATAACGAAAACAGGGCGGTGAAAAATTCTCCGCTGAATAATTTCATGGACGAGAAATATGTCCCTGCAGCTGCAACACTTATAAGTGTATTTTTGCTATATCTTTGGACAATAGTAGGAGACGCCCTGGTAAGCTTAGTTAGCGATTATATTTCATCAAAAATTGCAGACAAGGCAACAAAAAACAAGAAAATAAGCGAAAAGAAAAAGCAGCATCATGAGAAAAAATTAAGAGTGCACCAGCTCATGCACATGCATGAAGTCATCGCGTTAGTTTTTAGCATAATAGTTTTCGCGCTCACTCTTGCATGGACTTGGACAAATAACATGAGCAATTTCTGGAATATGTTCTTAATCAGCATAATAATCGTCGCAATATTATCCATAATGAAAGAATACATCAGGCAAAATTTCTGCTATGAGAGAAAAGTATCAACTGAATACTTGCTATGGCCATTTGGAGCTCTTGTGACAGTAGTCAGCACATATTTAGGAAACACATTCTCATTAGTTTCATACGGACTTGTCGATGATACAGATGAAGATGAAAAGAAATTCGGAAAAATATCATTCTTGACATCTTTATTCACTCTCTTAATATCGATATTTGCATACATTGCAAACATAATATATCCGAGCCTATTGCTCCAGATGATATTTGTCTATGCAATAATGTCAACATTTATCGACATGTTCCCAATGTCCCCTATGGGCGGGGCAGATGTTCGAAAATGGAACTTCCCGGTGTGGCTTGTCATGTATATTGTAATAATAGCATGCTATATCTTCATGAATTTCACTTCTTACATATAGATTAAGAATTATATTTCTTTAATTATCGATAATTATTTAAATATTGATTCTCGAAATTGAGTATGTCCAAGAGAGTGAGATCTAAGTCCGCAAAATCAGTCAAGCATCAGCCTAGGCTTACATATGATGCTTTAATCAAGCAACATCTTCATATTCTAAAGAATTTGCAGTATAATTCAGGGCTTTTTGCGGCATCAAAAAAAAACGTCAGTACGGGATATGACAAATCCTGGCTAAGGGATAATTTCTACGAATGCCTGGCGTTTGAAGTCATAGGAGACTGGGCGACAGTTGAAAAGACATACGAAGCAATCCTTAAAATATTTCTAAAACATGAATATAAAATAGATTATGCGATTGCAAACAAGCCGCAGCATAAGCACGAGTACATTCATGCAAGATTCAATCCTGATACTTTCGATGAATATTGGGAAGATTGGGGAAATAAGCAGAACGATAGCATCGGCGCAATCCTCTATCGAATCGGCGAACTGGAACATCACAAGCCAAAATACATACTAAAAAACCAGGATTACATAAGAATTGTAAATAAATTAGTAAAATATCTAGAATCAATCCATTACTGGTGTGACGAAGATAATGGCGTCTGGGAAGAGAATGAAGAAGTACATGCATCAAGCGTCGGAGCATGTGTTGCCGGCCTTAGAAGCGTCAGCAGATTAGAAGGGATTAATGTTTCGAAAGAATTAATAGAAAAAGGAGAAGAAACACTAAAGCATCTTCTTCCTCGTGAATCAAAAACTAAGTTTGTAGATCTTGCATTATTATCATTGATATATCCTTACAATGTAGTCAATAAAAAACAGCGCGATGATATTTTGAAAAATGTAGAATACTTATTGCTTCGAAAACGTGGAGTGATAAGATACAAGAATGATCATTATTACAACAAGAATCCTGACGGATATAGTGAAGAAGCTGAATGGACTTTCGGGCTTTCATGGCTTGCAATAATATATGAAAGAATGAATGATAAAAAAAAGGCAAAGAAATTCATAGACATGAGCCTAAATGCACTGACGCCTGACGGCGTTCCAGAGCTTTATTTTAGCAATTCGAAAAAATACAATGATAATACTCCACTGGGTTGGAGCGAGTCGCTCTTTATTGTTTCCCTGCATGATATGAACAAGAAATTCATAGGCAAAACAGGAAATCTCAAGAAGCATAAGAAATGAAAAATTATGTTTTAATAAGAAACTTTAAAAAAGCATATTGCGAATATTAAGTAAAAAGAGTTTAGGTGAGCTATTGGTCAAGAAAAAGAGCATAAAATCGAAGATCGCAAAACATCCAAAGAAAAGATTAAGAAAATCTGATATCAATGATAAATTGGATAAAATCTTGAGCATGGAAAACAAGCTTTTGGATGTTGAGAAGAGCATAGATGAAAAAGAGACAAAAGAACTGGCTCTTGAAAAAAGAGAAGAATCAGATCTTGAAAAACTTGAAAGAATAGAACAGGAAATAAAAAGCGAGATCGGAGAACATCCTCTTGCAAAAATTACTTATAAGGATGTTATCAAAGGCCTTGTCGGAGCATTTGTCGGTCTTGCAATCCATTACACCTTTGTATACGGTGTCAAGATATCAGAAGAATTGACAATGTCGCGAGCTACAATGCTTTTCCCGTTGACATTTATCATCGGACTTATGTTCATTTACGCTACTGGCTTTAGAAAAGTCAAGGATAAAGAGTTACTATGGTTCATGCCTATAAGGCTCATTGTCTTATATGTATGTGCATTAGTTATGTCGATAATAGTATTGTTTGTATTTTATCCGCATTTCGGACATACATTCGAAGAATCATACAAAATGGTCGCTGGAGTAATGCTTGCAGCAGTAGTCGGCGCTTGCACTGCAGATCTGTTTGGGAAGGAATAAAAATGATAAAAAATGCAAATATAGCAGAGTTATTCGGCGAATTAATAGTATTTTTTAACGGCGTAGAAAAATTGGCGCTCACTATAAAGGAAGATATAGTTAAAAAAGGAAGAGATGCTATTATTATAGATAGAGAAGTAAGTAGTTCTATAAAATCTGTCGTTGAAAAAAAGATCGATGAAATAAAAAAATTGTATAAGGAAAAAATAAATATAATAAATTCTCTAGATATAGATAAGAAAAATAAAGAAGATATCGTAAAGGACATAAACAATGCCATTTTGTCTTTAGAGTTATATAAGACTGCAGCCCAGCATGTTCTAAATTCCGAAAAAAACATCGTAGAAACATCTTACGAGCATTTCAAGGAAAAATACAATAATTATATAATTCTTAACAGAGTAGTTATAGGCCGATTGGGAACATATATGCATCGAAAGGCGGCTTAAATTTTTAAAGATATACTCTTTTCTATCACAATGAACCTAGATGATTATTCTTACGAGCTTCCAGAATCACTTATAGCCCAACATCCTGCAGACCCTAGAGATTCTTGCAAATTGATGATTATTGGCAAAAACAAAATAGAACATGGCATCTTTCGAGATATTCTTAGCCAGTTCAGCAAAGGAGATATCTTGGTTTTGAATAATACCAAGGTAAAGCATTCTAAATTACTAGGCAAGAAAGAATCAGGAAGCGCTGCTGAAATAACATTGCTCAAAAATATCTCTGCAAATATTTACGAAGCAAAAATAAAGACGAAAAATCCACTTGTTGGAACTAAGATCATTCTTCATCATGCAACTGCTGAAATAATAATGCAGAAAAACATCGATACATTCGTTGTCAAATTAGATAACAAAAATGCATTGAAAGATGCCGTGATGCCTTCACCTCCTTACATAAAACATGTTGTAACAGATAAAGAATACCAGACAGTTTACTCTGATAAGAAAAAAGAAGGATCTCTTGCAAGCCCGACTGCAGGGCTTCATTTTACAAAATCACTTCTTGCAAAAATCCAAAAGAAAGGAGTCAAGATTGTTTACATAACGCTTCATGTAAGCTATGGAACATTCAAAAATATCGAGGATGTTAAAACATACGTCATGGAGCCTGAACATTATGAAATATCAAATCAGGCAGCGAAAATAATCAACAATAGAGACAAAAAGAAAAACAGATTGTTTGTTGTCGGAACAACAACACTCAAGGCTCTTGAAACAAGCGCTTCAAAATCAGGAAAAATAATTGCCGGCTCTGCAGAATCGACATTATTCATTTATCCTCCTTACAAATTCAAATCTGGGACTGACGCATTGATAACTAATTTTCACCTTCCAAAATCAACTTTATTGCTCCTTACGTGCGCATTTGGAGAAAGAAAAAGAATATTGGACGCATATCATGCCGCAATAAAAAATAATTATAGGTTTTATAGTCTTGGCGATTCTATGATAATATATAAATAATTGTGAATAATTTAAAAGTAAGAGGATATAAGACGTTTATTTAAAATAAAAGTTACCAAAAGTTTATAAATAATTATGCATTCCTATTAGTATGGCAGATAACGGTTCTGAGGCTAAAACAAAGAATAAAAGCGATGGCAAAGACGACAATAGCCTAAAATACTCATACACAGCGGCGCAATTCACAAATGCTGCTGAAGATGAAAACAGGATTCTAAAAGAAGCTGTAAATTCTTTGCGAGAAGAAATCGAAAGATTAAAGGCTCCGTCATTAATGGTTGCTGAACTTACAGAATTAGTAAACCCTAACCGTGCATTAATAAAAATTCCAAATGGAAACAAATTCTACGTATCAATTTCCGCAAGCCTCAAAGGATTAGAACCTGGAGACAGCGTTCTTGTCGAGCAGAAAAATCTTAATATCATAGACAAAATAAACGTATCAAAGAATTTTGATGTAGAAAGATTTGTCATAATTGAAAAGCCAAAGATCAGCTGGGCAAATATCGGCGGACTTAACGAGCAAATTGCAGAGATAAAAGAAGTTGTGGAACTTCCGCTTCTCAAGCCGGAATTATTCAAGAAACTTGGAATAAATCCTCCAAAAGGAATATTACTCTATGGTCCTCCAGGAACTGGAAAGACACTCATGGCAAAGGCAATTGCAAACAGCACTGACGCTACATTCATTGAAATTGTCGGATCTGAAATAGTCCAAAAATTCATCGGAGACGGCGCTAAACTCATCAAAGAAATATTCCAATTAGCAAAATCCAAGGCTCCTGCAATCGTATTTATCGACGAGATAGATGCGCTTTGCGCAAAGAGAATAGAGCTTGGAACCTCAGGAGAAAGAGAAGTCCAAAGAACATTCATGCAGCTCTTGGCAGAACTTGATGGATTCAAATCCTTGGATAATGTCAAGATAATCGGCTGCACCAACAGAAAAGATATCCTGGATCCTGCAATAGTTAGGCCTGGAAGACTTGACAGGTTAATTGAAGTTCCAACTCCTGACAAAGAAGGAATAAAGCAAATCTACAAAATACATATCAAATCAATGCCTCTTGAAAAGAAAATCAACATGGACAAATTATACGATCTATCGCTTGATCTTTCTGGAGCGGAGATAAGAGCTGTAGCAACTGAAGCAGGCTACTTTGCAATCAGGGAAGACAGGGATGTTGTGACCGAGCAGGATTTCGTTAGAGCAATAGCAAAAATCAGAAAAGAAGAAGACAAGTACGGCAAAGATTACGTGTCGATGTTCGGATAAGTTTTTTTCAAATAATTTTTACTTAGGGGTTGTTGATAATGCTTGAGAATAGTGTTGAAGAAGTAATAAGAAAAAATTGGTCAAAGGAAACTAGTTCTGATCCAGATAATTGGACGCTGAAAAAACCTGGATGGGGACAATCTGAAGCAACAGCATTAGTGATGAATGATTATTTAGGCGGAGAAATAGTAGATTTACACGCACTGATAAGAGGTCCTCAAATAAGTTGTTACTTAAACATAATTAAAGAAGATGAAAATGCATATAAAATTTTAGAACATCTATTTTCTAAAAGGGAATTAATTTATATAATTGGAAGGGGAAATCATCCAACATTTAATTCTGCAAGAAAATACTTATTGTCAAATAAAAATATTAATTCATCATACGAAATACTTAAAAAAAGAGTAGATGAGGATTTGAAATCTGAAAAATTTTAAAAGATGATAAAGTTATCATAATTAAATAGTATTGGTGGGTTGTTGATAATGCCTATTTCGAAACTTGAGCAGGCTATAATGACAAGCTGGAGACGTATTACTAGTTCTGATCCAGATAACTGGAGCGAAAATAATCCTGCCTGGGGGCAGTCTGAAGCATCAGCTCTTGTAATGAATGATTATCTTGGCGGCGAGATAGTATGGTCTAATGTTCTTCTCCGCAACAGAAAAAAAGGCATAAATTATTATAGAAACAAGGCAGGGCATAAAGAAAACAGGCTTTTAGAGATGCAGTTTCCTGAATCAGCAGTTATCCCAAACGCCATGCCGAAAAAAGAAGGATATAATTCTACAAGAGAGTATTTATTGTCGGACGAGAATGTATTGATAAACTATAATCTTCTTAAAAAAGATGTAGAAAAATATTTGCAAGAAAATAAAACGCAGCAGCCAGATTATTGAGCAATGGAGTAATATTAAATATAATTCTTAATTATCGAAACATTATTTAACTGCATAATCTTTTATCTTCTCGTTGAATTCCATGTTTATTTTAGCATCGAAGGCGTCCCTGCATAGATCATGTATCCTGTTTAATCTTGCAAAAGCCTGGTGATTCTTGCTCGATATTGTAATCTTCTCGAATTCTGATTTGATCCTCGTAGCTTCTTCTTTCTGCGACATAAGTTTTCCTAAAAACACTATTATCTTGCTTAATGTTGCTATATCTGATTTAGATGGATCCATAGTCCTCATTCTTAAAATATTGTCTGAAATGCTTTCCATTCTTTTTGATATTATTTGCAAGTATAATATATCTTCTTCGTTCTTTATACCGTTTTCAGTTTTCTTTGAATAATCACTCATGCATGAAAGAAGAACTCTTCTCGACAAATAAAACATCCTATCTACTGCGTGCTCTGTTTCTTCGAGAATTTTATATTGCTTGTTTTCAAGGGAAGATACGTGGAGTTTTATCAGATAATACATCCTTAGCTGGATAGTCTTAATATTTGTCTGAATATCGTTGAACAGGAAGGATATCTCGACGCTTGTTTCATCTTCATGAGTTATTGAATATCCTTCGAGATATTTTATTGCTGATTGTATTGAATGAAGTATATTATGATCTATAGTCTTGGAAGTTACTTTTATATGATCTATGCTCTTTACATAGCAGAACATTATGAATTCAGTCAATGTATCTATATTTTTATCGTCAACATGTATAAGTACTTTTTTTGCATTTGATTGCGAATTGATTGATTTAGTCAGGATGAGTTCATTATTATCTGTTATGTTCATGAATATAATGTCATGATTTTTTATATGATTTGACAAAATCCATTTCTTAGGCAGGGATACTGCGTAGGAATTATTCCCGACTACCTGGACTTTTCTTGATTCCATAGCTTCTTTTTCATTCTTTTGTCCGGAAAAGTGTGATTTTTGTGCTTTCATATCGTCAATAAATATGTTCAAGTATATAAATTTTACTTTAGTATATATACTATACACCATAAAAGTATATACTTGCCTGTCTATCTATAATTATGGAAAACATAAAGACAAACACAATAACAAACTGGCAAGAAAGAAAGACAATAGCCCAAGAAAAGCTGGAAGAAAAATTAGAGCAAAATTACTTCTCAGTAAAGCCGAAGAATTACGAAAATCTGGACATTATCCAGCAAAATTACTTCTCAAGACTTGACAATTACAGCGGGCAATTCATTGAAGAGAAATTCTATATGGAGCAAAACATAGAGGAAACGCAGGGAATATTCTCAAGCAAAAACGAATACAAGGAAGCATTCACGGAACTCAAGAAATTCTTTGCCTTGACAAAGCTATACGGCAAGGGACTTGCAATGACGAGCCCGAAAGTTGACGAAGTATGGCATCAATTCATACTCTTCACAAGAGAATATCATTCATTCTGCGACGAATTCATAGGAAGATATCTTCATCACGAGCCAAACATCCCGTCAAGAATGACAAAGAAAAGTCTTGACGAATCGTTCCATAACTTTGTTCATTCATACAGGCAGACATACGGCAAGATACCAGAAATCTGGGGAATCAAGCAATCATAAAAATCATAGTTACGAAATAAAAAACGAACAATAGAGAAAAAAACAAACGAGGAAAACAAAATGAAATACACAACAATTGTACAACAACTAAACAGCCTGGATCAAACGACCAGGGGAGTATACGACCAGCTTCTAGCAATGGAGCGTATAAATACAAAGGGAGGATACATAAAGAAAAATGATTTGTCAGATAGCGCAAACAGATTGTATTCTTCGATGGCCGGTGGAAGCGAGCCATACATAAAGACAGAGAAAAGAGGATTTATCTTCAAAGACGATGGATATGTCCTGACTAGCTACGGTCAAAAGACCCTGAATAATGAGAAGAGCAAGACAAAAAGCATTCAGTCAAAAATAAAGGGAATAGATGAAGCAGTAGAAGACATCTTGAGAGAGAACGGAACAACGCCGACGGATCATTTAGTAAAGAAACTGATGCTAGTAGACGGAGCATTTAACGCCGAAAAAATACCCTTCTTCAAGGACAAGCAAAATCTTGGAGACTATGTTCACGGAAAAATAGAATCAAACTATAAACAAAAAAACAAGAAAATAAAAATAGATCGTGAAGGAAGAGGAAGAGGACTTACAACAAGGGGATATGTCACAACAAACGATGATAGTACATTAATGAATGTCATGACATACGGACTCTTCATAAATGCAATGATGAATGACGGATATTCGCATAGAAACGAAAATAGATCAGAGTCTTCAAATTATTCTAGCGGTTGCGCAGCAATAACAGGATGCAGCTCGAGCCTGCACGACAGTGGAAGCTCTCATGACTCGGGATCAAGTCACTCCAGCGGACACTCAAGCTGCTCAAGCAGCCACTCGAGTTGCTCAAGTTCAAGCTCATGCAGCTCAGGATCAAGCTGCGGGTCTAGCTGTGGTGGCGGAGGATGCGGAAGCAGCTAAAGGCTGCAAAGTAAATTTATAAACAGCCAAGCTCTCCTATTATCGTGTGCGATGAGGTTGTGAACACCCGATGACCGCAAGGGATGATTAACGGAAGTAACTGCCGAGCACACATTTTTTTAATTTTATTAGAATTTGAATATCAAACTATTTTGAAATCAACGCATATCCTATATACATAAGGAGAATGTTGACCGCATTTGACAACGTCTAGGACTTTGTGTTTTAATTTATGTTTCTTGCATGCTTTTTCTATCTGTTTCAATGCAGTATCGATTTTATTTAGTTCTAAGAAATCATAATAGTGTATGATCGTTCCTTTCTTTGCGAATTTCAGTGTGTCATCAAGGAATTTATGCGCGTCATGAGGCGCCGGCATTATTATCCTGTCGTATTTCTTTGGAGCAGTCTTTGAATATTTCTTCAAGTTAGCATAGCTATTCAAGCTCTCTTTAGGCTTTGATTCATCTTTTGATTTTACTTCTATAACGCCTTTGTTGACAAGAGGCAGGATAGTTTTGAAATCTATTGGCCCCTTTCCGACTTCTCTTGTATGAGTCTTTGGATCGTGGTCTGCGACGTGAAAATAAGTGTTGAAATTATTTTGTATTTCCTTTATGACTGAAACTATTTTCTTGTTGTTTTTGTAAGTTATATATAGGTGATTTATATCAACACATATATTTTTGAATCCTGCAGATTTAGCAATCTTCATTATTGATTCCTGAGTATCAAAACTCATTGTCAAAGTCTCAAAATAGAAATAATCGTAATAATTGCTTAATTCCTTGACTTTAGCGAGTACTGCCTGCTCATTTATTGATGATGCTTCTGAATGCAGATGTATCACTGAAGAAATGAAATGCTTCTTGCATAATCCCCCAAGATTCTTCAAGAATTCTACGACCCGATCATTGTCTATTGCGTAAGCTTTTCCATCTATCCTGAATGGAACATGGAAGAAAACTTCTATTCCTTTATTTTTTAACTCAGTAACGCGTTTTTCAAACAACGGAATATTTTTTGGATCTAAATCATTGTCGAACAAATGTATCTCCATTATCTGGGGATTTTTCCTGAGCCTAGTAGCCATGTCTTCCTTTTTCAGGGAACATTTAAGCCCTATTAGATGCTGATATGGATTTTTGCTGAATTTCTTCACATCAGAATTAACTAAGGTAATATTGTGTATATTATTTAATCTAACACTGTCTAAACCGTATTTGTGCCCTAAAGGATTTATTTCAACGCCAGTAATATGCCTTGCCTTGCTGTTTCTTGCAAGAACTAATGGATAAGGCGCGCAGCCACTAAATAATACAAGTATTTCTTCATTCTTTTTTATCTGCTCGGAAACTCTCTTGCGTTCATTGCTAAGTCTTATGCTAAAATATACCTTCTCGACATCTAGCTTTATTTGAACACCATTTTCTTTGTAGATTGTCTCCTTTGTATTGACTCCTGCCAAGAATTTTAATTTCTGGGTCCTGTATACTCCGTCGTGTATCGCGGCCTTCTTTAGGACTGTCTTTATCTGAGGATTTATCTTGATCAAAGTATCTGCTATCAATTTTTCTTTTTTAATTAAGTCTTTAGGAACTTCGATTATAGCGATGCTTCCAATAGTGTCATGGGAAGTCTTGACAAAATCCATCTCTTTTTCTGTCAATAGTTTAGAAAGATTATCCTTTAGAGATCCCTTGATATTGCTCTTCGGGAATTTCATATCAACAAATTCGAACTTGAATTTATTCAATGGATTAACAGAGGAATTTAGGGAGAATTTTTGTTTCACAGCAAAACAAATATGAGTCTTATCCTTAACATGATAATATTCTTTATCCATCAGATCATTTGATAGGATAAAACTTTTTGCCTTCTCTGCATCTTTTAATTCTACCTTAATTCCAAGCATTTACTCAACTCTTTTTAGTTTCTAACTCACACTTTCTCCTGATTTATTAAAAATTCGATAAATAGATTAAATTATTTATAATTAAAAGTAATCGATTAATCCTTTTTGCGCTACCGGCCTTTTCTGAAGTCCCTCAAGGACTTTTCTTGTCCTCTCTTCGCTGAAATCATGCTTTGCGCATAATATTTCAACAACTTTCTCTACATCGACTTCCTTGAATGCAATCTTATAATCCGTTGCTGTTTTTGTGTTTTTGATTATCTCGAAAACATCTTTCCAATCACATTCAAAATGTTCGCTCCATTTTTTATCATGGAACAATTTATTAAAGTTATCTATTCCGCTGCCGTATTCCTTGACTAATTTAAGGGCAGTCTTTGGGCCGATGCCTTTTATTCCGCCGATATTGTAATCTGTTCCTGTAAGCATTGCAAGAACTATCAATTGATCTTGATCGATTTCAAGCTTTGTAAGCGTGTCTTTTAATGATATTAATTCCGGAGTTATTGTATCGTATGCGAGCTTGTTTGGCATTTTTTTTCTTCCAGATAGTGTCAGATTCTTGACAACAAGTGGGCATCCGAACAAAAATGAATCTGCATCCTGGCTCAAGCTTGCGAATGCATCTTTGTTTTTTACAATCAGTGCAGCCTGGGCTTCTCCCTCGGATGGAGCCTGAATTATCGTGCACCCAAGAGCTTCCATTAATTCTTTTGCGTCAGCAATCATTTCTTTTGTCAATTTGCTAGTCCGTGAAGCAAATTTCTTCATATCATCAAGATTTTCCTCTTCTACTGCAGTATTGTATCTTGATTCTGCCTCAAGCTTTAGCTTGGTTCTTCTCTCTCTTTCCTTTAATTTTAATGCCGGAGCTTCTCCGTCAAATACGAATATGAACTTTATATCAAATTGCATAAGTTTTGTGAACCTGTAGAATAATCCATTCAGATGGCTAGTTACATTTCCATGAGAGTCTTTCAGAAGAGAACCATCAGGCTGCCTTATAGATGATAAGAACATATACAGTTGGTTGAATGCATCAACAACTATGACTTTTCCTCTTAAATCTTCAATAGACAGTTCTTTTGTCTCAAGAAGATCCGTTATTTTTGTTCCCATTATAAATCCCTATTTCAAGAATACCGAAGGGTTTTAAAAGTTATTTGTAAAAATTTAGTGAATAATCCGAAAATTCTTTATATAAACAGTACGTAAAAAACATATACTATTAATCCTAAAAATATGAAATCTGCAATTGGAGTCATCATTTTGATCTTATCCTAGTTATTACAAATACGTAATTTATCTAATCTTTTACATGAATGTATTTGTGAAGAACTTTCTCTGCATGCCTTCGCTTTTCCTGATGGTCTTTGAGGAATGCAGTCAATTTTTCAATTAATAAATTCTTCAACTCTCCTGAAAGAAGCGCACCAGATTTATAATCGTTATGAATTTTTTCAAGCAATGCATCGTCTTCTTCGAATATTTTCAGCCATTGGAAAGAAACATCAATATCAGGGTTTCCTCCCAATCGTCTGTGTTCATCTAATGTATCTCTTCCACCGCTGAATGCATATTTCTTGACCTTTCTTGCTGCCTCTTCGGGTTCGTCAGTCAGGGCAACAAATGAAGTTGCATCAGATGAAGACATCTTGCCGCCTGAAAGTCCGGGAACAAAAGTATGATACGTTGAACATAATTCTTTGAATTTTATATTATTATGTGCCATGACGCGAGACATCATGTCTCTTGCAATTCTTAAATGAGGATCTTGGTCTATTCCTACTGGAACTAGTACTGGCAATGAGCCTTCAAATTCAGGCAATTGCATGTGAAGCATGTCTGAGGCTTGCAGAAGCGCAGAAACCATTTTTGCCGGGCTTATTTCGCCGTAAACAGCCTTGAATTCATTGAATGTTGCGTGCCTTGCAAGAATATTTTGCAACCTGTAATATGCATTTGACTTTTCTGCATCTTTTGATCGATCCGATTGAAAATATATCTCGCAGTTCTCAGGTTTTAATCCTAGAGCAATATAGTTCAATATATATTGATCTATCGCTGTCTTTCTGCCTTCTTCAAGGCTTACGCCGCGGGCATTGTATGCTTCGATATCAGCAACGCAAATTACAACTTTTGCGCCAAGAGATTGATAGAATATTATTTGCCTTGCAAGGATCATGTGCCCTATGTGGAATTTTCCCGTAGGCATAAGGCCAGTCATCATTACAAAAGGCTTCTTATGCTCAATTGCAGTTATTATATATCCAAAATCCCTGTGAGCAAACACTAAATTTCTTCTGAATAATAATTCTTTATGGAATTCTTTTGGAAGGCTTGATGATTCTAATTTCTGGACTCCAAAATCCTTCAATAGCTTTTCGTAATTGATATCCCCTTTTACTTCCCAAGGATTGAATACAGACTCTTTTACTGGAGCCGAATTTGAATTGCCTGAATCTTCCATAGTCTTAAAATTACTTCTTATTATTTAAAGTTTCTTGATTAGAAGGCTTTGTGTAAAAATGCATTTAGAATGTTCTTATATCTCGATTACTGAATCTGCTTGAACATCATGCCACTGAACTCATTGTTCATCATTGCCTGAGTTTTCTGGGATAAAGCGCCCGTAGATAAAAATAAGCAAGGCATTTTCTTGTTTTGCGCAAATATCAATGCCGGGGCAAGATCTGCGTCTGTTATTGTAGTCTTGTCTTTTGCTTTGCAGAATATATATTCGTTAGTGTTATGATTTTTTAATATTAAGTTGTATTCCGTTTTCTTCAGTTTTTCTTTGCTTAATAGATCAAGACCGTTTGTTGTTATGAAATTTAGTATGACTTCATAGAAATCTTTTTTATTAGGATCGCGGGCAGGCTTGGCTTTAGGAATTTTCTCTTTTGCTTCCTTGTGTTCTGAAGTCTTATGTTCAGCTTGTTTGTGTTCAACATGTTCCTTATGAACTCTTGGATGAGACTCGTGAGCATGTTCTGCCTGATGCGTATGTGAAGTAGAATGCGTTCTGGTATGATGAGTCTTATGTTCTTCATGTGTATCCTGGGATAATTCTTTTGGAATCTCTGAATGAACTGCAGGAGCTGAATGTATTTCTTTATGCTCTTGGACTGCTTCTGGGACTATTTCATGCGCAGCTTTCGATAATGCTTCATCGATTACTTTGCTTGCCGGAATCGGTTCAGGAGAATGGATTTTGGGAGCTTCTGGTTCTGACGGTTTTTCTCCTGATTTCACTTCAGATATTATTGGAGATACAACAGGCGCTTTCTCCTGCAAGATTGGCTTCTGGACAATTTTCTGAGCGATGAGCTCCGCCTGCTCGACTGGAACATTGTAGAATCTCCAGAATAATACTTTGATCCCTGAATGCTCAATGTAGAAAGGCTTTGCAAAATCCCTTATAGTCTTTAAGGAAAATCTCGTCAAGGCGTCCTGAGATTCATCTCTTACGACCTTCTGGTCTTTTAGCATGACAAATGTTCGCCTGTCTTTCTCGTTCAAATGTTCGATATAATCTTCGAGTCTTGACTCGTGGTCAGGTATATAATATAGCGGAGATCCTCCGACCTTCAAGCTTGAAACCCTGATTTTTCCTGTAGTGATTATTGTTGAAAGAATTGCTCCGATTATCATCGTGTCGCCGCCAACTTGCTTTACAATTTTTGCTGGCAGAGTCGGGCCCTGGCTTACGACTTCGAGAATTTTTTCTTTAGGTATATTTTGGAGCATAACTATTAAAATAGACCAGAAGTTTAAAAATTTGTTGCTGTGTTGCTAACTTTGAGTAGAAAATATTATAGGATTAATGGAATCAGTTTGTAACTTTGTTTTATTATGGTTTTATCCATTTGATCTCATAATATGTAACGTCGCCTTCATCATCAACGATTCCCATCATGAGCTTCTTTTTTGTAGAGTGGGCCACTCTGTTTTTGGCCGAGAAATCATACCAAGTCATAGATGTTGATTCGTTGACAGGATAAATAATCCATCTTGCATGATCTTCGCCAGGTTTCACGCCTCGGTCGTATACCCTGAAATCCGCTCCGAATTTCAGTGCAGTCTTGATTATGTATCCCCGATCTCTCATGTCCTTGAAGACACAGTATCGAATCCACATGTTAGGCTCGAGTTTTGAAGACTTTTTCAAAAATGAATCGAAATCAATCAATTTATTTTTTGAATCTTTTAATTCTAATTTGTTCTTTTCAATTAAGTATAATGTTTCAAGAAGAGATAATTGAAGCTTGCCGTCAGGCAAAATAGTTCCGTACCTTGAAGCGTTGTATAATTCCCTTGACTCATCAGATTTCTCTGCGACAACACGTCCATCTGAAAGTGTCGCCTTGATTTTTTCCTTGAATCTTTTGCCATCTATTATAGTATCTTTAGCTTTCAATACTTTCAAGTCTTTTGGCAGTTCGCCATCATCATTAGCCATGAGATTAGAAGGGATAAAGACTTTTTAAAGGTATTTAAAAGGAATTAAAGAAATAGAGAATAAAAATAAAAGAAATAATTAATTATTTCTTGCTCTTCTTTGCTGGTGCTGCATGATGATGTTCTTCATCACAGCATGCTGCCTCGCAACAAGCTGCCTTAGCGAAGAATGATTTTGCGATTCCTGCAAATACTAATAATACTGCAAAGAATGCGATCCATCCATCGATTCCTGTCCACTGTGGCCAAACAAATGCATTGATCAATATCAATACGCCAACTAATGCCTTAGTCATTCCGCTGCACTTACGGCACATTCCGTCTCCATCATAACCCATAATAATCACCTCAATAATTTCAATAAATATGAGCTTATATGATTATCTTGAACATGAGCGTTTATAAAGATTATTGTAAAAATGCATGAGAAAAGTTTATATAGCTCTTTCACCAAATTAAAACATGAATCTAAATTTGGAAGAAATTTCTAAAAATATTCCAAGCAAAGAGAAAATTGACAAGGGAATACTTTATACTACAGCAATATTATTCTTGGATTATATGGTTGGACATGCACTCTACAAGCAACCGCTGCATGAAGCTCTAGGAATGCATCTTCCAGAGTATGCAAACAACATTGAAATGGCGGCTCTTGGATTCGGTTGGCTCTATTCAATGAAGAATCCTAAGAAATAATTCTAGCCAGAATAAGTTCTCATCAAAATTTATAAAGTTCTTAAGCCTTCAATCGATTATGCCATTAGAATTGACATTTTTAGGAACAGGATCAATGGTTCCGACAAAGGACAGGAATGTAGTAGGAATGTTTCTTAGTTATAAGAATAAAGGCCTGCTCATAGATTGCGGCGAAGGGACACAGAGGCAGATGAATATTGCCGGAATAAATAGAAACAAAGTAAATTATGTTTTCTTAAGCCATTGGCATGGAGATCATGTATCAGGACTTATTGGATTAATCCAGACTCTTGGAAACCAGCAAATGCAAAATGAAGAAAGGCCAGTTCTTCATATTTTCGGCCCGAGAGAAACCGAGGAAAGAATGGAACATATGCTAAAGACTTGCATCTTTGAAAATAAAGTAACGCTTGAAATTCACGAAATAATCCCGAAAAGAAATGAGATACTAAAAATTCTTGACAATGAAGACTTTGAAATTCACACAGCATTACTAGATCATAGCGTTGCATGCCTTGGATATAGTTTTGTCGAGAAAGATACTCGAAAGATGAACATCGAGGAGTTAAAAAAATACGGGATCACAGGCGGCCCTCTAATTGGAAAACTCCAGGAAGGAGAATCAATAACGACAGAATCAGGCAAGCATATAACTCCAGAGATGGTCTCAGACGTCAAGAAAGGCCTTAAAATAACTTTCATATTAGATACTGGACTTTGCGAAAACGCGATAAATCTATCAGAAAAATCTGATCTTCTAATTTGCGAAGCAACATACTCATCAGAACTTGGAGAGAAAGCAGAAAACTACAAGCATATGACTGCAAAAGATGCAGCAATCTTAGCAAATAACGCAAACGTCAAGAAATTAATACTGACTCATCTCTCCCAGAGATACAAAGATCCTGGAGACGTTCTTGAAGACGCAAGAAATATCTACAACAATGTAGAAGTCGCTCATGATTTCATGAAGATAAAGATGTGAGTCGGAAATAACTTCTAATGCAACGCCATCTGCTAGCGAACCCTAGAATAAAACAACTTTTTCGTCTAGACTCGTAGGCGGGAAGCAGTGAAAGAATTTGTGTGAGCCTGATGGCGTGTTCACAAGAAGAAACTTTCGTTATGCACATTGCCGACGCTCGCATAGTTTGTTTAATCCTATGCCGCAAACGATTCTAGACGCAAAGAAATTTTATAAATTTCTTGCGCACAAAATGCGTACATGCATTTTGTTGCGTTAATCGAATATTGAATCGAGAACTCGCCAGGCGGCAATGCTGCTGGAATAGTATTCTTTTAACTCAAGCTCAATATCCAGCTGCTTAGCGAGTAGTAGTATCTTGCTGCAGTTCCTAGAGGAACATCTAAGTATAGATATATTGATTCGTTGCCGTATGTAGAGTCAGTGGTTCTTGGAAGAGTTGCGCTTGTTATATTGATGAATGTATCATTGATTAAAACAATTCCTGAAGATGAATTCGTGGAATTTATCCTGAAGTTGCTTGCAAGCAGCCTGTCAGTTGAATTTGCCAAGTCGTACGCTTTTAGCTGCACAAGTGTATACTGGAAGTTTCCAGTGTTATTTAATATTAATTCTCCGGCGAAGGAATTGTTTGAACCTGCAGTTAATGATCCTGTGTTCAATAAAGCAGTATTGAGGGATATAGCGTACAATGTGTTGTATGTAAAGCTTGTTGATATATCTTGAGTATAATTATTATTGTTATCCATTATTGAAATGTTCACAGACCATGCTCCTGCTTGGTCATAGTAATACATTCCGACAACGCAGCTTATGTTCTGCGCTGTTGAATTTATAGGCGTTCCAGTACATGACGCGTCAGCACTCTGCCTGAATACTCCGGAGTTATTTACTATTACTTTTGCAGAACTCACATCTATTGTTGCATTGCCTGCACCTTGATTGACAGTGAAATTGAATGAAACATTTTTGATTGATGATTCTAGTGGATCTATGGATCCTACTGAAACGATGTTAGTAATGTTTATCATAGAAGAAATTATTGAAGTTGTTGCAGGACCAAAGTCTGTTCCCTGATTTAGCCACTTGCTACTATTAGTCGACTGGTTCAATGGATAATCACTTCCCGTATCTCCAAAGCCATCAGAATTGCTGTCGTAAATATCATAATTTTCAATATCGATATAATAGTTGCCTTGAGCATATCCTCCTACTGTTGTGTTGTATTGGTTCGTTCCGTTAGAAGCATTCACCCAAGGACCATTGCCTGCAATAGTATTGTAATATATCGTGTTGTTTGAAGAGTTAAATATACTTATATGAACAAGAGTATTGCTTGTAGTGTTGAGCCAGTTTTGGGAAATATTATTGTTATTTGATCCGCCGGAAATTCCTAAGGACGAAGCAGATCCCGATACTGAAAGATTGTTTCTTGTTATCTGGTTGTCTGTAGAACCAACAGTTAGGCCTATTGCATCTGCGCCTGCTCCGCCTGTAGTTATGTTGTTGTCCATAAATATATTATTATCTGCGTTGTTTGCAATTATACCATACGAGTTGATATTATCTGAAAGCATGGTGTTTCTTGTGATGTTGTTTCCTGAGGAAGTCAATAGATATATTATTCTTGCTGCAGCTCCTTGCGTGTATATGCTGTTGTTTTCTACATGGTTATTATTTGCTGAAACAAAGAAATAGATTCCATATGCATCAGCGCCGCTGCTGTTCATAGTATTATTTATTATTTTGTTGTTTGAACTGGAGCTTATATAGATCAATATTGCATCTGCCTTAGTTGAGTGCATGATATTGCTACTGACATTGTTTCTGCCTGATCCTGAAGACAATGAGAGCGCATAGGAAGAAGATCCGTTCATTGAAATAATATTGCTTATGATTTTGTTATTGTCGGAATTCGACAAGTATATTCCTAATGCTGAATTGTTCATCAAAGTAAAGTTATTGTTCTGTATTGTACCATTGTTAGTATTGTTATAATATATTCCGTACATGAATCCATTGATGTTGCAATTCAAGACAGTCGTATTTGAAGAATTGGAATATATTCCTGAAGCTCCTGAATAATTATTTCCTGTGATTGAATATCCGAAACAATTTATTGTAACATTATGAGCAAATACATTCAGGCAAGTGCTGTTTGTTGAAGCAATATTTGCACTCAAATTAACTATAATGTTTGATGTAGTGATGTTCTGGCATGAAACTATCTGTGAAGTAGTTTGTGGTCCAAAGTCCTCTCCGAAATTTAGCCATTTGCTGCTATTAGTAGATCTATTGAGAGGATATTGCGATCCTGTATCAGCCCATCCATCAAGATTGCTATCGTATATTTCGTAGTCAGTTATATTGACATAGTAATTACCCTGAGCAACTCCGCCTACAGTTATGTTGAACTGGTTAGTTCCATTAGAATCATTAATCCAAGGGCCTCCTCCGGTAAAGTTGTTGTAGTAGAAAGTATTATTGATTGAGGAAATTATCTGTATATGCGCCATGGTTGATTTTAAAGTATTCTGGTATATTGTATTATTATGTGAAGAGGAAGATAAGGAAATTCCATAGCCTGAACTTCCTGTTGAATTGATGCTATTTGATGTTATATTATTGTTTATTGAACTAAATAAAGAAATTCCATCGTTTGTAGTATTTATGTTGTTCTGTGAGATCGTATTATTTGCTACGGAACTTATTATTACTCCAGGATATGCAGTATGTATATTGTTCTGGAACAAGAAATTATTGTTTGAACTACTACCGATCGATACACCATATGAAACTACTCCTGGAGCCGTCAGGTTATTATAAGCTATATAATTGTTATTGGAGTTCAAGAATAAGTATATTGTCGAAGCGCTTGTGCTGTCAGTCTTTATCCTATTCGCTGTCAGATTGTTGTGGTTTGATCCCAAGACATATATTCCAATGCTGCTTTGACCGGTGGTGTTGATTTGATTTCTGGTGATTATATTCAAATCAGATCCTGAATTTAGGTATATTGCATCTGAAGATTCTCCTGTAGTCAAGACTTTGTTATCTGAAATAATAGTATTATTTGCGTCATTTTCCAGCATTATTCCAACTGCAGAGTTGTTGGATGCGGTTATGTTGCTACTCCTTATTGTTGAATTATCAGTTCCGTTGAAGTATATTCCATGCATGAAATTTGTTATCGTACAATTTACGACAGTTGTATTCTTGGAGTTTGAATATATTCCTGATGCAGCTGCATAATTAGTGCCGTTTATCGATCGGCCTGAACAATTTATCATGACATTATCTGCAAATACATTGATGCAAGTCCTGTCAGTTGAATTAATATCCCTGTCAAGGAACAGGCTGGCTCCGGAGCTTGTTACATTCACGCATCCAGGGCTTGTATTGAAAGTGAATATATCAAACATATTCATTGTCGAGGATAGATTATATCTGAAAGATATTATTGCTGATCCGTTTGTTGCATTAAATGTATAATTATTATAATAAGATACAATTGTTCCATTGTTGAAATATTCTGAAACATTAGAATAGGCATATCCTGTCGATGCAGTTGTGAGGTTAATTACTGATGATTGATAATCGTAGACGCTTATGACTATTCCTGATGCAGGAGTTCCTATCGTGTAATTGCTATAAGCTGCATATTTCCATTTTCTATATAAAGAAGATGAAGTTATATTTTCAGTTGAGTAAGTAGCATTGATCAAAGTAATATTGGATGATTCATATGCAGTTATATCCCTTGTTGAATTTCCGGAAATATTCAAGTCAACAAATGATATATTTGACGAACTGTTTAATAATACAGCGTATGCATTCGAGCTGTTGATAAATCCTCCAGCAAGATAGATATTATCTGAATTGTTGAAATATATGTCGGCATGTATTTTTGATTTATTGGAGTTATTTATTGAAGTATAATTTATTACATTTGACCTGGAAGAATTTACAAACGCAAGTCCACTCATGTAATTGTTGAATGAATTTAGTGCCGTAATATTAGATCCTGTAGAATCTTCTATGTATACTCCATGCCATAGATTGTTATTTACTGAGACGTTTATTAAAACAGTATCGGAAGAAGTAGTTCGCAGAAGTATTCCTGAATATAAATTGTATTGGGAGGATATATTTACAAACCTGTTTCTTGAACTATCATAAAGTTCTATTCCGCTTGAGCAATTTCTCAGATTTATGTTTGTGAAATTATTATCATCAGCGAAAGATCCTCCGATGCATGCAAAGAAGGTATCGCGTATAGTCATATTATTGAAGTCTGTTCCTGAGCTTGTGAGCGATAATCCTCGCGATACAACATTGCTGACTCTTGAATTATCAAGATTTGCGTAGAATCCTTCACCAGTACTCAAAGTCACATTTAGCCCGCTAATATTAGCTGAAATTACATGATACGTTTCAAGAGGAGATGGGCTATAGCCGCTTGCATTCATGAATGTAACATTTGTTATTCTTGATCCGTCAGCGTCGCAGAGGATTAATCCGTACATCGATCTGTTTGCAATAGTTACGCTGTAATTATAGAATTCAATATATGAAATTCCATCTCCGATGCTGTTGTTTATTACTATATTATCACACGCGGCAGCATTAGGCGCATAAACGATCCTTGAAGCATCTATTATAGTATTATTGTACACATAGTTATTTGTTGAAGCAGAATTTCCTGCAAGGAAGTATATGAATATAGTAGGGCTTGATGCATTGTTATTCTCGACAGTATTGTTTAAGGATCCTTCTCTTAGTATTACGGAAGCTGAATCAGCATCTATCATATTATTTGCAATATTTGTCCTGTTTCCGCTGATTGCAATTCCGTATGTGGAACCGCGTATAAGATTGTGCCTGATGCTGTTGTTTGATCCGTTCAGTGATGTTGATCCGTACTGGCTTACAGTCATGTTGTTTCCGGAAATATTTGTAAACCATGCAATGGATGATCCTATTCCGTATGCAGCGGATATATTGTTGTTTAATACGCTAGAATAGTTCGAATTAACTAATCCTATGGCAGTTCCCGACGATGTACTGACATTTATTATGCAGTCTTTTACAGTTATATTGGATGCTCCCATTCTTATTGCAACTCCAGTGAATGATGTACCTAGTATTGTATTCTGGTTGCATCTTAAAGTTACGTTCTGTGAAGTTATGTTTATGCATACATTTCCTGCAGGAATTATTGTCTGGTTTACGTCATATATTCCAGGGCTTGAGATATTCATGCATTCGTAGATAGGGAGATAAGGTTCTGATATATACGTAAAGAACTCAAACATGTTATTTTCTACAGTAATATTATGTTCACGGGAAATAACTTCTGATCCATTAGTAGCATTGAATGTGTGATTGGTGTAATGAGTATATAATGATCCGTTATGAGTATATTCAGTCAAATTCACATAAGCGTATCCCTGAGCATTTGTTGTGAGATTAATCAGAGATCCAAGCCTGTTATATATGCTTATGTTAGCTCCGTCTAGCGGGAAGCCGCTTGTCAGATTAGTATGTCCTATGTAGTGCCATAATTTGTATGCAGATATGCTTGTTCCAGTAATATTCTCAGTCAAGTAGCTAACATTGATCAACGTTACATTTGTTATATTGTATCCTGAGAGCACAGTCAGACCGACAGTTGCGTTTCCTGACACATTTATATCTATGAGTGAAGTGTTGTACGAAGAATCTATGAATATAGCATATGCATTCGAGCTGTTGATGAATCCTCCAGATAGAGTTATGGCATTAGCAGAGCGGTTCAAGTATACATCTCCACGATAGTTTGTCTTATTCGAATTGTTGATTGAAGTGAAGTTAGTTACAATTATGTTTGTTGAATTTTCTATTACGATTCCTGCAAGCATGCTTTCATGTATATATGAAGAAGTTATATTGATGTTATTGGAATCTGATATGAATAATCCGAACTCGCTGTTGTTGTATGTTGTAAATCCGGTTAACGTATTTCGGCTTGATCTGTCAGTGAATAATACTCCATACTGCTCGTTATTGTATGTTGTAACATTGATCACAGTAGTGTTTTTGGCGCTGCTAAACGACATTCCGTTCAGGCAGTCATGAGCAAAGATATTTGTGAAATTATTGTAATTTGAAGACTGGACAACTATAATGCAAGATCCTCTGGATTGGATGATGCTGATATTATCGAAATTGTTGTAATCTGAGCCTGCAACATATAATCCATTCTGGAATCCTACTCCTACGATATTTGACATTCTTGAAGTGTTTACTGATGAAAGATAAATTGTGTAGCGGTAATTTTCTGTAGCGTTGATGCTAGTCATTGTAGCGTTTTCTAATTCGTAAGCTTCAATCGCGTTAGGCCTGTATGCAGAATAATTCATCATAGTAATATTTGAAATGACAGAATTATCAGCATTACATAATATCAAGCCATGCAGAGTCCTGTTTGCAAGTACAGTGCTTGAATTGTAATATTCAATTATTCCCGAGCCTCCGCCTAGAGTGTTATTTGTGAAATTATTATTACATGCAGAAGTAGTAGAAGGACTATATACTCTTGAAGAATTATCAACGATATTTCCATAGATCATATTTCTGCTTGAAGACATGACAAAGACAAGATTTGCCTTTAGCAGATAGTTTCCTCTGATTACGTTGCTGCTTCCGCTGCTTATTGTCAGGGCGTTGCTTGCGTTTGAGAAATTGTTATATTGGATGATATTATTGTCTCCGCTAATTATGACTCCATTATATCCGCTTGATGATCCAGTTGCATAGTTGTCGCTTATTGTATTGTTGTTTCCAGTTATTGTTCCGGCTACATATCCGCCGCCTAGATTAATCATGCTGTTTCTTGAAATATTGGAGTATGAAGTTATTGAAGTTCCAACGCCACGGTATGCAGTAACTGTATTATTAAATATAAGGGAATCGTTTGCATTCTGTATGATGAATCCTGTTGCAGAAGTATTCGTACTTATATTTACAAAGCAATTTATGACCGCATCATTGAATCCATTTAGCTGGAATACTGTACCTGTGAATGTTGTATTTGTAAATGATTGTCCGGAGCAGTTAATTACTACATTCTGAGCAGTCACATTGATGCATACATCTCCTATAGGAGTTATTGATTGATTGACATCATAATATCCGGGTATATCAATTGTCGTGCAATTAGATATTATTCCCATATATCCTGGGACTTCATATGTAAATACATCAAATATACTCAAGTCATTTGTAGAGTTATGGCGCGTGGATATTACAAGCGATCCATTTGTGGCATTGAACGTGTGGTTATTATAATAATTTAACAATGATCCGTTGTTTACATATTCAGTGATGTTGGTATATGCATATCCGGCTGATGACGTAGTTAAATTGATCAGTGATCCAAATCTATCGTATACACTTATATTTATTCCAGCTATCGCGGTACCGTTACTATAATTTGCATAGGCAGTATAACGCCACTTTCTTATCAAGGAATTGTTTATATTCTGAGCATTATTGGAAACATTGTCTCCAGTGTTCGTATAGGATACATTCAGGAAAGTCACGTTAGAACCTAGAATTATACTAATTCCCTTTGTAAAGTTGCCCGTAATGATCATATCGGCAAATGTGACATTCTGAGACCTGTTTGCGACAAATATTCCGTTGAGCGATGAAGTGGTATTCACTAGTCCTGATATGAATACTGACCTGTTTGAGGACCTATTCAAGTATATATCTGACATGCTGTTGGTGTAGTTGGAATTATTGTAAACAAAGAAATTAATGAAGGTATTATTTTGAGTATAATCAAGATATATTCCTGATCTCCTGTTAGATAAGATGTATGAGTTTGAAATATTGTTTCCTGAAGAAGGAACAGTGATGGATATTCCGTGTTGCCAATTGTAGCTTGAATAAGTATTATTCAGCCTGTTTCCATTCAGGGTCAATACTATTCCTGATGCATTGTTGTATGTTGATGTAACATTATCTAAATAAATATTAGAGGCATTAATGTTCACTCCATTCTGAGTGTTATAAGTCGAGTTGATCAGCGTGAATGTATTGTTAAATCCAGTTACATTCAGGCCGTGCAGGGTGTTGGCTACCAGCGTTATTGACGTGAAGTTATTATTTGAAGATCCTGATCCGATATGTATTCCGACGCCTGCAGAATAGTTGAATTTAGAATCAAATATTGTATTATTAGTGGAGTTCCACTCTAGCCTGAGTCCAGTGTACATTGCGTTAGTCGATATTTCAGATATGACTGCCCTGTCAGTTTTAGTCAGGATCAATCCAGTGTTTCTTGTGCTTGTAGTATTTCTTATCGTGATGTTGCTTAATACAGAATCGTCCGCGTTGCATAATTGTATTGTATAATTTATATCTAGGTTTGAAAGGGATACTGAGCTATTATAGAATTGCACAACTGATATCACATTTCCATAAGTGTTGTTTGTAATGTTTTGATTGCATTGGAAATCCATGCTAGGATCTACATAAATATTATATCTTACCGAATTATTAATTACGTTGTCATATATGATATTTCCTGAAGTGTTGTATACATATATTCCGTAAGCCGTGGCTGCGCTGATATAGTTGCTGAATACTGTATTGTTTACGCTGTTGTTTATTACTATTCCATGCCTTGAGGCTATCTGCACATTGTTGTTGTAGATCCTGTTATTTGCCCCCGTATTTGTAGTTATTACAGTTATTCCATTAAGGCCCCTTACTACAGTGTTGTTGTAGAAGTTATTGTTGCTTCCGTTAATGACTACATTAGAGCTAGTCGTGCTTGCATTCATATAATTGTTGCTGAAATTATTGCTGTTTCCTGTAACTAGGGCTATTGATGAAAGTCCAAGTCCTGACAATAGCCTGTTTCCCGTGAAATTGCTAAATGAAGTATTGGATATTCCTATCGCAAATCTTGCAGTGATATTATTGTTTATTATAAGAGAATTATTGGAGTTAGCAAGAACTATTCCATTTCCACTAGTAGCTACGCTGATATTAATATTACAATTTCTTACAGTCAAATTGCTTCTGTTAGTAAATATAGCAGTTCCGGTAAATGTGATGTTTCTGATGAAGTTAGAGTTGCAATCTATTGTAACATCAGGAGCAGTAATATTTAAGCATTTAATAAAGTTAGGAGTGATTGACTGATTGAATGTGTATATTCCTGAAGCAGTTATATCTCCGCATTGGAAAATTGTCGAGGATAGATTTGCAAATGGATCAATCACAAAGTCGAAGCTTATTCCTCCTGAATTTGGAGGAGAGGATATTTTAAGGTCGAAAGTATCCTCTGATCCTGTAAGATTAGTCAATAATATTTGGTATTTTGAATACATAGATACATTGTGGAACTTGGCAATTGAAATATTGCTGCCTCTTTCATATACATCAATGACTGATATTTCTGAATTGTCAAATGAATTTGCATATATTGTGATATCATTATGAGACTGAAGATCTCTTTCGAACGTAACTCTCAAGTATTGTCCATCCGTCACATTTGCAAATTTCAAGTCTGTGTCATTGACTATTTCATAGACATTCTCTAGGAAATTTCTGTCTGAGTCAAGTATCATTGCGTCTGTTATGACAATTATTTCGAATGTCTGGTTGCTTAAGTGAGGAGCCGTCCATTCTATTAAATCATACAATGAATTGCCGTCAGTATCATATAGATTGAATTCTAGAGTTTTGTATACTATTTCTCCATCAGATAATTTTTCCATGTCTTCAGAATTTAATGTATTGAATCCATCTTCCTGCGACGCATCAGTAATTTTCCATCGTAAAATAATATCCTCATAATCTGAAACCTCCTGAGGCAGGCTAGAAGTTGCAGTAACGTCAACATAATGCATATCAGAAGATAATTTGACTTGTTTTGTTGTGTCTTCTATTATTTCTTCAGAGATTTCAGGAGCTTCTGTATAATATTCTATCTCAATATAATCAGTCGGTTCATTGATAGTCAATATTTTATCTTCACCAGATATTGTTTCAATAATTGTCGAGCTAAAGTCTTCAGAGACTGCTGCTATTTGTAATCCTGAATCCTTGTCAGGCTTTTTGCTCTCTGATTTTTCTGTTTTATCATTTGATTTTTTGTATAATTCTTTCTTGCCCAAGCCTTCTCCATCTATTTCAGATACAGATATATTTGTAGAATCGGCAGGTATATCAAGAGAGATTCCAGTAATATTTTCATTGGATTTTATCCTCTTGACCCATTTGACAGGCTTTCCTACTGTTGCAGGATATTGCAATAGTTCAACGCTTACTGTAGTGTTAGAAACGTTGCTTGCGTTGATCGATATATTTATTGTCTCATTGAATATTTCTGTAGCATTGGTTTCATTGAGTATTTCATTTATTATTATCTCAGTTATGTTTATTGTTGCGTTTGTTTCGTTCAGTACAGGTTCAATTATTTCAGGCAATATCTCTTCCGGAATTATTTCTTCTAGTTCAGGGACTTTTTCTGCAATATATTCTACTGACTCTATGAATAATTCCGATCCATCGGATAACTCTACAATCAGCCTGTAATTAGATGAGTCCGAAACAGGAACATTAATGCTGCAAGAATCAGCGCATAAATCTTGGATGTAAGTATATTGTACTTGCTCTTCGATAATCTCTTCTTCGGCAGTCTCTTCTATAATATCTTCAACAACTGTTTCATCTATAGTTTCATCCGTTGTTTCATGCATAATTTCAACAGGCTCTTCAAGAACATCAATAGTTTCTTCAGGTTGTTCGATTTCTGATTCTGTCGACTCAGATTCTTCAATCGATGGTTCAACAGATTCTTCGGCGAGAACATCTTCATCTGATGACTCCTCGATGACTTCTTCGGTTGGTTCTTCAATTACATCCTGAGATGTTTCATCTGTTTCTTCAATTATCGATTCAATTACCGGTTCAATTGCTTCTGCCTCCGTAGATTCAGTGTTAAGAGGCTCCGCATCCGATTCGCCAGCCGACGATTCCGTTAATTCAGATTCATCTAATTCCAATATATCCATTCCGGTAATTGATGACAAGCCGCCTGATAAATCTGATTCGTCAATCAAGCTGCTATCTGCAACAAGTATTCTTTCTGTTCCTTCGCCAGAGTCAATCCAGATTTTGAATTCTCCAGAGTAACGGCCGTTTATTTTCACAGAAAGTATATTCGAGTATTGTTCTGTTGAAATTATTTCCTGCAGGGCAAGATCTTTTATCGTATTTTCAGTGTATATTTCTGCAATGTAAGATTCTACTGTTTCTGATTTATCATCAGATATCAGAAGGCCTGTTATCTTTGAAATTCCATCGCTGAAATCAGGCTTTACAACTAATATGAATAAGGATAACATTAATAGTACTGTTGCAACTAAAAGCAGCTTAGACTTCCAGTCTTTTTCTTTGTTTATTTTGTTATCTTGGTCGTACATTGTTTGATTTAGATGTTTTATTATCTGATTTAGCGCCTGATTTTTCGGACAATTTTTTCTGCGCTCTATTGCAAACTGTCCAGATTGTTCTTTGGTCCTTGCCGAGAAGTTTTGCTATTTCTGAATATGAGAAGTCCAAAGATTTGAAATGGACAGCAATAGATTCCAGGATGCTCAGATTATTTTCGAACGCGCTGAATGGTATTTTGTTAATATCAGAATCGACATAGTCATCAAAGAAAACTTTCATTTTTTTTGACGCGACATTATATGTTACTGCAAGAGTCTTAGAATTTCTGTACAGAAGCTTGCCTATTATATTATAAGATAATTTTTTGTTTTCTCTAAGATATTTGACTATAGATTCAAGGCTTGAGAGTTTATCGTTTCTTAAAATAGAAATTGGAATTCCATCTGGAACTTTAGAAATAGAATCGGATTGAGCCAGTGCTGGATCAATTTTATTTTTTTCAAGCTGCGATAGTAACTCTTCTCTAGAAATAGAATATTTTTTCTCTAAGAGTTCGAAGAGTTCTTCGATTATTAATCCCCCAACTTTATTCAAGTCCTTTAGGGGTTTTCTTTCAGCCATTATCTAGAACAGTAATATTTTCACAAACTAACAGAATATTATATATTATGTAAGTAAAATTAAACATACAAATATCTAAATCAAATTCCATATATTTACTTTGTAAGTATTATTTTAAAACTTTGTGTTTAGATGAAAGCAAAAATATATAAATAAGTTATACTAGTATACATAAATATATATTGATGTGAGCTCATGGTTAAAGAATCGAATAATTCAAAAGTAATACTGACAGCCATAGCTGTGTTCATAGTTATGCTCTCAATTTCGATATTTCCTTCTATATATAGTGCATTTGCAGCGCCAGGAAACACTACAGCGTTCAACGTTACTGCAACAATCAACAGCGGTTCCCCATCAATAACATCAGTAGAAAGTTTTTCAGACAGCCCAAACGAAGGAACCACTAAAACTATTGTAGCATATTTCAACGCGTCACATCCTAACGGAGTCGCAAACATTCCTGCATCAAATGCAATGGTCAAGATAAACCAATCAGGAGTAGTCTTAAACAGCACAGCATGTCAAGTCAACGCAACAGACAGTATTACAGTAAATAAATTCGCATGTAATATCACATTGAACTATTACAATCTTCCAGGAGTATGGACAATAAACGCCACAATAGTTGATCTTGCAGGAAACTCATTGTCAAACATAACAGCATATTATACTAACGGCAACACTTACGGTATTTCAATAAAGACAACTAGCATTGCATTCGCAGGAACTCCAGGTTCAACTGTTGGAGCAACAAACAATCCTCAGTATGTTAACAATACTGGAAACGTAGCCTATACTGAAATGAACTTGACAGCATACGATCTGCTTGCAGGATCTAACAGAATTGCAGCACAGAACTTCACGGCAAACGTCACTGATGGATCAGGCGCTGGACAAACACTAATCAACGCAACTCCAGTCAGAATCAACGCATCAAGCCTGTCCGTCTTGGGCCAGAGAAACTTATACCTATACTTGAATATCCCAGCAGGAGCTTCAAACGGAACTTATAGCTCAGTATCATCATGGATTGTAACATTGAGTTAAGTCTAGTTTATTTTTCTTTATGATTTTAAGTCTGATAAGGCACATTGCCGGCGCTCGTACAGATTCTTTAATTGTTTTCCGCCTACGAGTCTAGACGCATAGGATTTATATTTCGAGAACTCGCCAGGCGGCAATGCTGCTGGAGTAGAAGAAGTATAACGAATAGATCAATCTTTCCGAAAGGTTTATAAGAAGAAATACCAGTTTTGTACTAGATGTATTCATACATTGTGAAGAGAGGTGTGTTAGTAGTAGTTGTGTTCTTATTAGCTATTAGTTTCGTGCATGCTTTTGGTGTTTCAGCTCCGTACATTGAAGATAATACATTGAAAGTCAATTCAGGAAAAGTTCATAGTTATACGATAACTGTGCAGAACGGTGATGAACAGGACTATTACGTCCAGATAAATCATTCGCACAAAGAAATAATTTCGATGGACGAATCTCTCAAATATGTTCCATCAAAGAGCTATAATACAACATTTACTTTCCTTGTGTCGATTCCTCAGGAAATACCTGCAGGAACAGAGTATAATATAGAATATACTGCAAGACCTGTAATGAACCAGTCCGATGCTGTAAGTATAGGCGTTGAGATAAAGAGAAACTTGAAAGTAATCGTGACTGACGCAGAAGGAAACATTCCTGTTGCAGACAGAAAGCCACTCATAAATATCAGTAATAAGGGTGTTTTCAAGAGTATACTTAAGTATGCAGTAATACTTGCTTCGCTTGTGATTGCAGGATTTGTTGTTTACAGGCTTTGGACTGTATCTAAGGGAATTTCAGAAAAGATAAATAATAAAAAATCAAATTACACGTTAAGAGAATCAAGAAATATCCATCAATTGCATGATCTAATAAAGAAGATGTCTGATGAAGAATTTAATCTTCCGATTGTAAAACACATAATAAAGGATAAGCTTACTGAGTTCAATGAGCATCATGCAGCGCATAAAGTTATTCATGCTGAAAGATCAGATATGATCAAAGATCTGGAGAATATAAAACAATTCCATAAATAAAGAGTTATGAGCAAACTAAACCAAAAAAAGGATAATGCAAATCTTGTTTTGCTAGTTGCAATTCTATTAATTTCAATTCCGCAATCTAATGCTGCAACATTTGACGTTGGAGCGAGTATTTGCGCGCCTTTCTGGTTTTGCACCGGCTGGAGCGAGGGAGATTGCGGCACAAGAACTTGCATGGACTCAAATAGTTGCGGAACTAACTTTGGAAAACCTTCAGAATTCTTAGAATGCGACCAAGGCGGAGGAGGAGGTTCTGGCGGATCTAGTTCGAGCGGGACGGGAGGAATATGGACGAGTCTTCCTGACGGATACTTCACGCTGAACTATGACAATATTAGAGTGAGCGTGCACCAAGATCAGATAACACAAAAAATAATCATAGTAAACAGTTCAACTCCGCAAGATTATGTACTTGAAATAATATATCCTTCTTCATACACTAAAGGGACAGAATTCTTGACCACAACATCAGCAAATAAAAGAATTGATGGAATCGGAGACTTCAACATAATAATAGATACGAGAAATATAGTCATTGGAACATACGTCATACCGATAAAAGTATCAAATGGAAAGTACACTAAAGAAATAAGCATTAGTATAGATGTTCTTCCGGAAAAGAATGCTATAACTGATGTGTTGATTGATTCTAAATTAAAAACACTCGGAGTAGATAAAGAATTCCAAGTCCTGATAGAAACCAAGGGAAATGATATTGTCCTAGGAGACAAAATAACATATTCTATAATAGATCCTAAAGGAAATACCATCCTGGTTTTTGAAAGCGAAATATATGATCCGAAAGAAATAAAAGATGCTATAAAGATGCCCCTTGACATAACTGAAGGATATTATACATTAAATGTCCGGATCTCATCTGAAAGCGGGGAATATACTAAAAGTACTCAGTTTACAGTCCTTGAGCCAGAGAAATATTATCCAGTAATGCAACAACCAAGAAGTTTCGACCTGATTAACTGGATTATTGGAGGACTTGTAATAGTATTGCTTATAGCAGTAGTAATCCGAAATACAATATTAAGCAAATCTATAGAAGCAAGAAGATTCAGAAGCGAATTGAGATGGAGAAAAGAGAATATGAAGACGAAATTTATTGATTTAAGGATAAAGGAAAAAATAGACAGGATGGCAAAAATTTTCATGAAAAAAGACAAGACAGATGTCAATAAAAAGGCTGAACTGTTGAAACAAAGTTATGAAAAAGGATACATTTCGTTAAAAGAATACAACAATGCATTAGATTCTGAAGGATATCACGTCGGACAATATGCCGGCACTGCAAGCAAGGCAATCGCAAAAGAGCTAAAAGAAGAAGAAAAAATGAAGGCAGAACTTGCTGCAGAGAAGAAAAAAGAAATTGAAGAATTGAAAAAGGCAGAGAAAAAATTAAAAGAGCAAGTCCTCGAGCACGAAAAAGAAAAGAAGTACGAAGAAAAGGAAAAGGCCTGGGAAGAAAAGCAAGAGCGAAAAGCAGAAGGAAAGGAAGAGAAAAAAGAAAAAGAGCCTAAAGAAGAAAAATTCGAAGAAAAACCATTACTGAAATATGAAGTTCCGAAAGATAGCATCCTTGACAAGACTACAACAGCCCACGCATTCGTAACGCAAGACGGCGTGAAGCTTCATAGCGTAAGAGATTTGCTTCTTGCGTTAGACGCTATGCCTGACTGGGTATTCCATCATCATACAGGCCAGGGAAGAAACGATTTCGCAACCTGGGTCGGAGATGTATTCAGATACTTAGATGTTGCTGAGGATATAAAGAGAGCAAGATCCAAGGAAGAAATGATCAAGGCTTTGAAAGCATATAATTAAAGTAGAAAAATTAAATTTTATTTCTAAACTATTTATTATTTTTCAAGAATTCTTTTCTGTGATAATAAGAATCTACAATCCATTTTCTTAGATATTTTTTGTTTTTCTTTATCATGTCTTCTGGCAAGAAATGTATTGAATAAATATTCTTTCTGCAATTTTTATTGCCGCATTTGCATCTGCACAATTCAATTTTTTCATGCTCGTTTTCTGTCAAAGAATAATCAATAGTGACTTCTTCGCCTTTTTTTATTTTCTTGAGGGCAATCACTCTCAAGCCTTCGCCGATTATAGCATTCGGATTGCAAGAATGATTAGTATATCTTAATGGATTGTAAGGATGAGGATTTATCCATTTATTTTGCGTGAAACTTACTGAATGAGGCAGGCTCCATTCATCATCTTCTGGGTCGAATTCGTGTGTAAATCCTTTGACAATGTAGATTATTTCATCTTTTTTTATATCCCTATTGGCATAAATTCCTTTACCACTTATTTTTGATTTTTTTACATCAACTTTATCGTCATGGACCAAAATTTCACCATCATTTCAATTTATTCTAAATATTTACATAGCCTCAAGTCTTCTAATTCTCTCCGCTAACGGTGGATGAGTGCTGAACATGTTGTTCCAAAATCCGCCCTTCAATGGATTTGAGAAATACAAATGAGCTGTAGCTTTTGTTGCCGTCTTTGATTCTAAATGCTCTTTGCCTATTTTCTTTAATGCGTTTGCAAGTCCTTCAGGATGCCTGCTTAAGATTGCGCCTGTTGCGTCAGCCGCGTATTCTCTTTTTCTTGATATTGCAAGCTGTATTAATTGAGCAATTATTGGAGCAAGAATTGCAAGGACTATTGCCAAGACTAAAAATACTGGATTTATTTCCCTGTCATTATCGCTTCCGCCGCCAAAGAGCATGCTTCGGAAAAAGAAGTCACTTAGAAGAGCTATCAAGCCTACAAGAACGACTGTTATTGTCATAAGCCTCATATCATAGTTTTTGATGTGTCCCATCTCGTGAGCTATGACTCCTTCGAGTTCCACACGGTTTAATTTTTTCAATGCGCCCTCAGTCATTGCAATTGACGCGTGCTCTGGATCTCTTCCTGTTGCGAATGCGTTGATCGATTGATCTGGAAGAACATATATTTTTGGAGTCGGGATCTGGGCAGCTATTGCAAGACCCTCAACTGAATTAATATAATGAGCATGATCTTTCCTGTTTGCAAGATAAGCTTTGCTTACACTGAGCGCAGCTTTATCTCCATTATAATAACTGTATAGAGCCATGCAGATAGATATGATGAAAGCAATCGTCATGAATGTTGTAATTATTGCAGGGCTTCCATCGCCATAAATGTATCCGAAAACATATCCTAGAGCTATGACTACAAGCGAGAAACAAAACATTAGCAAATAGCTTTTGAATTTGTTTGCTGCAGTTTCATCAAATGCATTCATAGTAACCCCCAGTTATATAAGATCAGTAATAATTAGTTAGTAAAATTAAATTAAAAAAAAAAAGAATCGAATGTTATCGTTTAATCAAATTTTACTTTCACGACTTCTTTCTCAGCTCCTTCAGCCTTGAAGAATTCTCTCTGAGTAAAATTGAACATCGAGGCTATTATGCTCTTTGGAAACATTTGTATTCCGTTGTTATACATTAATACAGAATCATTGTATGCCTGCCTTGCATATGCAATCTTGCTTTCCGTTCCTGCAAGTTCTTCCTGGAGCATCATGAAATTCTGGTTTGCCTGAAGTTTTGGATAGTCTTCAGCTACAGCAAATAAGCTTTTTAGCGTGCTTGAGAGCATGTTGTCTGCCTTTGCCTTCTCTGGAAGAGTATGGGCATTTGACATTGCTGTCCTTGCAGCAGTGACTTCAGTGAAGACTTTCTTTTCATGCTTCGCGTAGCCCTTTACAGTCTCGATCAAATTTGGAATTAAGTCAAATCTTCTTTTTAGCTGGACATCTATCTGAGCCCAAGCATTGTCAATTCTATTTTTCAGTACAACAAGCCTGTTATATGCTATTATTAAATATAATAATACAACACCTATTGCGACCAATATTCCTATAGTCAAAGAATTCATATCAATTACACCCCATTGTTTGAATATTTTATGAATATTATTGATTGTTAATCAATATAGCTAATAGTACACTTCATTGTTTATAAAATTTACTCAGAAGGAAACTTTTGTGCTTATTTTGAGCTTGAACCAATAGGTTTATATTTGTCCAAAAATTCCATATATTAATTATATTAAGTGGTGTTGATAAATGAGCAGATTTCCTCAGATAATCCTTCCTGGAAAATCGGAAGAATATAAGATTATGCAATTCTTAGTGGGCAATGAACCTTATTTAAGATTTGCGCCTGTAAATACAGATACAAAAGGTTTCTATCATTATCATATATTAGACAGATTTGCTTTAGAGACAGATACAAAAACTAAGACTATAAAGATAAGGGATTTCGATGTATCTGCATTTGTTGATGAAAATTATAAAATTTCTGGAGCAGGAGCATGCGACGTCTATCTTGAGGAAAAAATCGCAATTTTCGGATCGATAAGCGCAGGATATAATATAGGAGTTAATGTTAACCATCTGAATGAAATGGCAAAACTGATGCCCGACTGGAAATTTCTGCATAATACGCTTTATAATCGTAGGGACAGGGATATATTCCCAGAATATAAAAAATATATATTAAAGCAGTAATTTCTCCTTCTATAAGAAAAACTTTATAAATATAATTTGCAGTAATATACTATTGTTTATCTAATTGATAAAATCTAAAGTAAAAACTTTTGAGGGTGATTAAATATGGCTAGTAAAGATACAGATTTGGTAGCAAAAGTAGGTAGCTGGGCATTCATATTCGGTGTCGCAGTAGCATTAATGATAGGAATTTTCAGCAGTGTAGGAACACCAGTTGGAACTACAGTATTGATCGTTTTAGGATTAATCGTAGGACTTCTGAATGTAACTGGAAGAGAAACTACTCCATTCTTACTTGCAGCAGTTTCCTTAGTGATAGTTTCAACAATGGGCGGACCAGTTTTATCTGGCGTTGCAAGCATCGGAACAACATTACAAAATGTCCTTGCTGCAATAACAACATTTGTTATCCCATCAACAATCATAGTCGCTTTAAAGGCAATCTATGCATTGGCACATGACGAGTAAAATCGTCTGATTTTATTTTTTCTTTCTCTTTAATTTCTTCTAAGATCTTAATTATTTGCACATTGCCGACGCTCGCATAGTTTGTTTTATCGTTTCCCGCCTACGAGTCTAGACGCAATTGCATTATTAAAATCGAGGACTCGCCAGGCGGCAATGCTGCCAGAGATGCTGTTTCATCCATCACAAGACATTCCACAAAAACCTATATAAACAGTCCTCGCACTCTAAAGTTATGCTTACATTATCTCAAACTTTATCGTATTACAAGCGCCGGGATGTTCAGAAACTTATTCTTGAGCAGGCTGCAAATAAAGAGATAGGCGTAAGATTCGGAGACAGTTTCGGGAAAAGGCCGGATGTCTTATTCTATGAAAATGATATTTTCGAATCTGCAAAGAAAGGCTGCACAAGTTTTCATTGTTCTGAAGAGCTTTGGAGTAATCCATTAAGCCTTAATGCAAATCTTAGAAGAAACGAGCTCGATAATCTGAGATCTGGGTGGGATTTGATTTTAGATATTGATTGCCCATATTGGAATTTCAGCAAGTTAACGACTTATATTTTCATCAAGGCATTGAAAGATCATGGAATTGATTCTGTTACAGTAAAGTTTTCTGGCGGAAAAGGTTTTCACATAGGAGTTCCTTTCGAAGCATTCCCCGAGAAAGTTCTTGGGAAGGATACTAAAGATATTTTCCCTGAAGGACCAAGAAAAATAACTGAATATCTTCTTCATTATATTACTGAAAATCTTATAGCTGTCGACAAGATGAATAACAGCGTCAGATTTGGGAAGATAAATGTTTCCTGGGACAAGCTACTCAAGGATATTGAAAAAAGCGAGAAGGATCTGACTATTACAAAATGCGAGAAATGCCACCGCAAGCAACAAGTCGAAAAAGCGCAGGATAGTTTAATAGAATATGTCTGTCCGAATTGCGAGAATCATATCAAGGATGTTGATAAGAGATTCATGGCTTGCCCTAAATGCAACAGGCTCATGGAAAAACAACAGGCAAGAAAAATATTATGCGAGTGTGGATCTGATAAATTCAAGCAAGAGCTTGATTTGAAATCAATATTGAATGTTGATACAGTCCTTATAAGCAGCAGACATATGTATAGGATGCCTTATTCTCTCCATGAGAAAACCGGCCTTGTTTCTGTTCCATTTGATATAAAACACATACTAAAATTCGATAAATCAGAAGGAGACGTTCGGACATTCAAGCCTTACAAATTCCTCGATAGAGAAAATGCAAAACGTGGCGAGGCTGAAGGTCTTTTTAGAAAAGCATTCGATTACATTCCAGAGAAAATAAGCAAGAGAAACGACGACATAAGAAAAGCGTTCATAAAGGAAAAAAACATGAGCTCATCTGGAGGAATGCCTGAGGATACAACAGCAATCCCTGAAGAGTATTTCCCGCCATGCATCAAGAAAATAAATGCAGGCCTGGAAGATTGCAAGAAGCGTGGATTATTAGTCATGATAAATTTCTTATCAAGCTGCCATTGGGAATATGAAAAAATCGAAGAGTACGTCATGAAGTGGAACGAAAGAAATAAACCTGACCAGCTTCGTGAAACATATGTAAGAGGACAACTTAGATACTACAAACAGCAGGCTGCGCAAAATAAAGAGAAAATGATCGCCCCTAACTGCGATAATAAAGGCTACATGATCGATACTCAATTCTGCAACCCTGATGGTTTGTGCAGAAATATAAAAAATCCAGTACAATATGCAAAGAAAAAACTTTGGCTAAAGACTCAAGAGCAGCAGAATATAAAACCAAAGAGGCAATCAAAGAAAGAAGATAAATCTAATCCTGAGAAAGAAAATAAAGACAAGATAAAACCTGTTCCTACAAATACAATAACAAAATCTACAGATTTATTTTAATTAGAAATTTTAATTTTATATAAATATAAGATATTTTATGCGTAAGCAGTATTGTCGAATTCTTTTATTATATCCATCCTTTTTTCAACTACATCAACGTCTTTGTTGAACACAAATTCTGCCTTTAATTTTTTGCCTTTCAGAACCTGAGGGAGCCATTCTTTATCTACAGAAACAGCCATGTAATCATAAGGTATATCATTGAAATCAAATTCTTCAGGCTCTGTTCTTGCATCAGTTTCTTTAGGATCTCCCATCCATTCCTTTACAAAGAACACGAATACACGCCTATTGTCATGACCTGCATGAGGATAATAAAAGTCGACTATCGCCCTTTTATCAAGATCAGACTCTCTTGCGTGCACTCCTCCCTGTTCTTTTATTTTTCTAACGGCTGCGCTTCTTGGAGTTTCTCCAGAAAGAACCGATCCGCTGTAGCCATTATATCTATTCTCAATCATTCCGCCAGTAATTTTTTTCGATAGAAGTATCTTATTGTCTTTGACTAGAAAACACAACACTTTCTCTGTGACTATGTGGCAGTTTTCCATAAATTAAGGGAAGATTAATCTATTTTAAAGCTTTGCGGAGCAGAAATTCCAATCCTAGATAAATCCTCGTCGTGAAATTGTATGAGAAGAGTAGTGAAAGAATATAAGATATTGTAATAATCCAGAAATGAATGTATATTTTTAGAATTAAATAAGAATTTAGGCCTTTTCAGGCCTTGAATCTTAAAATAAAATGAAGAAGCTTACTTCTTCTTCTTTCTGCCGCCTCTTGCCATTTTTGCTCTTGCGACGTTACCCTTCTTATCTACGAAGTATAAGTAACCAGATTGCTTCTTAACGCCAACCTTTGCAACTTTCTTTGCGCCCTTCTTAGCCTTTCCGCCTCGAGCCATTGTTGCTGCAGAAACATCTCCCTGCTTATCAACAAAATACAAATATCCTTTTTCTTTCTTTACTCCTACTTTTGCTACAACTTCAGCCATTTTATTCACCCCAACCCACTAATTCTTTCTTAACTAAGTGAGTTTGATAGTATAATCCTGCACGAGCTTGTTTATAAAGTTTATTATTTAAGCACGATTTTGGCGTCGGAGAAAATCAAATTAATAGTCGAGTAGTCGATTAAGCATGAAACGAGCACAGCCATTATACTAATATGTGTATAATGCCGTCGAAAAAACATTAAATCAGGATGCCTGCTTTAAAGTTATAGAATATATTACTACAGTAAGCAGCGCCAGTATGAAAGCTCCAATAAATGAAAATACGCTCGAGACCCATACAAGTATTCCATAGAACAAGAAAGTCAGAAGGCATAATACATAAACCCATCTTGAATAGAAAAATATTCCCAGGCCATCAGTTGCTCCATCCATTCTTATAGGAGAGTCAATTCTTGGCACCGGAAGCATCGAATACATCATGAGCAATATATTTGCAATTATTAGTCTCGAGATTATTGGATTTTTTCCTGTTGCGAAATAGATAAAGCCTAAAAATGTAATTATGAATACATGAGATAGAGGTCCCATCAGGGCAACTCTTGCTATATCTTTGGCATTTATTCCGTACCGGAACTTTCCAAGCCTTAATTTCGGTATATGCTCAAGAACAATTGAACCTGGAAGAATAAACGCTGAAAGAGGAATTATCAGAGGTATTCTTCCAAAAGTTATTATCGATAAAAATAATCCTAAAAGTATCCCATTTGCCCAGTAATTATATTTAACAAAATATCCAAGTCTTATACCGACGAGTTTCTGCAATGCTACGTGGATATACAAAGATAAAAATACTATTATTGTTGAGAATATTAAAAATCCTACAAACGATCCTGAAATAACAAGCCTAAGATCGCTATCCACGAATTGGAATAAGCCTTCATAATGAGAAGATATCATGAATGCGAAAGCTAGGGCAGTCAAGAATAATTCTTTCAATTCCTGGGAGGTGAAAGAATAATGTTGCCTAACAGAATACCAATATCCGTACATAACATTATTTTGATATTATTGATTAATAAATGTTTGTATAAACAATGGCATCAATCCATAACTTTATGCAGCGCGTCAAGAATAGTCCTTGATCTAAGTTTAGATGGATGATCAGCCATGCTAAATACTGCGCTTGAAAGAGAGTATTTTTTCACAAGAACGGCATTCTGGCACATTCTGCCAAAAACTTCGGAAACACTCTTTGCATCAAGCAGATTGCTAAAGCCGAATATTATTGTCTGATTATTCTTTTTTGCAAGATCTGCATGGACTTGGTTTAGCCTTGTACTTTTGTAATGGAAGGAATCTTTCCTGTCGGATAATTCTGAGTCTATTATATAGTGTATCTTTGATTCAAAGAATTTTCTTTCGGCATCAGCAAACAAATAATCAAATCCTTTTGATCTGTTTATGTCATTGACATTTCTTATGTAAAGCCCAAGCTTTATTGTCAAATTGCCGCAATTAAGATTTTTCTTGATAACTGGGAATTTCTTTAGATAATTCAAATCATCAGTTAGAAACACTAGTCCTTTATGACCAAGAGATATAGCTGCATCTACGAATTGTTGTTCGTTATTTGCAGGTATGACTACATCGAAATCATTCTTCCCTGCATTGCCCGAAATATTGTCTTCATCAGTCATCTTATTCTATAGATATCCCTGTATATTTTAAAAACTTTGTCGCTACGAATTTAAAAGACAAACTTTTATAAAAAACCGAGTATTATGCTCGAATATGGAAGAAAGAGTACAGAAAATAATCGCAAACAGCGGATATGTCAGCAGGAGAAAGGCTGAAGAACTAATAGAAAAAGGAAAAGTCAGGGTAAATGGCAGGATTGTCAAATTAGGAGATAAAGCAGACCTGGACAAAGACGAGATATATCTCGGTGAGACTCTTATCGAGAAATCAAAGCCAATCTACATCATGCTAAACAAGCCAAAACATTATGAAGTCACAATGAGCCCGAATGTCGAAAAAAATGTCCTGAAGCTGATTCCTACAAACGAGAGGATATTTCCTGTAGGAAGGCTTGACAAGAATACAACAGGCCTTCTATTGCTAACTAATGATGGAGATTTTGCAAATAAGATAACGCATCCAAGATATGAGAAAGAGAAAACATATTTTGTGAAGCTTGACAAGAAGATAACTGACAAAGATATTGAAGAGCTAGAGAAAGGAGTTTATTTGCAAGACGGCAAAGTAAAGGTCAAGATCAAGATGTATCATAGAGATCAACTTGAAGTCACAATCCATGAAGGAAGAAAGTGGATACTTAAGAGATTATTTTTCAAATTAGGATATTACATCAATGAACTTTCTAGGACTAGAATAGGAAAATTGAAGCTTGACGTAAAGCTTGGCAAGTGGAGATTTTTGACTAAAAAAGAAGTCGATGAACTAATGAGATAATTTGTGAGGTAAAAATGAGTGAGGCAAATCTTAATACTATTAATAAAATAATCAGGAAAAGTTTTGGCTATGGCTTTAAAGGAAATTATGATATCAAAGATAAAGAATTCATAGATGGCAGATTGAAACTTGATACAGTAGATAGCCTTCTTATGATAGGAAAAAAGAATATTTTTGGATTCTCAATAACATATGTCGGCCAGCTTGGCTATAAGAAAAGAGATCTAATACTTGGAAGAACTTCCAAGGAAATGTATGAGAAATTTACGTTCTACGATCACGACGGAACGCGCATTGCAGTTCTGCCAGAGTATGAGTTTCAGGCAAAGAAGTATGCAGAATTGTTCCAGAAAAAATTTGATCAGGAAGTTAAAGTGTTTGTTACAAGAGATATTGGACCGTTCAAAAGAGAATCCTTAGAAGAAAAGGTAGGCGAAAATCCTTTTGATCACAGCTTCCAGCAATTCTACAAATAAAATTTAGTTAATCAAATAGTACTTCTAGATAGTGGTTAAAATAAGTTAAATTTTTAAAGATTAGTTCTATTCTAAATTAAGCACGATTTTAGGAAGATAATATGGAAACATTAGAAAATAAAATAGACGCTGTTGAAATAAACAAATTTATTAGAAAAAGTTTTGGAAGACGCGTAAAAGGAAATTATAGCGTAACTCCTACTCAAATAGATGATATTGTTATCGAAAAATCATATTTACGAAATATCTTGAAGAAAAAATGGTTTGGAACAGAATACTTATTGATCGGAAAATTTACAGAAGAAGACGGCTCAGAATTATCAGTATTCCCTAAGTATAAAAAAGAAGCAGAAAAATATTCCAGATTATTCCAAGAAAAAACAGGCAAGAAAGCAATTGTAAATATAGAAGAAAACCTACAGGCAATTTATTATTCGAAGGGAACAGAAGAAGATATTCCTAGCAATTATATGGAAGGTTTTCCGTCAGGATAAATATGAAAAAAACTAGTTGGAGATTTTTAATATGGAAACATTAGAAAACAAAGTAACGGTAGAAAAAATCAATGAATTAGTTAATGAAGCTTTCGGAAAAGGGACTAAAGGAACTTATTTCCACAAGCCAAGCCATGAACAAGGCCGTTACAAATTCTCAGAGATAAACCAATTGTGCCATCTGGGAAAAGAAACAATATTTTTAGGGATGCATATTTCCGGAAATGTTTATGGAGTATTTGAAAGTCGAAAATATTCAGAATCGCCTGATGGATCAGAGTTATCAATCAGGCAATCATACATAAAAGAAGCAGAAAAATATGCAGAATTATATGAGGAAAAATACGGCAAGCCTGTCAAGATAAAAATTATTGGTGAAAATAGAATATCAACTTACTTTGAAAAAATAATCGGTGAGCAGTTCAATAGAGTAGAATTAGTAAATAGGCTAGTTGCAAAATCATTCGGCTTAGGATTTAGAGGAAATCTTTGGTGGACACATTTTGAAAAACAAAAAGATGGATCATCTGTGAAAATATACAAGAGCGATCCTAGATTTTTGCTCGATATTGGAAGAAATGCTTCTTTGCTTGGCGGAGCATTCAACGACACATGGAGAAATTATGAAATTGTTGGATCATTCACAGATGAAAAAACAGGACACATTGACGGAACAGCACTTTCAGTGCATACTGAATACAAGCCTCAGGCAGAGAAATATGCAAAATTATTCAAGAAAAAAATAGGCATTGATGTATATATAGAAACATTTGATAAAGAGAATTATCCTAGTTTAATCGGTTCCAAAATATTCAGACTAACGGAGAAAAAATGAATAATAAGCAAACAATAACACTAGACGATAAAATTGCGCAAATAAATGAATTAGTTACAGGCGCTTTCGGAAGGAAATTTTTAGGCAATTATGATTTAGAAGAAACAAGAAATGGGCTTAAATGGAATGAGATAAATGCCTTAAAAAATATTGCCAGGGAAAGAAAAATATTTTCATGGACATATAGTCTAAATGTTGCAGGACAATTTAAAAATCAAGATGGATCAGAAATTGAAATTCATGAATCATACGAATATGAAGCAAAAAAATATTCACAGTTTTATGAACAGAAATATGGCAAGCCAGCCAATATAAAATTAATTTTTAATCAATTTGATACAACTATCGACATGGTAAATCACCTAGTAGGAAAAGTTTTCGGACCGGATGTAACTGCAGACAACGATACTATATTTGATGAACATTGGTATATGAATTCAAATAGAGAGTTTACAAGAATCAAGTCAGATTATCCAAAAGAAATAAGAAAGGAAAATTCTTTTGTTAAGGCAAAAATAGGAGAATTTACAGAAGAAGATGGATCTGGATTGATTGTAAAAGAGAACTATCTTGAAGAAGCTCAGAAATATGCAGAATTATACGCTAAAAGAACAGGAAAAAAAGTAACAATCAAGACATACACTAAAGGTTATTCAATTCTCGACGACCCTGATTATTCTTATTAAGAAATTACAATCCTTCTACTTGCTTGATTACGTCGAGAGATTCTTTCAATGCAACCTTTTCAGGCTCCCATGTCAATTTGCTCTTGATGTTGTCTAAAGCAGCCCATAGATAATTGTCGTGCTTCTTCTGATCAGCATAATGCTTTACTGGAATATTCATTGAAGCATTAATTACATAGAATTGGAATACGTGAGTATCCTGTCCGTCCTGGAATGCCTGCGTGCTGTTTAGTTTTCTAACCATCTTGGACTTTGCAATTCCTACTTGATCATCCATTAATCTTGCAACTGCCTGTTCTTCAGTTTCGCCATCGCGGATCAATGTTTTAGGGAATTCCCAGCCTCTCCAGCCTTCTATTCTCCTCAATATTAAGAAGTATAATTCTCCGTTGTTATCGTATATTATTACTTGTACACCTTTCTTTTCCATGCTATCACCTGACATAAAATTACCTCATTTCACCCTTTTCAAGTAGAACCCATAAACCTTTTTTATATAGTTTTCGAATTTGCAAAGAAACAGGCAGCGCCAGCTACGAACCTTCGAAAAAAGAATCTTTTTAATCTCGAATGCTTGAAATCAATAATGGCTGAAATGAAAACCATCAAGGGTTGGAATACACTCTTTAAAGATATGAGAGAAAGAATAACCAAAGAAAAAGAGATAAAGGCTACCGGCGGAAATAAATACTTGCAGCTTGAAGCAAGACTGGGACATGACAAGACTGGCTCGATTAATGGAGATATTTCAGTTTATGCAATACAGACAATAAAAAATAAGGCTGAGGCAAAAGATTTCTATAAAGGCTTTGTTGAAGACGTGAAACAACATTCAGATAAATATCCAGCCACAATAATGGACGCAGAAGATTATGTCAAAAGTGATATATACATGGCTTTGAATCTGAATTTTGCAGAGGATAAGACACATAAGCTTTGGTATAAGGTGTTAGGATTAAAGAAATAATTGATAATTCATTTAAGAAAAAGATTGTTTGTGCGCAAACCATTATTTGGGAAAATCATCGGATCATCAATACCCTCAACAACAGAATATTGTTTTTTCTTGGCATATTCAAAAATTTCATCTATTGAAATTTTATTGTTCTTATCAGTATCTGCTTCTTCAATATTACGAAATGCTCCATATAAATATCTCGGAAAAGATTCCGTGTTCTTGATTGTTGCTTCTTGATCTATTTTTGATGAAGCTATTCCTACAAAATTTTTCTTATTTGCAATGATTTTTGCAAAAGCTGCCCCATAGCATGCCCCCGTAGTGAATATTCCAAGCCCGGGCTTGATTTTAGAATATGATTCTTCAAATTCTAATTCAGTAAAATAATCTTTGTAATTATAATTCACTCCAGGTATCTTAAGAGCTGTCAAAAATTCAAATTCCTCCGGAAGCAGTGGGCGAAGATAATTCCACATTAAATCTTGATGTTCTGATCTAATTACATCATAAACTGACTGTTTTTTCTGAGTCTGCTCTTCAGTAGAATCTTTTCTTGTATCTAAAATTTTTGCTCCGTGGGTAGTTATGTGGGTTAGAAAAATATCATTTGAATCTATCTTTGTTTCCAAATGGGAAAGAATTTTTTTAATATTTTCTCTTGTTGCCGTTGTATCAGACGGATAGATTAAATTTTCCCGGCCATATTCATCAAGTATGTATATATTTTCTTTTTTAAAATCCAATTCCAAGAGAATCTGATATATGAGACTAATATCTCGCATAAAGCGTTCATCATTTTCTCCCGCAATTAACAAAGCATATTTATCTTTTTTATTGCTTGTTTTATTAGTTTTCTTTTCTTTCTCGAGTCTTTTATCAAATCTTGAAGGAAAAACATCATATACGGGAGGAGTATAGGTCGAATAGTCCGATCTGGTAAATTGAGAATATGATTCATTGCTGAACATCAAGCTCCCAGCAAGCAAAATCCCTGCAAGGGTTTTGTGGATATAATTTTTTACCACATTATAGTATTTTCATATTTTTATTTAAATTTTATGAATATTATTACATCATCATACCATATATTATATAGTATCAAAAAATTTTATATTTTATGGATATTTTCTATATAAATAAACTT
>DASPMU010000109.1:0-8764 GCA_035626895.1 Alphaproteobacteria bacterium
AAACTTTTAGAATCTGATACTGGAATGTCTGATCTGTGATCTTCGCCGCCAATAATCATGCGATCGTGCTTTCCTTGAGGATCGATCCTGAAATAGTGATAAGGGTCCATTGTATCTTCATATATTCCCTCAGGGATCATGCCCTTAGGAATTTTTGCTTCAATAATATACGAATCATAGAATGCCTTCTTGAAATATATCTTATTGTCGAATGGCGCGTATGTTGCAATGATTATTTTTCTTGCGCTTATTTCTCCCCTGTTAGTTATTATCTTATACTTATCCTGGATTTCCTTGGCTTCAGTATTTTCAAATATCATTACTCCATTGTCTTTAGCTATTTTTGCAAGAGATGAAAGAAATTTCAATGGATGAAACTTTGCCTGATTCTCTATCTTAATATATCCATAGTTATCAAAGCCCAGCTCCAGGCTTCTAGAAAATTCTGTCTTAATGCCAAAGCTTCTGGCTATCCTGTTTTCTTCGATCAAGTCCATTGCAGATTTTTCATCGATTGCATAAGAATAATTCGGGCACCTCATAAACTCGCAATCTATTTTGTTTTTCTTGATTATATTTTCGAATTGATCTATGGCGTATTGATGTGCTTTGATAAGATCTTCCGTCTGAGAATATCCATACATTTTTACAAGCTTTCTCAAATCAGTGTCGATTATCCGAGTTAGAAATGCTGTGGTCGCAACTGTAGCGCCGCTGCATAATCTGTTTTTTTCTATGAGCGCAACTTTTAGTTTTTCTTTTGAAAGAAGATAGGCGCAAATTATTCCAGTAATTCCTCCACCGATAATTAATACATCTACATCGAGGTCTGATTTTAATTGAGAAAATTTAGGCATTCGGATTTCCCAAGTAGTTTTATCTTTAGCCATAAAAATCAATAAGGAAAACATATACTTAATAGTTGCCTATATGCCCTATATATTTAGAATTTTACGCGAATTATTTCTTAAGAAGCTTTTCAAGTCCGCGTCGCTTGCCCTTAAGCTCTAGTGCTTCGATGTAATCTATTGTTCTTAGAAGTCCGACATGCATTTCTGCCATGTAGTATTTTCTCAATTCTTCTTCTGATATCTTTAATGTTCCCAGAGGATGGTCTTTTTGGTATAGTGAGAAATCAAGCGCACTATCATATTGATGCCTTTCTTTCTTTCGCTGCGATAAAATTATTTTATATGTTGTCGTCTGTGTTTCATTATTTAAGAATATATCTATGTTTTCTGAATGAAGCTTTTTATTTTTTAGAAGTCCTGCGCTTGCAAGAGTAGTATTTGTCAAAAGTATTCCCGTCTTTGTTCCTTCATCACGTATTTTTTCAATGTATTCGTCTTCAAGAGCATTTCTTTCTTTTTCTGAATAGACGAACCATTCAGGATTTTTTTCTGATCTTCTTTTTTGGCATTCTGTAAAATATGCTGCATCTCTTACGATATACGGCATTATATTTGGATTTTCTGATTTTGGCAGGCATTCCTGAAGCTTGCTCATTAATTCAGCGTGCTTTTTTCTGTCTATTTTGTTATCAAATTTTGAATTAGCAATCAATTCTCCTGTAAAATCTATTCCCAGATCATAAAGATACTTCCTTACGTTATGTATCTCAAGATCTGCAAGGCGGGATTTTTTGCCTGTAGCGGAATTTGCTGTTTCCATATTACTCAAATATTCTTTCACTAATGGCATGGGTATATCTGTTCTTATGTGCTGATTTTTGAAATTTTCAAAAGCCCAGACGCTATTTGAGGAATAAAACAAAGATAGTTTTCCGTCTTCGGAATGCCATTTTCCATCATCACTTACATTTGCAATCAACGCATGGACTGCATGAGTTGAGTAATTATTGTCATGCAATAGATTTTTTATAAGATTTAGTGTTATGAACGATGTCAACGTATTTTCATTTTCGTTAAAATTAAGAGTCACGTTGTATCCGTTCGAACTGATTCTTCTTCCAACGCTAAGAGCCTCTCTTCCTCCTTTGGCTCTCGTGTTTTCAAATCTTTGGAGATATTCTTCTTTTGTGAGCTTCACCAAACTGTCGCATGCTCTTATTACTTTTTCTGCATGGCTTGCTGCATTGTTGACTATTCTCATTGTGTTTGCATTTTCAAACTTGACTTCTCCATAAGTTACATAGAATGGATCAACTATTACTTTTTTTCCATGAAGATTTATCAGTATGAATGTATGGCTTCCTGATTTTGCATCTTCAAGGTTCTGGCCAAGATTTATTTGCCTCATTCCATACGCAGAATATATTTCAGGCTCGAACCCTAGTTCTTTTGCAACAAGATACTGTATGCCTGCCATTGAATCGCAGTCGCACATGCTCTTTACTTCATGAAGATAGGATGCTACTTTTCCAGTTTTTATAGCTTCATCAAAACCATATTGTATTTCGAGAAATGCATTTTTATAGAGCATCTTTGCAAGGCCTTTATGCGTTGACTGTCTTAGGCGATACTTGCCTGCGATTTCTTTTGCCAATGCAACTGATTCTTCAGGGAATTCCATTTATCTGTCCCTAACTCACTAGAAATAAAATAAATTTATCTCCTTAAGATTTTTCTCTCAAGGCCGTTATTATAATCGCCAAATTCTCCTGCTGGAGTTGACTTGACAGGATTTAATACTTCAGCTTGCTTGTCCTTTAGCGAATATGTATTGTTTACAGTATAAGATTTGATTGTGAACTCTATTTTTCCGTATCCTTTCTGCGCGATCGCTTCAGCATCTTCAAAGCTCTTTGAGCTATCGTATGATTTCTGCAATGCTTTATTGAAATCAGGCGCGATGCTTCCTTCTACAGCGCAATCAACAGTATATTTGGAATCCTTTGGGCTGCCTAGTGACGCGATTGTTTTATCTTCAAGCTTCTTATTTGCTTTCTCAATGCTTTTTGTTAAATCTTCTAATGCTAAATCTTTATTTTTTCCAGTTCCAGAAATAACGTATTCGTTTGCCATTTTTTTTGCCCCCGTATTTTAATAAATTATTACCAGTAAATTCGGAGGACTTTATGTCCTCCTTAATGCTTTTACTGCATTTTTTATTTAAAAAATGCGGGGAGAAGGATTCGAACCCTCGAATGCACTAAGCAAACAGGTCCTAAGCCTGCCCCATTTGACCACTTTGGTATCCCCGCGAGTAAATGCTTTATAATCGAAAATTTATTTGTTATTTAAATGTAATGTATTTTTGATTGTTCTAGAAACATTTTTATAGTTCAATGCTTATCTAATATTCTAAGCGTGAATAACAAGGCGAGCTTCACAGAGTATCGTAAACAGATCCCTTAAGACAACCGTTCTTCTTGGGCGGTTAAATACATTTTGGGCGCATACACTACTCAATATAACTACGGTCTCATCAGAGAGTCCCAAAGGCCCCTCAGCAACTACTCATTATATTTCATCGTAAGTGTATGCTTCCGTTTTCGGTAAACGGCATTTTTATTATTTTTATTTTCTTAATAATTATTTCTTCAAGAATTCCGTAATTATTGCGCTTCACTGTACTTGTGGCTTCAAAGATTGTACTAGATTATGCAATTGTTCTGGAAGCATTATATTCCATTCTTTGTTATAGAAATATCTTGGCCTGATTAACCTTAAGCCTGGCTCTTTGTAATAATAGATTTTCTTCGATAGCTTCTTTCTGATCTTATCTATATCTGATGGATCAAGATGCAATTGAGATGAGCATACTTCAAGCAGCAGGCCTACTTTATTATATAGTATGCCCATGTTATATTTTTCTAGGTATGTCAGGATTTTCTTAGGATCAACTTGCGGCTGCTTTGCTCTTATTATGTTGATTAGATCAATTGCCTTTATGCTTCTTGTTCTTATACATTCTATTAGTGTTCTTTCAATGTCTGTTATTTTGAGCTCAATTGTGCCGTAAGGGGTTTGATATTGCGCTTTGGTTGTTCCGAAGCTTTGCTGGCCTTTGATGATCTTGTATGTGTATTTGTCTATCCTGTCTTTGGATTGATGCTTTGATACTATATATAGTACGCTGCTATCTTGGTTTGTTAGCTGAAGAACTTTCAATGCTGTGATGCCTGTTATTATTGAGTCTTCTTTCATCCTTGATGCTACATGGATTGGGTCAGGCTGGAAGTCATCATTATCCAAAGGAGCTATATAATATAGGCCTCCTTTGAGTTTTTTTATTAGTTTTTGTTTGTGCAATCTGGTTAAATTATTTCTTAGAACTTGATAATTTTTTATGATTTTTTTTGCATCATCAATTGTAAAAAGTTTATTTTTGTAGAATTCTTTGTAGATTTTGTTCATCAAAATTTCAATAAATTTTTGAAATTATAAATTTTACGTTTTTTGAATGTTTGTAATTATTATTGGTTACAAATTAAACACAATTGGTATAGATTTTAGCTCTTTAGGATTATTCTAGAAATTCTTCACTTTTCAGTTATGACTGTCTATAAATGATGAATTTAGGCTTTTTAGACGTTTTGAGGCTAGGTATGATTTTAGGCTATTAGGGGTCACCAAAAAGTTTATAAAGTTCCTTGTTTAACATATAGTTAAGCTTAATTACATATTAGAATGGTGAGTGTGATTGCTCTTTGTATGAGTGATTCTTTGCCTAATAAATGTTATGAAAAGCAACCAAGTCTTTACACAGACTTATATTAGAACGCAAACATGGAGGTGTTTGTAAAAATGAATAAAACAATAAAGAAAATAGTGGCATTGGGTTTAGGTACTACAATGTTGGCTGGTACTGCATTTAGTGCTTTAGCAGCAGATTTGAGTGATTACCCATCACCATTCGTTAAGGATGGAGTATTTGTAGGTAAGATCGTTATCGGTGAAAAGGCAGCATCAATCGATACTGTTGGCGCATTAGATATCGCAGCAAGCTTACAGAGATCAGCAGCAGTTTCCGTATCAGGATCCAGCGGCTCATCATCAGTAGCAACTTCTGTTGATGGCTACAAGTTCCAGGAAAATGAGAACTTAATCTTAGGCGGAAGCTTAGATGATGTAGGAATCACTACTTTAGACGACTCTGAATTGCCTGACTTATTAGCTTCAGGATTAATAGAAGCAGATGATGGTACTGAGTATGAATATGATGTTGAGTTATCTGTTGGAACAGCAGGTCCAGTAGTTGCAGCATTAATTGATAGCGACTTACAGGATGAAGGATATGAAGCACCAGTAGTATACTTTGACTTAGACAATGGAAATGACTTGTTCTACACATTGACTATTGATTTCCAGGATCTATGGGGCGCAGAAGACTTCGTTGAGTCAGAGACTATCGAATTATTCGGAACTTCATACACATTCGACCCAGATAATGCAAATGATGAAGACATTTTAACATTATTCGGTTCAGAAAACACAGTAGTTGTTGGAAAAGGCGCAACTGAGACAGTAACTTATCAGGGTGAAGAATACACTCTAGAAGTTCTAGGAGGAAACTCAGATGATTCAACTGCAATCTTAAGAGTAAACGGCGACACTACAACTGTTGAAGAAGGAGACTCAAAGACACTAAGCGGATTACCAGTATACATCAAGAATGTATTTGTATCCAACATTGGTGGAGATGACGTATCCGTTCAATTATTCGTAGGATCTAACAAGTTAGAGCTTGATGAAGATGGAACTGTTACTAAGAACGGCGTAGAGCTAGACGAAGTAACTGCAACATACACTAAGAACGCAAGCAATTGGGCTGACATTGATGTAATATCATTCCAAGTATACCCAGCAGCAGCTGAAGATGAAGTAAAGTTCATCCTGCCAGGAGAGGCATACGTTGATCCAGTATTCGGAGCATTCAAATTCGAATTCGTAGGATCTGAAGACTTATCAGAAGGTAAGGAAGAATTGGCTGTTACTCGAAGTGGAGACACATTGAGTTTAGAGTTTATGCCTAGGGAATCATCTGACTCTGTAACTGTTGAACTATTTGACAATGCAGCAACTCAGGAAGATATATGGAATGCATCCACTCTTACGAATGTAGGCGAGGATAAAATATTCTTCTGGAACGATGGAACTGCAGAAGACAACTATGCAACTCACGTATTGCAGATTGAGTCTATCGATGATGGTAATACAACTGCAGATGATGACTTCGAAGTTGTAATCTCAGACTTGTCACACAACAAGGAATACACTGTGAGTTCATCAACTAGCCCAATATCAAGTGATATCGGATTATATGCAAAGAACGGTTCAGACGCAGATCATGTAACCTTCTCTACAAGCATTGGTGGAGCAGCGGCAAGCACAGTATACACAATATATACTGGAGCTGGAGCTAAATTGGAGTTCTTGATACCTAACGCAACTAACGGAACTACTGCAGCAAGCGGTATAAGTGGTGCACAGGTCAGCGGTGTAGTTAACACTACTTTCAAGATTTCCGAGGATGTAGACGATGATGATGAGACTTCCACACCAGTGGCATTTAATCTCACTTTCACTTGGGATACTACAGACTCTGAATACGATATAACAGGAATATCTACTTCACAAGTTGGATCCGAGCTAGGAGATAATGACGACGTAAGCTACTACTTAACTGGCTTTGGAACATACATAGAGATGGATGAAGATGAAAACTCTTGGGCAAAAGTATTCATACCAGCAGCAGAAGTTGCATACGATGCGTTCTTGTTGCCAGTAGCATCTGAAGTAACAGTAAGCAGCGGATCATCAGGCGGTGCAGTTGCATTAAACCCAATCGCAGTTGGTCTAGCTATACTTGACTCAGAAGCAGACTTAGGAAGCAAGCCATACATCGTTGTAGGTGGACCATGTGCTAACACAATCGCAGCAGAATTAATGGGTAACAACCCATCATGTGCTGAAGGATTCTCTGAAGGAAAGGCAATTATCAAATTGTACGACTCTCAGAACGCATTGTTAGTTGCAGGTTACAGTGGTAAGGACACTCAGGGAGCATCCAGAGTACTTGCTAACTACGACGACTACGCATTTGATGGTGCAGAGTTAGAAGTAGTAACTACTAACTTGAACAGCTTGTCTGTAAAGAAAGTTTCAAGTTAAACCTTGAAATGATCTTGAAGTAAAAACTTTTTTTCTTTTATTTTTCTCTTAATTTTCTAAACAAATTCTATTCAACTCATTCTTTTCTTGATCGCAAACTTTTCGGAAATTCTTTAGCAACTATTAAAAAACTTCAAACTTAATCTTAATATCATCACAAAATTTAAATAACGGTAAGACTGATCTTACCAAAGGTGATGATTAATGGATATTGCAATAACAAAAATGAGTTCAAAAGGACAAATAGTAATACCTCAAGAAATGAGAAAGGACTTGAAAGAAGGAGATAAATTGCTCGTGATAAAGCAGAAAGACCAGCTAATCTTAAAAAAAGTAGCGGCGGATTCAAAACTATTGAAGGATATAGAAAGAGCTAGAAGAGCAGATGCGGCTGTAGAACGATATGAACAGGGAAAAGGAAAGTATATTACTATGAGCTTTGAAGAATTCATGGAAGAAGCCAGAAAATGGTAGACATACGATTTGAAGAACAATTCAAGAAAATTCTTTCTAAACTAAAAGATAGTTTGATGAAGGAAAAAGTGTTGAAACAAATTTCTAAATTAGAATCGGATCCAGAATTTGGAAAACCTATGCGTTTTGAGCGAAAAGAACAAGAGAGCTCTACATTTCTCCTTACAGGCTCGAATATATTTACTCAAAATCCGAGAATATTGTTCTGATAACCGACCTTTATCATAAAGACGAACAGTAATATCCAGTAAATTTTTATATAACCTTGAACAGAAATTAATCTATGAGGTGGAAATTTTTAGCAATATTTCTTATTCTAGCTATAGCTTTAGCTGTGCAAACAGAAGCAGCAGTAATCTACGGCGGAAAACTATTCCACGGCCAGAACTTTACAACCGATGTCGGGATAACATACAGGATCTATGGTCTTAATCCTTACACTTATTTTGATAACGATACTGAAATAAAAGAAGAGAGATATAAGAAAATAGCAATAGTCGGCGATCCTGACGGATCAGTCTATGTATTCAATAATTCCTGCGAATCAAGCTACTTATACAAATATTGCTTTATTGAACACTATCTTGATCTTGACAATCCATTGACCTTTCAGGACGGGAATATATTATCGATGATCAGTATTAGCGTTGAGACTCTTCCTCCACCAACTACTCTAATCGATATAACAAGAAATATGACGATGGAGACATACTGCGGCCAATTGATAACTATCCCTCTAAGCGTTTACAACGAAGGCGCAGTTGCAACGAACTTCACATACAAAGAAACATTCCCTCCAAACACTTTCGTAACGCTCGCTGAAGGCGGGACGATAAACAGCAACGAAGTATCATTCAAACAACGAATCCAGCCTAATGAAACAATAAACTATACTTTCACAATAACTAATTTTGATTGCGAGCCAAAGAACTGGACGGCAGAATATTCCTTCACGACATACAATGATACGATATACAGAAATATAACTGACATAAGCATAAGTGTGCTTACTGCGTACAACATTACTGATTCGCTAAGTCCTAACAAGACAAATTATCCATCAAACAAAAGCTATTACGTATTGAATTTCACAAACATCCATCCAACTATCCCGCTGCACTTGAATCTTGAAATAACTGCTCCAGGACTTACTGCAACAGACTCGTCAAACGGCATATCAACAGATGGAAAAGTCTACAGATATAATAATTTCA